>NZ_JBEXGX010000115.1:0-1043 GCF_040607495.1 Streptomyces sp. NPDC005281 | reverse complement strand
GAGGCTTCGACGTTGGTGACCTGGTAGCCGTAGACGGGGTCCATGATCGTGGGGAGGAAGAGGCGGCCGGGGTCGCTGGAGGAGAAGCCGGCGTTGCGGTCGGGGGTCCATTGCATGGGGGTGCGGACGGCGTCGCGGTCGCCGAGCCAGATGTTGTCGCCCATGCCGATCTCGTCGCCGTAGTAGAGGATCGGGCTGCCGGGCAGGGACAGGAGCAGGGCGGTGAAGAGTTCGATCTGGTTGCGGTCGTTGTCGAGGAGGGGGGCGAGGCGGCGGCGGATGCCGATGTTGGCGCGCATACGCGGGTCTTTCGCGTATTCGGCGTACATGTAGTCGCGTTCTTCGTCGGTGACCATTTCGAGGGTGAGCTCGTCGTGGTTGCGCAGGAAGATGCCCCATTGGCAGTTGCCGGGGATGGCGGGGGTCTTGGCGAGGACTTCGGAGACGGGGTAGCGGGACTCGCGGCGGACGGCCATGAAGATGCGGGGCATGACGGGGAAGTGGAAGGCCATGTGGCATTCGTCGCCGCCGGAGGGGAAGTCGCCGAAGTAGTCGACGACGTCCTCGGGCCACTGGTTCGCCTCGGCGAGCAGCACCGTGTCCGGATAGTGCGTGTCGATCTCCTTGCGCACCCGCTTGAGGAACTCGTGGGTCGCAGGAAGGTTTTCGCAGTTGGTTCCCTCGACCTGGTACAGATACGGCACCGCGTCCAGCCGGAACCCGTCGATCCCCAGATCGAGCCAGAACCGCAGCGCGGAGACGATCTCCTCCTGGACGGCCGGGTTCTCGTAGTTGAGGTCGGGCTGGTGGGAGAAGAAGCGGTGCCAGTAGTACTGCTTGCGGACGGGGTCGAAGGTCCAGTTGGAGGCTTCGGTGTCGACGAAGATGATGCGGGCGTCCTGGTACTGCTTGTCGTCGTCGGCCCAGACGTAGTAGTCGCCGTAGGGTCCCTGGGGGTCGGCGCGGGATTCCTGGAACCACGGGTGCTGGTCGCTGGTGTGGTTCATGACGAAGTCGATGATGACGCGCATGCCGCGCTGGTG
>NZ_JBEXGX010000114.1:0-1047 GCF_040607495.1 Streptomyces sp. NPDC005281 | reverse complement strand
CCAGGTGGGTGTCGTCTCGTCCGTTATGCGCTTGGTGAGGTTGTCGATCGAGGCGACGTGGATCATGGCCTCGGAGCTGGCGGGCAGGGTCTCGTAGTCTCGGGCGAGGCGCCGGTGCATCATGATCCAACCAATGCTTCGTTCGACAACCCAGCGCCTTTTGACAACGTGGAAGCCGCGAACTCCTGGGTTTCTGTTGACGACTTCGACGTCGATTCCGAGGTTGGCGCCGTGCTCGATGACGGCGTTCTTGAAGCCGGTGTCGACCCAGCTCTTTGAGATGGTCGGGTAGGTCTTCTTGGCCTGGTTGAGGAGCTGGATTCCGACGGCGTTCTCGGACAGGCTCGCGGCGGTGACAGTCACGGCGAGGATGAGTCCGATCGTGTCGGTGAGGATGCCCCGTTTCCTGCCGACGATTTTCTTGGCGGCGTCGGTTCCCTGGCTGGTCAGGGGCACATTGGTGGAGGTCTTCACGCTCTGGGTGTCGATCACGGAAGCGGTCGGCTCGGGCTTGCGTCCTTCCTTCACGCGGGCCAGGCCGGTCAGGTCGTAGTTGAGCTGGGCGAAGATTCCTTCGTCGCGCCACGCGGCGTAGTAGGAATAGACGGTGCCGTGGTTCGGGAAGTCGTGCGGGAGGTATTTCCAGGGGATTCCCGTGCGGTTCACGTAGAGGATCGCGTTGAAGACGTCGCGTAAATCGACCTTGGCCGGCTGTCCGGTTGGTCTGCGGTCGAGCCGGGCCTTTCTCCAGGCCGTCAGCGTCGGTTCGATCAGGGCCCATCGGGCGTCGGACAGGTCGCTGGGGTACGGCTTCCGCTGGCTCACGCCACAGCGTGATCATGGATGCGGTGGACGGTGCCGCTCCGCTACTGCTGGGCGTTTCTGCCTGATCTTCATACCAGACGGACTTCGTGCACGAGACCCGGAGTAAACGGGCGGCCAAGTTCGTAGCTCGACGGACGCGGGGGTACCTGCATGGGGCAAACACCTCAAATCTGACGGCCATGAAAGTTACTTACCGACATAGACCATCTCCAAATGCCCACT
>NZ_JBEXGX010000113.1:0-1077 GCF_040607495.1 Streptomyces sp. NPDC005281 | reverse complement strand
CAGCGGTGCGATGGTGCGGCCTTCGCGTTCTGCCGACTCCCAGTCGCGTGGGTGCAGCTGGTATTTCTCGGAGTGGAGGTATTCCTCGCTGCCGGGGCGCAGGGGGGTGTTCTCGCAGAGTTCGTAGCCGCTGTAGATGCCCCAGGTGGGGGAGAGGGTGGCGGCGAGGACGGCGCGGAGTTCGAAGGCGGGGCGGCCGCCGTGCTGGAGGAACTCGTGGAGGATGTCGGGGGTGTTGACGAAGAGGTTCGGGCGCATGCGGGCGGCGCTGTCGCCGGAGAGTTCGGTGAGGTACTCGGTGAGTTCTTCTTTGGTGTTGCGCCAGGTGAAGTAGGTGTAGGACTGCTGGAAGCCGATCTCGGCCAGGGTGCGCATCATGGCGGGGCGGGTGAAGGCCTCGGCGAGGAAGATGATGTCGGGGTCGGTCGCGTTGATGTCCGCGATCACCTGTTCCCAGAACACGACGGGTTTGGTGTGGGGGTTGTCGACGCGGAAGATGCGTACCCCGTGGTCCATCCAGTGGCGCAGGACGCGGACGGTCTCGCGGACCAGGCCGGGCATGTCCCGGTCGAAGGCGATCGGGTAGATGTCCTGGTACTTCTTGGGCGGGTTCTCCGCGTGGGCGATGGTGTTGTCGGCGCGGTGGTGGAACCACTCGGGGTGTTTCTCCACCCAGGGGTGGTCGGGGGAGCACTGGAGCGCGAAGTCGAGCGCGATCTCCAGGCCCAGGCCGGCGGCCCGGCGCACGAAGGCGTCGAAGTCCTCGATCGTGCCCAGCGCGGGGTGGATGGCGTCGTGTCCGCCCTCGGGGGAGCCGATGGCCCAGGGCACCCCGGCGTCCTCGGGGCCCGCGGACAGGGTGTTGTCCGGGCCCTTGCGGTGCGTGGTGCCGATGGGATGCACCGGCGGGAGGTAGACGACGTCGAAACCCATCTCCGCGATCGCGGGCAGCCGCTCGGCGGCCGTACGGAACGTGCCGTGCACCGACGGATCCAGCACCCCGCTCTCCGAGCGCGGGAAGAACTCGTACCACGCCCCGAACAACGCCCGCTCCCGCTCCACCAGCAACGGCAACGG
>NZ_JBEXGX010000112.1:0-1079 GCF_040607495.1 Streptomyces sp. NPDC005281 | reverse complement strand
CAGTGATTCCTAATGTGGTCTGTCAAGCCGCGCGTGCAGTGGGTGGCGTGGCTTCATACGTTCGTCCATCGCGGAGGAGGGCCCAGAGGACGTTGACGCGCCGACGGGCCAGGGCGAGGACTGCTTGGATGTGTCGCTTGCCTTCGGCTCGCTTGCGTTCGTAAAACCGACGGGACTCGTCGCAGTGGCGGATGCTGAACAACGCGGATATGTAGAAGACGCGTTGGAGTCTGCGGTTGTAGCGCCGTGGCCGGCGAAGATTGCCACTGATCTTGCCGGAGTCGCGGGGCACGGGTGCGACGCCACCGAAGCCGGCGAGGCGGTCCGGGGTGCCGAAAGCGGTCATGTCGCCGCCGGTCGCGGCCAGGAACTCGGCACCGAGGATCACGCCCAGGCCCGGCATGCTGGTGATCACCTCGAAGTCGCGGTGCTCTCGAAACCGGGCCTCGATCGCCTTGTCGATCTCGGCGACCTGCTGGTTGAGGGCGATCACCTCCGCCGCGAGGGTGTGCACCATCTGGGCCGTCAACTTCTCGCCGGGCAGTCTGGTGTACTGGCGGCCGGCGGTCTCCCAAGCGGTCTCGGCGAGTCGGTCAGCACGCAGGACTCTGCGGTTGCGAAGCCAGGTCTCGAGCCGCTTCCTGCCTGTCCGGCGCAGAGCGGCCGGGGTCTGGTAGCCGGTCAACAGCACGAGTGGCCCGGTGTTGGTGAGGTCCAGGACGTGCTCCAAGCCGGGGAAGATACCGGTGAGCTGGGCACGGAGCCGATTGACGGTGCGGGTGCGGTCGGCGACCAGGTCCATGCGCCGACCGGTGAGGATCTTGAGATCAGTGACCGTTTCATCGCTGGTTCGTAAAGGACGCAGGTCGCGGCGAATGCGGACCTGATCGGCGATGACGGCGGCGTCCTTGGCGTCGGTCTTGCCCTCGCCGCGGTAGCTCTCCGATGCGCGGTGAATGGCCCGGCCGGAGATGTAGTGCAAAGGCTGGTCGTGGTGGAGCAGGATCGTGATGGCCAGGGCGGCTCCGCCGTCGGCCAGGTCGATGCCCCAGGTCACCTCGTCGCCCAGGGCCAGGACA
>NZ_JBEXGX010000111.1:0-1102 GCF_040607495.1 Streptomyces sp. NPDC005281 | reverse complement strand
ACGGACGCGGGGGTACCTGCATGGGGCAAACACCTCAAATCTGACGGCCATGAAAGTTACTTACCGACATAGACCATCTCCAAATGCCCACTGAGTGGGCATTTAGTTATGACTTGCGGTGTTACGTCGCTCTTGCGGCCTGGTCTTTTCAGAATGATTTGTGCCCTGCGTGCAGCTTCGCGGCCTTCCGGGCTCCGGTCTCGGCGCCCATTTGCTCCGCGTCTCGCACCCGGATTCCGTCTGGTCTATGGACGTCACAGAAACGCCCAGCTGGTCAAGTAACGCTGTCGGCGGCGCTGTTCGTGTAGGAGCCCTTTCGTGAACCAGCGCAAGCCGTACCCCAGCGACCTGTCCGACGCCCGATGGGCGTTGATCGAACCGACCTTATCCGCCTGGAGGAATGCCCGACTCGATCGCAGACCCACCGGTCGGCCGGCCCAGGTCGAACTACGCGATGTCTTCAACGCAATCCTCTACATCAACCGCACGGGAATCCCGTGGAAATACCTCCCGCACGACTTCCCGAACCACGGCACCGTCTACGCCTACTACGCCGCCTGGCGTGACGAAGGAATCCTCGCCCAGCTCAACTACGACCTGACCGGCCTGGCCCGTGTGAAAGAGGGGCGCAAGCCCGAACCGACCGCATCCGTGATCGACACCCAGAGTGTGAAGACCTCCACCAACGTGCCCCTGACCAGCCAGGGAACGGACGCCGCAAAGAAGATCGTCGGCCGGAAGCGGGGCATCATCACCGACACGCTCGGCCTGCTCCTCGCCGTGACCGTCACCGCCGCAAGCCTGTCGGAAAACGCCGTGGGAATACGACTCCTCGACCAGGCCAAGAAGACCTACCCGACCATCTCCAAGAGCTGGGTCGACACCGGCTTCAAGAACGCTGTCGTCGAGCACGGGGCACAGCTTGGAATCGACGTCGAGGTCGTCAAAAGAAACCCTGAGATCCGCGGCTTTCATATCGTCAAAAGGCGCTGGGTCGTGGAGCGGAGCATGTGCGCCACGAGGCGCTCTGTTTGTATCCCCGGCTGAGCCGGGAGGAACTCGGAAGGAGGTTCCTGGGCCGGATGACTTACCTGGATCCGAA
>NZ_JBEXGX010000110.1:0-1108 GCF_040607495.1 Streptomyces sp. NPDC005281 | reverse complement strand
TGCGCCAGCGGAGCTTGGCGAGGCGGACCAGCGTGGTCATCGGCATGCTGGAGGGCAGGTCGGACAGCCAGAACTGCACCGGCTCGCTCTCACCGGCTGGCCATTCGGCCAGCAGCCAGCAGACGGGCAGCTCCGGGCCGTCGGTGTTCTGGCGGACCTCGCGGCCGGCAGGCCGGATGCGCAGGGCCACGAAGCGGGAGTACATCCGCTTCACGCCCGAGCGGCCGGTGCCGGGCCGGGAGCCCTGGCGCCACTGCACCGGCATGGCCGCCTTCCGCCCCGCCGCGATGACCAGCTCCTTCACCGACCGCGGCCGGTCGGGATACTTCGCCACCGGCGGGCGTCCGGACCCCGAGTACGGCTCGGTCACCAACGCCGCGTCAGCGGGCTGGGCCGACAGCGTGGTGGAAATCCCCACCACGTAGTTCAGGCCGCGTTCCTGCAGTCCGTGCCGGAACGCGGCGGCATCACCGTATCCGGCATCCGCGACGGCCAGCGGCACCTCCAGTCCCCAGGAGCGGGTCTCATCGAGCATGTCCAGGGCCAGCTGCCACTTCTCCACATGCCCGACGTCCTCGGGGATGCCGCAGGCTGTGCGTCGGGCGACCTTGTCCGCATCGGCTTTCGCCGAGGCGGGATCCCAGGTCTGCGGCAGAAACAGTCGCCAGTTGACGGCCGTGGAAGCGTGGTCGGACGCGAGGTGCAGCGAGACACCGACCTGGCAGTTGGTGACCTTGCCCGCGGTGCCGGTGTACTGCCGCGACACACACGCCGATGCGGTTCCGTCCTTGAGGAACCCGGTGTCGTCGAAGATGAGGGCGTCCGGTCCGATCGCCTCTTCCATCCGCCAGGCGAGCTGGGCCCGGATGTGGGCCGGATCCCAGGGGCTGGTGGTGATGAAGTTGGCCAGTGCCTGCCGGTTTCCGTCCTCCCCGAGCCGGGCGGCCATCGGCTCGACCGATTTGCGCTGCCCGTCGGTCAGCAGTCCCCGCAGATAGACCTGCCCCCACCGGCGCTGATCCTTACGCGCGAACGGTTCGAACACCTCCGCCCCGAACGCCTCCAACTCACCACGCACCACAGCAATCTCGTCCGGAGTCACACACCC
>NZ_JBEXGX010000109.1:0-1118 GCF_040607495.1 Streptomyces sp. NPDC005281 | reverse complement strand
GGCCGGACGAACTCCCACTCGACATCGGACAGTTCATGGCGACGTATCACCCGACCATGATCCACCATCCAAGATCAATTGAAGACACCGCCTAGTGCCGTGCCTGAGGCGGCACTAGGGTCGTCCGGCGGATCATGGGCCGAGCCAGGGCCGGACCAAGGGGCGGCCGGTGCCCTAATCGTGTTGACCGCCTCCGGCAAGCAGTGCTGGAGTCGGCACGTGGACAGCATCCCCGCCAACCGGCGGCTCTGGAACCGGATCAGCAGCGCCTACCAGCACAAGCACGACCCTCAAATCGGTGCCACACCCCGGCTGTGGGGCATGTACTCCATCCCCGACGCGCACCTGCACGCCCTGGGCGACGTCACCGGCAAGCGCGTCCTCGAACTCGGCTGCGGCGGCGGCCAGTGGTCCAGGGCGCTCGCCGCCGAAGGCGCCACCGTGGTCGGGCTCGACCTGTCCGAAGCCCAACTCACCGCAGCGGCTCGCGCGATGGGAGCGGCCCGCTACCCGCTGGTGCAAGGCGCCGCCGAACAACTCCCCTTCGCCGCCGACAGCTTCGACCTGGTGTTCTGCGACTTCGGTGGGCTCAGCTGGGCGCCCCCGCACCTGGCCGTCCCGCAGGCCGCACGCGTCTTGCGCCGAGGCGGGCGCCTGGTGTTCAACGTCGCCAGCCCATGGTTCGAAGCTTGCTACGACGAAGCCGCCGGCCGCGTGACCACGACGTTGCAGCAGGACTACTTCGGGTTGAACACCATCGCCGAAGACGACGGTGCGGACGACGGCGCGACCAGCTATCAGCTCACCTACGGCGGCTGGGTCCAGGTCCTGCGCGGCGCGGGTCTCGTCATCGACGACCTCATCGAGCCGCGGCCCGAACTCGGAACACCCAACGGCTACAACGAAACCGACCCGCCCGACTGGGCGCACCGCTGGCCCGCGGAACTGCTCTGGGTAACCCACAAACCGTAGGTTCCGCCGCACCGAGACGTGAAGGCATCCCCTCGCCGGACAGGTCCTAGGCGCAATGCCGTTGTTTTAGGCCTCGGGCGTAGGTTCCTGGGTAGTGGTCCCAGGGGGTGGTCGGGTGTCTGGGCGCGTGTCTGAGTTATCGGGTC
>NZ_JBEXGX010000108.1:0-1151 GCF_040607495.1 Streptomyces sp. NPDC005281 | reverse complement strand
GCCCGCCCCTGACCCGCAGCAGGGCTCCACGACATGGCTCCTGGTCATGCGAGTCAGGGTCGAATGACGCTATCTCAATAGCCGTCGGGCCAGGACTCGTGATGAGACCTGGGTCCGTGATCCGGTTCGGCGGTCACACTCCAAGATCAGTGATCAGTGGTGGCTTTGCCACCAGACGACCACCAGGCCAAAGGCAGTAGTCCCGGCGGCATATCCGATCCCGCGCAGAGCGCCGTCGCCAAGTTCGCGAGCACCGCTGGCCAAAACGTGCAACCACTTCCTAGGGGTCTGGTGGAGCACTGGCTCGCTGTCTTCCCTAGACTCACTCACGGGAACCCTTCTGTCCGACTCGATGGATACGGGTGGTTCCAGTCGGGCTCTCTCGGCCGAATGCTTGCCGGCTGGGCCGAGAGGGCCCGTTCGCACGAACCGCTCCTCCTGAAAAGGTAGTTGGTCCGGTTGATGCGAAAGTCTAGGGCGATACCTCGCAGCCCCGATGCGTACCCCTGGCCGACCGCCCGGAACTTCCATTCGCCACCGTTGCGGTATAGCTCGCCGAAGATCATCGCCGTCTCCGTCGAAGCGTCCTCGCTCAGGTCGTAGCGGGCCAACTCCTGGCCGTCGGCCTGGTTGACCACACGGATGAAGGCGTTGCTGACCTCGCCGAACGTCTGGCCCCGTACGTCCGCGTCGTGGATCGAGACCGGGAAGACGATCTTGTCGCAGGCGGCGGGCACCTTCGTCAGGTCGACGATGAGCGACTCGTCGTCACCCTCGCCCTCACCGGTCAAGTTGTCACCGGTGTGCTCGACCGAGCCCTCTGGGCTCTTGAGGTTGTTGTAGAAGACGAAGTACTCGTCGCCGAGCACCCGCCCGCTCGCGCACAGCAGGGCGCTGGCGTCGAGGTCGAAGTCGGCTCCGGTGGTGGTGAGCGCGTCCGGCGCCGGACGCGGGAGAGCGGTCGGCTCAGATGTTGACGCCGAAGGCCTGCGCGATGCCGCGCAGGCCCGAGGCGTAGCCCTGGCCGATGGCGCGGAACTTCCACTCCGCGCCACTGCGGTATAGCTCGCCGAAGATCATCGCGGTCTTGGTCGAGGCGTCCTCGCTCAGGTCGTAGCGCGCGAGTTCCTGGCGTCGGCCTGGTTGACCAC
>NZ_JBEXGX010000107.1:0-1174 GCF_040607495.1 Streptomyces sp. NPDC005281 | reverse complement strand
GATAACTCAGACACGCGCCCAGACACCCGACCACCCCCTGGGACCACTACCCAGGAACCTACGCCCGAGGCCTAAAACAACGGCATTGGGCTTAGACCGTGTCCTATGTGGTGAGGCGGATGAGTCGCTTATAGCAGCAGAGGGCTGCGGCGAGGCCGAGAAAGGCCAGGTAGTTACGGGGATGGCGTTCGTAGCGGTGGTTGAGTCTGCGGTAGCCGGTCAGCCAGGACATGGTCCGTTCGATGATCCATCGTCGGCGCCCCAACCGCTCGCTGGACTCGACACCCTTGCGGGCGATGCGCACGCCGATGTGCTTGCCCCATAACCATTTCCGCAGGTGAGGGACGTCGTAGGCCTTGTCGGCATGGAGACGTCGAGGCTTGAAATAGCGGCCGCGATGAGGGTCGTGTTTCGTTTGGAGACCCGTGATCATGGGCTTCAGCGCGAGGCTGTCGTGGGTGTTCGCCGCGGAGACACCGACGAGGAGAGGCAGTCCGTTCGCGTCCGACAGGACGTGCATCTTGGAACCCGGCTTGCCCCGGTCCACGGGACTCGGACCTGTGAGTTCGCCCCCTTTTTCGCCCTGACGTGCGCGGAGTCGAGGACGGCCCGGGAGAGGTCGAGCAGGCCGACATCGTCCAGGCGGTGCAGGATCTCCTCGTGCAGCCGGCCCCACACTCCCGCCCGCGACCAGATCAGGAACCGGCGGTGCGCGGTCGACTTCGATATCCCGAAGCACGGCGGCAGAGCCCGCCAGGCGCATCCGCTGACCAGCACATAGATGATCGCCGCGAACAGCGGCTCATCAGGCGTGTCCTGTGTCCCGCCGCCCTGCGGCCGCACCCTCGACGGCGGGATCAGCGGCTCCGCGATCTCCCACAGCCCGTCCGGAACAATCCAACTCCACGTACCCCGCCCCATAACCAAGCCCAACGACCCAGCCCCACATAGGACACGGTCTTAGACGCCATTTCATTTGGCGATGCGGCGGTGGCATATGAGGGTTGCCGCGATGGCGGTGAAGGCGAGGAAGTGTTCGGGCTTGCGTTCGTAGCGGCGGTGGAGGCGTCGGCATCCGGAGCCAGGAGGTTGGGTCGGCCGCGCGGCGAGGTGCTCACCATGAGGGCGAGTCCTGTTCCGCGCGGCCTCCCGCCGAACCGGACATGACGGTTTC
>NZ_JBEXGX010000106.1:0-1222 GCF_040607495.1 Streptomyces sp. NPDC005281 | reverse complement strand
CTAGTGCTGGATTCCTCAAACTCGGTACACATATCGGCGTCGCAGTCGTCGGGTTGGGGGTGCCGGTCTGCCCCAGATCCATGGCTTCGCGTGGGAGTTGAGTTGGCTGGTCGCGAGGGTGGTGGCGTATGCGATGTCGTCGGGGTTGGCGAATGAGCGGCCCGCGAGAGCGGCCTTGCGGAAGATCCGCCACCAGCCTTCCTGGAGGTTGAGCCAGCATGCGCCGACGGGGATGAACGCGTGGTGGATGCGGGGGTGGTCCTCGAGCCAGATCCGGGTGGACAGGCTGTTGTGGCTGGACAGGTTGTCGGTGACGATCCAGATTTGACCGGTCGGGTTGGCGTCCTCGACCTGCTGCAGGAACTGCTGGTAGAAGACGCTGTTGCGTGAGGACGCGGTCATGGTGAGGGCCTGGCCGTCGGCCGGCCGCAGGCCGCCGTAGACCCAGGTCTTCTCCGGTCCGCGGCTGTAGTCGAGCTCCGCCTTGATCCGGTGCCCGTCGGGCGACCAGGCGGGTGCGGGCGGGAATGTTCGGGGGATCACGGGCCCCAGCTCGTCGGCGCAGATCACCGTCACGTCGTCGGGCGGCTTGGTGTAGAGGCCGATGATCCTTGTCCTTTTGGGACGAAGTCCGGGTCCTTCGACCGCATCCATGACCGGGTGCGACGCCACCGCACCCCCTCGGCGAGCAAGATGCGGCGCACCTGCGAGCGGCCCACCTCGATCCCTTCGACCTGTGCTGCCGCGGCCAGAGAGTCCAGCGTCCACTCGGCGGGTCCCGACTCGTCGAAGGCCCACAGTTCCCCGACCGGCTCCCACCGCAGCCGCCCCGGAGGCACGGTCTTGACCAGGGAAATAATCCGGGACCGCTCCTGCTCGGTGATCCGCCGCTTGCGGCCCTGGCCGCCCATGTCCTCCAGCCCCTGTAGGCCGGCGCCGTTGAAGCGGTGCAGCCAGCAGCGGACCGTCTTCTGACCGCAGCCCAGCTCCACAGCGATCGCCGGCACTCGCAGTCCTGACCAGCTCAGCTCGATCATCCGGGCCCGCATCACCACATCCCGCGGCGCCTTCCGCGCCCGCGCCAGCCGACGGACGACAGCCCGCTCATCCTCGTCATGTTCCGGTCGTGCCCATAAAACCATCGCCCAGCACCCGCCCCCGAGCACCCTCAACTACCCCGCCACCAGGACATATACCCAGCCAAAGAGGAATCCAGCACTAG
>NZ_JBEXGX010000105.1:0-1301 GCF_040607495.1 Streptomyces sp. NPDC005281 | reverse complement strand
GTGAGCTCGATGACCACGGCATCCTCACCGGCGGATCCCCCTTTTCTGCTGCTCGCGCGCTCGTCGCTGCGAGGAAGGTGTGGGCGAGCATGGCCAGGGTGATGTGTCGGTACCAGCCGACGTAGCGGCGGACTTCGTACTCGTCCAGGCCGCATTCGTTCTTCGCCGCCTGGAAACACTCCTCGATCGCCCACCGGGCGCCGGCGACCCGTACCAGTTCGTCCACTCCGACATCCAGCGGTGCGTATCCGAGGTAGTAGGCGATCTCGTCCGGCCGGCTCAGGCTGCGCCGTGCCAGCGCCCACCGCCGACGGATCAACACGCCGTCCTGGTGGTCGTACTCGGCCACCGGGCGCAACTGGACAGCCGCCCAGTCGTACTCGCGCTGCCCCTTCGCGCCCGCGCCGCAGGAACGGCGTTCCCATGCCTGGTCGGGGGCCTGCTCGAAGGCCCTGTCGATGCGTGGGCCGGCCAGGGAGAACTGGGACTTGGGGACGGCCAGGACATAGCCGGCGCCGGATTTTTCCAGCATCCGGCGGAAGCGGTTGTCCTGTCCATAAGCGGCGTCCGCCGTGACCCAGGCGATCGGCAGCGGCGAGGCCAGAGCTCTGTGAACGATTGTCGCCGCGAGGGTGTTCTTGGTGGCGAACTCCCTCTGATCGGGGACCTTGGCCGCGCGGCAGCGGTCGCGGTCGTCGGTCCAGGACTTGGGCAGGTAGAGCTCGCGGTCCACCAGGGCGCGGCCGGCTGTGCTGGTGTAGGCGGCGAAGACGCCGATCTGGCAGTTCTCGGTGCGGCCCGCGGTGCCGGAGTACTGCCTTTGAACTCCGGCGGAGGTAGTGCCCTTCTTCAGGAACCCGGTGTCGTCGATGATCAGCACCCCGTCGGGGCGGCCGAGATGTTCGGCGACGTAGGTCTGCAGGTCGTCGCGGATGTCGTCGGGGTTCCAGCGGGCTCGGGAGAGTAGGTGCTGCAGTCCGTCGGGGGTGGCGTGGCCGGCGTGTTCGGCAAGTTGCCAGCTGTTCTTGCGGGCCACCGGGGCGAGCAGTGCACGCACGTAGTCCCGCATGCGGCGGCGTGGTTCGACGCGGCCGAAGTGGTGCCCGATGGTGGTGAAGAGGTGGTCCAGGTCCCGGTCCCAGGTTTCGGTTGCCTGTTCGGTGATCACAACTCGAGGCTTCCCAGGGCCCGGGTCGACCTTGCTGTCGTGGGCACTCCTTCGAGGGGCATGCGGGCAGAAGCCGTCCGTGACGGCATCCTGCCCGCTACACTCCCACCGCTCGACGTTTCCCCAGGTCAAG
>NZ_JBEXGX010000104.1:0-1322 GCF_040607495.1 Streptomyces sp. NPDC005281 | reverse complement strand
TGAGGTTCCCCCTGTCGGCCGGACAGGTTGATACTGGGACGGATGGTCCCGGAGGAAGCAGTCACAGGAGTGAGTAGCAAGAGCAACATGAGTAAGCGGTACACGGCCGAGTTCAAGCGGGACGCGGTCGCCTTGGCGTTGTCCTCGGAGAAGACGGTCACCGAGGTCGCGAGGGATCTGGGCGTGAGTCCGGAAGGGCTGCGCGGGTGGGTGAAGCAGGCGAAGGTCGACCGCGGCGAGGGACCCGCCGGGGCTTTGACCACTGCGGAGCGTGAGGAGTTGGTCCGGCTGCGGCGGAAGGTTCGCGAGCAGGAGGCCACGATCGAGGTTCTGGGAAAAGCGACCGCCTTCTTCGCTCAGGACAAGATGAGGTAGACACCGTGGCACGGTGTCGTTTCATCGAGGCGGAGAAGGCATCGGAGGGTAATCCTGCAGGTCACAGCGTTGCGTTTCTGTGCCGTGTGCTGGGAGTGCCCCGCTCCACCTACTACGCGCACAGGGCGTCACGGCCGGCCCGGACGGTGCGGGAGCGGGCCGAGGAGGTGCTGGTGGGCGAGATCCGGGTGCTTCACGCCGGATCTCGCGGTGCCTACGGGGCTCCGCGGATTCACGCTGCCCTGCGGCGGGCCGGGCGGGTGGTGAACTCCAAGAAGATCGAGCGGCTGATGCGCAAGCACCGGATCGTCGGGATCACCCGCCGCCGACGGCGGGGCCTGACCCGGCAGGCGAAGCGGGCGGTGTTCGCGCTCGACCTGATCGGACGGGACTTCACCGCGCCCCGGCCCGGGATGCGGCTCGTCGGCGACATGACTGAACTCAGCACGCTGGAAGGGAAGTTGTATCTGGCGACCTGTATCGATCTCGCGACGCGGGAGGTGGTCGGCTGGGCGATGGCCGACCACCACCGCGCCGAGCTGCCGGTCGCCGCCTTGCGGATGGCGGCCGGGCGTGGCGGCCTGGAGCAGGGTTGCGTCATGCATACGGATCGCGGCAGCGAGTACACGAGTGACGATTTCCGCAGCGAAATAAGCAAGTTGCGCATGAGGCAGTCAATGGGGCGCGTCGGCTCTTGTTACGATAATGCCGCCGCGGAAAGCTGGTTCGCCATCCTGAAAGCGGAGATCGGGACGACCGTGTGGGAGACCCGCGAGGCCGCCCGGGCCGACGTTTTCCGCTACGTCGAGGTCGAGTACAACCGCAGCCGGCTCCGTCGGCACCCCGACTACGGGTACGTCACCCCGCTCGAAACGAGATCCTTGCTCAGGCAGAACCTCGTCCCGGCAGCGTAAACACCCGCTGTCCAGTTCGCGGGGGGAACTTCA
>NZ_JBEXGX010000103.1:0-1348 GCF_040607495.1 Streptomyces sp. NPDC005281 | reverse complement strand
CCCATCCGCATACCTCATACACCACGGGATACAGACACCACTCCCGGCTCATCAGGGCCTTCGAGAAAGATCACCCTAACGAGCCGAAGTCAGTAACGCCGTTGCTTTCGGGGCAAAATCACTGCTCGCGAGCGGCGCGAGCGACGACACCGCTCGCCTGTGGGAGACCAGCGTCTCTCAAGCCTCGGACGACGTCTGCCGCTTCACTGGTCCCGACGCCCTCCTCGAATCTGACTGGAAACGCTACGTGCCGCAAATCGGGTTCAATCCTCCATGCCGGTGACGGCCGACCAGCGAGGGGCGGTCGTCACTGCCGAGGCGGAACACCTGGCCCTGGGAAGTCAGCGCCGAGTTTGATGTAGATGCCCCACGCACCCCTCAGCCCATACAACTTGGCGCGACCTGATCCGACAGGGATGACCGCAGCCGACAAGACGTCCGGCCTGACGCTGGTGAAGTGAGCGAGGACCGACGCCAGCTCGGACTGCTCGCGAAGCAGGGTGGCCAGCGTGCACACTCTCTGTCGTGGACACGAAGATGACCAAGAGCGCCGGCGAGCACTGGGTCTGCTCGGTGCTCGCCAGCGCCGGATGGGGTGCCGCGCTCACCCGCGACGGGCTGGAGCGCACCGATATTCTCGCCGTCCGCGCCGATGGCACCCGGCGCATGATCGAGGTACAGGTCAAGACGGCCAGCCCTATGCCGCGGCCGAACTGGCGCTGCGGAACCAAGACGCAACTGCCGTCCCTAAGCGACCGCGAGTGGTTCGTGTTCGTCGCTCTGCGCCCGATGCCTGGGCAGGCACCGGCGTCGTACGTCATCCCGCGCGACCATGTGTGGGCTGCGGCGTGGATGGAGCACCAGGCCTGGCTGACCGAGCCGGGTGTCCCGCCCGGCAAGAGGAACACCGGCTTCGATCAGGCCCGCGTGTACGCGCCGACATGGGAGGGCTACCGGGACGCGTGGGACCTGCTGGAGCAGCCGACGTTGCAGTGCCCGATTCGGCTGCCGCAAGCCTGGAGAGCGTGGGCGGACGACCCGCGCGTCGGCTTGCCGCCGAAGCACCCTTGGAGGGATGCCCTCCCCGACTGGCAGGCAGTGCAAGGCTCGTAGCTCTCACAGTGGCCTATGAGATCCCAACAAAGACGCTGAACGTGCCGGTGGGTGATCAGGCAGGTGGCGAGGCCGAGGAAGGCCTCGTGGATGTCGTCGCGTCGCTCCCAACGGATCCGCAGTCGTCGAAAGCCGCGCAGCCAGGCGGTTGGGTCGGCCGCGCGGCGAGGTGCTCACCATGAGGGCGAGTCCTGTTCCGCGCGGCCTCCCGCCGAACCGGACATGACGGTTTCCC
>NZ_JBEXGX010000102.1:0-1448 GCF_040607495.1 Streptomyces sp. NPDC005281 | reverse complement strand
CTAGTAGGGCTTGGTCATCTTCACTCGTGAGTGGCGTGTCTGCTTGCTCGTGGGTGTCGTTGACCTGGTGTGACACCTGAGGAGATGGCCGAAGTCCGGGAGGACTTGGAGGCGTTCGCGGCGGGGTTGTTCGACGGGTTCTTCCGTGCGGATCAGCGGCGCTGGGGGCAGGTGTATGTGCGCGGGCTGCTGCTGGACGGCAGACGCAAGTCGGTGGAGCCTATGGCGGCCCGTCTGGGCGAGGACGGCAACCGGCAGGCGCTGGCGCACTTCATCACTTCCAGTCCGTGGGATCCGGCGCATGTACGGGCCCGGCTGGCCTGGAGGATGCACGAGGCGATCGGCCCGGAAGCGCTGATCATCGACGACACCGGCTTCCTCAAGGACGGGGACGCCTCGGCGGGTGTGTCGCGGCAGTACACCGGCACCGCGGGCAAGGTCACCAACTGCCAGGTGGGCGTCTCGCTGCATCTGGCCCGCGATCATGCCTCGGCCGCGGTGAACTGGCGGCTGTTCCTGCCGGCTTCGTGGGACCCCGCCTCCGCGGAGGCGGATGGGGACAAGGTCGCCCGCCGCACCCGCTGCGGCATTCCTGCCCAGGTGGGGCATGTGGAGAAGTGGCAGTTGGCCCTGGACATGATCGACGAGACACGGTCGTGGGGCATCGATGTCCCCCTGGTGGTCGCGGACGCAGGCTATGGCGATGCCGCTGCCTTCCGCCTCGGCCTGGAGGAACGAGACCTGCCCTATGCGGTCGGTGTCTCCGGCCGGCACACCGCGCATCCGGCCGGCGCCCGGCCCGTCCGGCCGGCTTATGCGGGCACCGGCCGACCACCGAAAGTGCAGTATCCCGAGCCGGCGCAGACGATGAAGAACTTGGTCGTCGCGGCGGGGAAGGCGGCCGCACGGCCGGTGTCCTGGCGGGAAGGATCCCGGCCGGGCAAGGGCCGTAATGGCTTCAAACGCATGTACTCGCGGTTCGTCGCTCTCAGGGTCCGCCCGGCCGGACGCGGCATCCGCAAGGTTGCCGATGGTCCGGAGCTGCCCGAGCGGTGGCTGTTGGCCGAGTGGCCGGCCGGCGAGAGCGAACCGGTGCAGTTCTGGCTGTCGAACCTGCCCTCCGGGATGCCCCTGGCGACTTTGGTGCGGCTGGCCAAACTCCGCTGGCGCATCGAACACGACTACCGAGAGATGAAACAGGCCCTGGGACTGGCCCACTTCGAAGGCCGCACCTGGGGCGGCTGGCACCACCACGTCACTCTCGTCTCCGCAGCCCACGCCTTCTGCACCCTGCAACGACTGACGCGAGACCCAAAAGACACAGCGCTGGTCTGAGCCTCTACCAGGTCGTCCGCGACTTGCAGACACTGCTCGCTGCCTGGACCGGCGCCTGCCCCACCTGCCACCGCAACATACCCACGCCACTACGAACCTGACCAAGCCCTACT
>NZ_JBEXGX010000101.1:0-1462 GCF_040607495.1 Streptomyces sp. NPDC005281 | reverse complement strand
CAATGCCGTTGCATTACGGGTCTGTGGGTTGGGGTCTTGTGATGAGGATGGCTGCGGTGCCGGTGCGGGTGGCCTGGGGCCAGGCGTGGTGTTCAGCCCGTTTGAGCCGGTAGTTGGACATCTTGCGTTTGACGACTCGGGGCTGGCTGCGGAGCCGTCTGGCGGGCAGGAGTCGTTCCAGGAGGTCCTGCTGGAGCGTCACCAGGGCTCTGACCAGGAGGTCAGGGGGAAAAGCTGCCCGGCGTGACGGTCACACTGCGCCGGGCAGAGCGCAGGGTTTCGGTGAAGGAGACCCGGTCGGGGTCCAGGCCACGGGTGGCGGCCGTTCTCAGCATGAGTTCGCGCAGGGCGTGGTGGACCAGCAGGTGTGCCCAGATCTGCTGGCGGACACCATCGGGGGTTTTGCTGCTGAGGACGACACGTGCGCCGCGCTGGTGGGTTTTGATCTCGGCGAAGACGGACTCGATCTCCCAGCGTTCGCGGTAGAGCGCGGCCAACTGCCGGGCCGGATACTGTCGGGCGTCCAGCAGGGTGGTGACCAGGCGGTAGCCGTCAGCAGCGCCCGCACCCACCTGGCCCTTGAGCTGGTAGGACAGGACCCGCACGGTGACCGGTTCACGGCGGGCAGGGCCGCTGCTTGCCCGGATCTGTGAAAGCCATGACCCGTCCCGGAACTGCTTGTTCACCGGCAGGACGCGGTTGGCGGGCACCCGCCACAGCAGATCGGCGCCGGTGGCGGTGAAGGCCTGCCACAACGGGACACCGAGGAACTCGCGGTCGGCCAGGACGAGCTGGCCCGGACCGACCGAACGGGGCAGGCGGCCGACCAGGGTGACTTCCCCGGTGCGGCAGCCGGCCAGTTCCGCGTCCAGCACCGCATGACTGCCCACCTCCACCAAAGCAGCCATCCGCACCTGCGGGAACGCGCTCTTGTCCGGCCCACGGCCGTTGCCCGGGCGCCCGAAGGCGGCCTCGTTGGCTTCGCTGTCCGCGACGTCCCAGCAGGTCCCGTCCACCGCCAGCAGCCGCAGTCCCCGCCAGAACGCACCGGGCGTCGCCTCGGTGGCCATCGGCTTGGCGGTGGTGGCGAACAGCACCCGCAGCGGCTCGCAGCCCAGCCGCTGCCGGGCCCGGAACAGCGAGGACTTCGCCGGCACATGCCAGCCACTCAGCAGCCCCTGGCCCCGCAGACCCTCCACCAGGTGCCGCATCACTTCCAGATACGGAGCCGGAGAAAACAGCGCCAGCCCCAGCACGAAATACACCACCAGCCTCGCGGGAAGCAGCCGTTTGCGTTGCTCCGCGCACCCGCAAGCCGCGACCACCCGATCCACCAACCCTGGCGGATACACCCAGGTCAACAGCCCCAGACCCGATAACTCAGACACGCGCCCAGACACCCGACCACCCCCTGGGACCACTACCCAGGAACCTACGCCCGAGGCCTAAAACAACGGCATTG
>NZ_JBEXGX010000100.1:0-1467 GCF_040607495.1 Streptomyces sp. NPDC005281 | reverse complement strand
GTACTACAGCCGTGGCTCGCGATCTCGCTTGTCGCGGGTGGCGTAGTGGCAGCGTTGTGCGCGTGCTTGGTGGGCTCGCCGCCAGAGTGACTGGATGATCACGACCGCCGGTGGTGTGGTGGTGGCCCAGACGAGCCGGTTGAGCAGGCGGCGGATCTCTTCGGCGGTGTAGCGGATCAGCTTTTCAACGCGTCCCGACGGGCCCCCTTTTCGGGCGCTGGGGCCGGGTCGGCCGGTGCGGGCAACGGGTTGTGTTCGTCGGGCTCCTGGAGGTGGCGGCTGCGGGTGTCAGTGATCGTGAGGAAGGCGAGGGCGGCCATGGAAAGGGTGATGTGGCGGTGCCAGGCGTCCCAGGTGCGGACCTCGTAGTGGTCCAGGCCGCAGTCGGACTTCGCGGTCTCGAAGCAGTCCTCGATTCCCCAGCGCAGCCCCATCACGCGGACGATCTCGCCGATCGGGGTGGCGGCTTTGGTGTGCACGGCGAAGTAGGCGACCTGGCCGGGGTCGGAGATCGAGCGCCTGACCAGCAGCAGGTGGACATGACCGCGTCGGGGGCCGCCTTCGGCGCCGCCGGGCCAGCTGACGTCGGCCAGTGCCCAGTCGTAGGAGCGCAGGCCCTTGGCTCCAGCGCCGCAGGAGCGGCGTTCAAAGACCAGCGGGATACGGGCGGCCAGCTTGTCCACGCGCAGAGGCCCGGTGCCGGGGGTGGACACCGTCTCGTCCACCGGGACGGCCATGACATAGGGGATGCGGCGGCGTTCCAGTGCGGCACGGAGCTTGCGGTCCTGGCCGTAGGCGCTGTCGGCGGCCACCCAGCCGAAGGGCACTTTGGCCCGGCGGCACCGCTCGACCATGCGCCGGCCCAGTTCCGGTTTGGTCACCACCGCCTTGGCGCGTGCTCGGGGAATGTGCTGGGTGCGGCAGCGGTCCGCGTCGGTGCACCAGGCGGCGGGCAGGTACAACTCGCGGTCGATCAGCGCGCGTCCGGTGTCGGTGGCGTACGCGCAGAACACCGCGACCTGGCAGTTCTCGATCTGGCCGGTGATCCCGGCGTACTGCGGGGCCACCCCGGCCGACATCCGGCCCTTCTTCAAGAACGCCGTCTCATCCAGTACCAGCACCCCGTCCGGCCGGGCAAGGAACTGGACGACGAACGACCGCAGGGCGTCACGGAGTTGATCCGCGCACCAGGCCGAGCGGGCCAGGAACCACTGGACCCGGTCCGGACTCGGGTGCCCGACATGCTCGGCGATCTGCCACCCGTTCTTCCGTTCGACCGGCGCGATCAACGCCTTCACATAGGCCATCGCCATCCGGCGCGGCTCGACCCGACCGAAGACCCCCGCCAAAGAGGCGAAGAAGTCATCGAACCAGCCCGCCCAGACCTGCACAGCCCGCTCCGTACTCACGGACAGGACAACGCATCACACGGACACCGGACACGGACACGAGCCACGGCTGTAGTAC
>NZ_JBEXGX010000099.1:0-1508 GCF_040607495.1 Streptomyces sp. NPDC005281 | reverse complement strand
GTTGGGTCGGCCGCGCGGCGAGGTGCTCACCATGAGGGCGAGTCCTGTTCCGCGCGGCCTCCCGCCGAACCGGACATGACGGTTTCCCGGTCATCCGGCTCTCCAGTGACTACTGCGTGAATGGTCTGGCTGGCCGTTCCGCATGGATACGGTCGTGGCAGGTGTCGCAGGCCACGACGGTTTTGCGCCGTCGGTGAAGCATGACGCGCGCCCAATCGGAAGGTTGCCATCCGGCATGTGCGAGATCGGCGAGAGCGCGGGCGTGGTGCACTTGCACGTTGCCCTTGCTTCCGCAGATCTCGCAGGTATCCGCAAGGAGCCTCGCGATGAGTTCCTTCTGCGGATAGTCCACCCGCACCGGCTCACGATCGGCGAGTTCCGCCGCCCGCTGCCGTTGGAGGGAAATCCCACCGAATCGTGCCACCAGCGGTTTCCTGTTCTTCCGCTCGATACGGGCCTCGAAGCAGATTCGGGGCCCGTTGGACGTGTCGATTCTGGCCCTGTGTTTGGCGGCCATCTTCGACACTGACGAGCGATGCTTGGCCGCAAGAGTCTTGAGCATAGAAGTCTCCATGACCCATTGCAGCCGGTGCAGCCGGAAGACATCCCCGGCAAGCAGGTAGTACTGGACGACACCCCGATATACGGTTCCGTAGGTTGCCACGATCGCATGATCGCTGCTATTGGTCAGGGCCGTCGTCTTCGCGGGTTTTCCGCGATCCATATAGGGGGCGCACTTGGCTTTGATCACGTCCTGTGGGACACGGAGTGCTATCTGGCCGTTGATTCGGCGGTAACGGCCAGTCTTCTTCGTGTCGTTGTGCTGGGTCGTGATCTCGTAACCGAGAAACCTCGCTGCCCGGGTGCGGGCGTGAGTGATCAGCGTTTTGTCCCGGGACAGTTCCAGCCTGAGTTCGTCACGTAGGAACTGGGCCAGGCGTTGTTTGATCTGCTCGGCCTCGGCTTTCGGTCCGGTGAAACCGAGGAGGTGATCATCCGCGTAGCGTATATAGCGCAGCCTGCGGTATCCCGGATCGCGGGGATCCGCACTCGGCAGGCTGACCATTTGCTGACGCAGCGCACGGGCCTGGACCCGGTCGCCGCGCCGGCGTGCTTTCGCCAGCAGATTCTGAAACTCCAGATATGCCGGGTTGCGGGCCCGGCGCTTCCCTCGGGTGTACTCCGGAATTAGAACTGTCTCGACGAACTCATCCAGCTTGTGCAGGTAGATGTTGGACAGGATTGGGGAGGCCACTCCGCCTTGCGGTGCTCCGGAGAGCGTGGCGCCCCATCTCCAGTCCTCCAGGTATCCGGCCTTGAGCATGTTGCGCACCAGCCGTAGGAACCGCTGGTCATGGATCTTCTCGCTGAGGATCGACAGCAGGACCTCGTGGTCCAGGCTGCCGAAGCAGTCGGCGATGTCCCCTTCGATGAACCAGGACGTCCCGGTCCAGGTGTGGTCCACCTCCCGCAAAGCGGTATGGCAGCCCCGGCGGGGACGAAATCCA
>NZ_JBEXGX010000098.1:0-1544 GCF_040607495.1 Streptomyces sp. NPDC005281 | reverse complement strand
CTAGCGGTGGTTTGTTGACAGCGGGTCAGGGCGGTAGTAGGCCGGTAGCAGAGGAACGTTGCCTCGCCGCCTGGGAGCTGTGATGACCCGCCGTGTGCCGTGTCCGCCCGCTCCGGGCCCGCTGGAAGCCTACGCCGCACGCTTCGATGACCTGTTCTCCACGCTGGCACAGCGCCGCGGGTTCCGCGAGTACCTCGCGGGGCTGCTGCTGCCGCGAGACCGCAACAAGACGCTGACCTGCCTGGCCGGCACCGAACCCATCGTAGGTGCCCAACATGCTTCGGTGCAGCGGCTGCAGTTCTTCCTGTCCGAGTCGACGTGGGACCACGAGCAGGTCAACGCCCGCAGGGTGGCACTGCTGCTGGCCGATCCCGCGACCACGCCGCACCCTGGCGGGGTGCTGGTGATCGACGACTCGGGAGACCGCAAGGACGGAAAAGCGACCGCGCACATCGGCCGGCAGTGGCTGGGCCGGCTGGGCAAGACCGACAATGGCATCGTCACTGTGACCACCTGCTGGGCCGACGAGAACCTCTACTACCCGCTGCACGCCGTGCCCTACAGCCCCGCCCATCACTTCCCCAAGGGCAAGAGCGATCCCGGATTTCGCACGAAACTGCAGATCGCCGCCGAACTGGCCCGCACAGCCAAGGCCGCCGGAGCGGCCTTCCGAGCCGTGGCCGCCGACTGCGCCTACGGCGACCAGGACGGCTTCCGTAGACAACTCGCCGCGGCGGGACTGCCGTTCGTCATGGCCCTCAAGCCGAGCCACGGCACCTGGTCCTACGGCAAGGACGCCTACACCCCCGCCGACGCCGCCGGTGCCCTGACCTGGACGGACCCCGAGCACCCAGGCGACTGGACCGCCGTAGAGCGGACCTTCCGCGACGGGCACACCGAGACCTGGTGGGCCGCCGACGCCCACCTCGGCTGGTGGGGACCCGACGGAAACGTCCGCCTGGTCGTGGCCACAGCGGACCCGGACACACTGCCCGTGCAGGCCACCTGGTACCTGGCCACCGACCTGCCCCGTCCCGGCGGCCCCCGCGAGGCCGACAGCCCCGAACCCGCCGCCGACCTGCACGAAGTCGTACGGGTCTACGGCATCCGACACTGGATCGAGCAGAGCTACAAGCAGGTCAAGGACGAACTCGGGTGGGCCGACTTCCAGGTCCGTTCCGACATCGCAATCCGCCGCCACCAGACCCTGGTCACCTGCGCGTTCTCGTTCTGCTGGGACACCTGGTTCGCCCGACCCCCAGACCGTGAGCCCGTCGTCGTCCCAGCGGTCCCGCCGACTGCCACGCCGACAGCGGGACCGGCTGAGAGGGGGCCCAAGCGGAACCCACCAGCCCCATCCGGCCAGCTGGCCCAAGGCGATCCGCGCCGTCCGGGCCTGGCTCGACCCCTGGACCACCCTCCAACGTTGCTGGCGAGCCTGGACGAACGCACCCCCGCCACCCGAACTCCAAGCCCTGATCAACGCCGTCGGCGCAGGCCACCCACTTGATCTCTACTCCCCGGCCTAACAAACCACCGCTAGG
>NZ_JBEXGX010000096.1:0-1664 GCF_040607495.1 Streptomyces sp. NPDC005281 | reverse complement strand
CCTCGATCCACCGCGTGAATTCTGGTCTTCGATTTCGGGTGGGGGTCCGGTGATGTTTCCGGGTTTGGCCAGCACGACTTGCCGGGTGGCCGTCCCGGTGGCGGGTTCTCCGAAGGTTCTTCCTGGTCGTGGGCGGGCGTCGGGCAGTTGGGTCAGGTGCGCAGACGCTGTCCTGTGGTGGTCCACAGATCGGTGAAGTCCGCTTCCCAGCGCCAGTGTTGAGGTAGGTGCACGGTGATCGTCCGCGCCCTGGTCGCGATCCGGGCCGGGACGTGGATGAGGTGGCGGCGGATGGTGCCGGTCCGCGCCTTGGCGTGGAAGGCGGAGGCGAGATGACCGGCCGCGCGGGTGAGGTTGTAGGCCGCTGCCGCGAGGGTGAGCCAGGCGGCGTTCGCGGTGAACTTCCCCGAGGGCAGGTGGCCGAGCGCGGAGTCTTCCAGGTCGGCGAAGACCTGCTCGACCACGGCGTGTTCGCGGTGCATCGGCTCGGCCTGGCCAAGCTCGAAGCGGCTGTCGGTGAAGATGACGTGGTGGCGCCAGACGCCGAACAGCTCGGCCTGGCCTTCGGGGACGCTCTTGGGGTTGAGGCGTTTCACGCGCCGCACGATGAGCCGGGCCGTGGTGTGGAACTGCTTCCTTTTGCTGGTGAACGCGGTGAAGGGGATTTCGGCGACCTCGGCGTCGGAGACCCAGCACTCATCCTCGTCGTCCCAGACCGCGGCGGTGTACTCGATCGGCGTCCAGGCGTCCTCGGCGATGTTCACGATGGCCTCGCGGACCGTCTTCCTGACCGCGACCGCCAGGGAGAAGCGGACGCCGGCCGTGCGGCAGGCGTCGACGACCTTGTGGGAGAAGTATGCCGAGTCCGCACGCACGATGATCTGCGCGGTGATCCCCATCGCTCGCACCGTGGCCAGGGCTTCACGCAGCAGACTGGCCGCCCCTTTGCCGGAGCCTGCCGAGCCCTTGCGCAGCCTCGTGGCGACGATGACCGGCGCGCACGTGCCCGTCTTGACGGTGACGATCTGGAAGTGCAGGCCGCGGACCTTCGTATAGCCGAACGAGGCACCCTGCTTGGCCGGGCCGTAGACCTGCTTGACCTTGGAGTCGATGTCCACGAAGACCACCTCGTCCGTCTTCGGCACCAGCCCGGTGTGCGCGGCCAGATTGCAGGTGAACACCCGTGTCGCGGACTGGAGTTGGCGGACATGTCCCCAGGTGAAGGCGCGTAGGAAGCTGCCCAGCGTGGACGGGGCCCGTATCCCACCGAACAGGCGGGCAAGACCGCCGTGCCGCAGCACGTCCAGGTCATCGATACTGTCCGCGCCGGCCACCATCCCGGCGACGACGGACATGGCCTTCGCGTCCGCAGCCGTGCCCGCGCCGTTCTTCGCGCCGGTCAGCCTCACCTTCTGGGCCACCAGACTCGGCAGGTCACACCGCTCGGCCAGCCGGATCGCCGGGACCAGCCCGGCATGCGCGATCAGATTCGGTTCGTCGAACGCGGCGAACACCGCCGTCGGGCTGTGGGAAGATTTCACTTACGAGGTGCCTTGCTGGTTGGGCCTGATGGAAGCGTAGAGAACTCCCATTATCCCAGGTCAGCGGGCACCTCTTCTCATTTCCCTGTCCACAGCCCGGCCATTACGCGGTGGATCGAGGCT
>NZ_JBEXGX010000095.1:0-1826 GCF_040607495.1 Streptomyces sp. NPDC005281 | reverse complement strand
CCCATCCGCATACCTCATACACCACGGGATACAGACACCACTCCCGGCTCATCAGGGCCTTCGAGAAAGATCACCCTAACGAGCCGAAGTCAGTAGCGTCACGGCCTGGCCGTCGACGGCGGCCGCGCCCGGGGTGGTGAAGAGGTGCGCATCCTCACCGCGGCCGGGCTGGCCGCCGCCGCGATCGACCTGGACCGTGAGCCGGAGGAGATGGGCGGCATGCCCAAGAGCGCGGGCCGCTCCGGGGCCTCCCACCCGATGACGGTGAACGAGACGGTCATCGCGCTGATCCGTCCGAAGCCCGACCTCGACCTGGTCGTCGGGGAGCCGGCCGAAGCGGTCGCCGCCGCGCGGGTCGCCGTCGACGCCCCGGACGGGATCGGCACCCTCACCTCCTACGCCACAGAGGTCGCGCTTCCGGTGAAGGGCACCTGGAAGAACCCCGCGATCGGCAGCGCCCGCGCCGACGTTGTTGTGACCGCTCCCGGTGATGGGGTGCCGCTGCTGTTCATCGAGGCCGACAACTGCACCGAGGAAGCCGTCCTCATCGCCGCGAAGTTCGACAAGTACGCCCGGTTTTTCCAGCGGAAGGAGAAGGACACCGACGGCATCGAGAAGCCGATGTGGCGCACCCGCTGGTCCGCGCCCGAGTGGGAGGGATACGAGCGGGTGCACCCTCCGGTCCTGCTCGTCTTCCACCAGGTCGGCAAGCGGTCTGCGAAGAAGCAGATGGCGAAGGTCGCCGGCCTCACCCGCCCCCACTGGCAGGGCCGGTGGCACAGCGAGGGCGGCTACCACTCCTACGACAGCCGTATCCCCATCGTGGCGACCACGCTGGAGCTGCTGCGCGAACACGGCCCGACCGGCCCCGCCTTCTGGCGCTTGGGCCGCAAGGAGCGCCAGCCCCTGCTGGAGGCGATCGGCAACCCGCGCCGCGACGCGGCCCTCGCCCGCCAGCGCCAAGCCGCCCGAGAAGAGCAGCAGCGCCGCGACGAGCAGGAGGCGGCAGAGCGGGAGGCGCGGCGGCCCGTGTGCACGGACTGCGGCCACAAGTTCACCGACGACCGATGGGCGGCGGTCGACGTACGGGCCTGGAACCAGTCGCGCGAGTCGCACCCGCACCTGTGTGAGGACTGCCAGGACCGGGCCGTCGCAGCCAGGCAGCGGGCCGAAGCCGACGAACGCGGGCGCCAGGAGCAGGAGCACCTCCGCGAACAGGCAGAGGAAGAGGTCGCACCGCAGAAGGCCGGCGGTTGGCGCTTCCGCTTCCGCACCTGAGCCGTCAAGCCCGCACTGTCGGCGGTGGCTGGAAGGCTGGTCGGATGAACGCCGATGACGAGCAGCTGCTGCGAGGCCGGGTGTACGGCCACGACCACGACGACCCCAACCCCGGCCCGCTCCCGCACCAGACGTACGCCGTCCTGGTCGGCGGGCCCCTGGACGGACTGCTGCTCGACATCACCGGCTGGCGGCCGGAAGAGATAGACGACGGCGTCGCCCTGACCACCGAGCTGGGGCGGTGGCTCGGCGGGCGTGCGCTGTACGATCCGCGCCCGCCGGGTCTGTCTCGGTGCGTAGGCGGACCGACTCGGTGTACTGCTCGCCGAGGTGCCGCACGCGGGCGTGGAGGATGCGACGCGAGGCAGTGTTCACAGAGGTCCTGCCAGGGAGTGCTGGTGGTGCCCACGGAGTCTTGATCGGAGACCGGCCACACAGAGGAACAGGCCCCAGCCACCGCGCCCGCGAGCCCGTACACGGTGCCGTTGGCGATCCGCAGGGCGTCCTCCTCGTCCTCGTAGCGCAGGATGGACAGGACCGGGCCGAAG
>NZ_JBEXGX010000094.1:0-2119 GCF_040607495.1 Streptomyces sp. NPDC005281 | reverse complement strand
TCCTGGCCCGACGGCTATTGAGATAGCGTCATTCGACCCTGACTCGCATGACCAGGAGCCATGTCGTGGAGCCCTGCTGCGGGTCAGGGGCGGGCCCTGGGGACGAAGCCCACGGCCGGAGAAGAAGGGGAATAGTGCACGGTCGGAATAACCCCCTCCCGCCAGTAGCGCAGGGATTGCGCTCAGGAGAAGCCAGGTCCCCGGCCGCCAGTCCGGCGGCCGGGGACCCGTTTGTACGCGTCGCGCTGAGGTGACGTGACGCGTCCTCCCTCCAGGAAGCCCGTCACGTCACCTCACTGCGGGTTGTCCCCCGAGCCGCGCCGCCGTGTGGTGATGAGCGCGACCACGATGGTGCCCACGGTCGTGATGACGGCCGTAATGATCTCCATTTGCCCCCCTTGACTGATGGCGCCGAGTCGCGCCGGGAACCCGCACACTCTCAGGTTTTCGAGCGAGCCGTGTGAGCCATAAGTGCACGTCAGGAGGGGGTACAAGGGCTTTGCGCTTTACGATTCCTCGTAGGATCGGCGGCCGTTTCTGCACAGGAATCTGCAACAAAACATGCTGGGCGCGGGTGCCGACGAATCGTTCCAGCCGGGACGCGTCCGGCCCGGCCGCCGGCCTGGTGGCGGGCCTATCACTTTTCGTCGTCGACTCCTGGAACCTTTGCTAGGCGCACCTGCGACTTCCCGACGAGACCGGGCACGCCACGGGATGAGACGAAAGTACGACGCGTAGGGGACCGGCCACGGCAGCGTGCGACGTAAGCCCTCTCCGGTTTTTACGGTCCGCGGCCATGGTCACGACTGCCGCAACGCCCCGCACTCGGTTCGCCGCTCTCGCCGTCCGCGCCAGGAACATCGTCGACAGCGGCCTGTGCCCCCGCACGTCCCTCGTACCGGACTGGCGGCTGCGCACCAAGCAGCTCACCGAACTCGCCGCGGCCTCCGCGCGGTCCCGTCGGGCCGCTCTCGCGAGCGTCGATGACGACACCATCGTCGACCTGATGGTCCTGTCCTACCTCCGTGGCGGGACCCCGTACGTCCTTTGGGACGACACCCCGTCCGCACCTGGGCGCGGCTCCGGGACGTCCTGGACGCCGTTGTCGACCACCCGAAGGTGGCGGCCCCGGTCTGCTTCGGTGTGGGCGCACGCAGGCAGATGGTGCCGCTCCTGGCGCTGTGGCACGTCGGTGCGCCGCGACAACGAAGCGCTCGTGATCGTCGCTCTGTCACCCCAGGACTGCCACAGCATCCGCAGGGACCTGCCCGGCTCGTCGAGCTGGCGGGACTGTTCCGCTTCCCGCCGGTGTTCGTCATGCATTCCGGTACCGGGAAGTCAGCGGATCGAGAACCGGAGGGGTGGTGCTGCCGCGCTGCCCCAAGCCTGAATGAGCTGTTCTGCGGTGAGGCCGGACGTACCGATCGAAGGTGCGACGTTCTCGATCAAGAAGGGCGGGGTCGGGCGGCGGCGCGTGGCGAGAGTCCGTCGGGTCTGCCTAAGACGGTGTCCTACATGGTGAGTTTGAGGAGCCGTTTGTAGCAGCAGAGTGCTGCGGCGAGGCCGAGAAAGGCCAGGTAGTTGCGGGCAATTCGTTCGTAGCGGGGGCTGAGTCTGCGGTAGCCGGACAGCCAGGACATGGTCCGTTCGATCACCCATCGGCGTCGGCCCAATCGTTCGCTGGACTCGATGCCCTTGCGGGCGATGCGCACCCCGATCCGCTTGCCGCGGAGCCATTTTCGCAGGTCGGGGACGTCGTAGGCCTTGTCGGCGTGGAGGCGTTGGGGTTTGAAGTGGCGGCCGCGGTAGGGGTCGTGTTTCGTTTGGTGACCCGCCACCATGGGCTTCAGGCCTTGGCTGTCGTGGACGTTGGCGGCCGAGATGCCGACGACCAGGGGCAGTCCGTTCGCGTCCGACAGGATGTGCATCTTGGAACCCGGCTTGCCTCGGTCCACGGGGCTCGGACCTGTGTGCTCGCCCCCTTTTTAGCGCGTACATGAGCCGAGTCGAGGACCACACGGGAGACATCGACGAGGCCCGCGTCATCGAGCCGGTGAATGACGGCTTCATGCAGGCGGCCCCACACGCCGGCCCTCGACCAGATCATGAACCTGCGGTG
>NZ_JBEXGX010000093.1:0-2395 GCF_040607495.1 Streptomyces sp. NPDC005281 | reverse complement strand
ACACAGTGGACGCGAGCAACTGAGGACAAGCCCTCGGCCTATTAGTACCAGTCACCTCCACCCGTTACCGGGCTTCCAGATCTGGCCTATCAACCCAGTCGTCTACTGGGAGCCTTAACCCCTCGAGGGGGTGGGAATACTCATCTCGAAGCAGGCTTCCCGCTTAGATGCTTTCAGCGGTTATCCCTCCCGAACGTAGCCAACCAGCCATGCCCTTGGCAGGACAACTGGCACACCAGAGGTTCGTCCGTCCCGGTCCTCTCGTACTAGGGACAGCCCTTCTCAATATTCCTACGCGCACAGCGGATAGGGACCGAACTGTCTCACGACGTTCTAAACCCAGCTCGCGTACCGCTTTAATGGGCGAACAGCCCAACCCTTGGGACCGACTCCAGCCCCAGGATGCGACGAGCCGACATCGAGGTGCCAAACCATCCCGTCGATATGGACTCTTGGGGAAGATCAGCCTGTTATCCCCGGGGTACCTTTTATCCGTTGAGCGACGGCGCTTCCACAAGCCACCGCCGGATCACTAGTCCCGACTTTCGTCCCTGCTCGACCCGTCGGTCTCACAGTCAAGCTCCCTTGTGCACTTACACTCAACACCTGATTACCAACCAGGCTGAGGGAACCTTTGGGCGCCTCCGTTACTCTTTAGGAGGCAACCGCCCCAGTTAAACTACCCATCAGACACTGTCCCTGATCCGGATCACGGACCCAGGTTAGACATCCAGCACGACCAGACTGGTATTTCAACGACGACTCCACAAACACTGGCGTGCCTGCTTCAAAGTCTCCCAGCTATCCTACACAAGCCGAACCGAACACCAATATCAAACTGTAGTAAAGGTCCCGGGGTCTTTCCGTCCTGCTGCGCGAAACGAGCATCTTTACTCGTAGTGCAATTTCACCGGGCCTATGGTTGAGACAGTCGAGAAGTCGTTACGCCATTCGTGCAGGTCGGAACTTACCCGACAAGGAATTTCGCTACCTTAGGATGGTTATAGTTACCACCGCCGTTTACTGGCGCTTAAGTTCTCAGCTTCGCCACCCCGAAGAGTGACTAACCGGTCCCCTTAACGTTCCAGCACCGGGCAGGCGTCAGTCCGTATACATCGCCTTACGGCTTCGCACGGACCTGTGTTTTTAGTAAACAGTCGCTTCTCGCTGGTCTCTGCGGCCACCCCCAGCTCATGGAGTAAATCCAATCACCGGTGATGGCCCCCCTTCTCCCGAAGTTACGGGGGCATTTTGCCGAGTTCCTTAACCATAGTTCACCCGAACGCCTCGGTATTCTCTACCTGACCACCTGAGTCGGTTTAGGGTACGGGCCGCCATGAAACTCGCTAGAGGCTTTTCTCGACAGCATAGGATCATCCACTTCACCACAATCGGCTCGGCATCAGGTCTCAGCCTTAATGTGTGACGGATTTGCCTATCACACGGCCTACACCCTTACCCCGGGACAACCACCGCCCGGGATGGACTACCTTCCTGCGTCACCCCATCACTCACCTACTACAGGTCTGGTCCGTCGGCTCCACCACTCCCCCTTGCCCGAAGGCTCCGGGGCGGCTTCACGGACTTAGCATCGCCTGGTTCAATGTTTGACGCTTCACAGCGGGTACCGGAATATCAACCGGTTATCCATCGACTACGCCTGTCGGCCTCGCCTTAGGTCCCGACTTACCCTGGGCAGATCAGCTTGACCCAGGAACCCTTAGTCAATCGGCGCACACGTTTCTCACGTGTGTATCGCTACTCATGCCTGCATTCTCACTCGTGAACCGTCCACCACTGCCTTCCGGCGCGGCTTCACCCGGCACACGACGCTCCCCTACCCATCACAGCGGGCGTTGGCCCTATTGCTGCAATGACACGACTTCGGCGGTACGCTTGAGCCCCGCTACATTGTCGGCGCGGAATCACTAGACCAGTGAGCTATTACGCACTCTTTCAAGGGTGGCTGCTTCTAAGCCAACCTCCTGGTTGTCTGTGCGACTCCACATCCTTTCCCACTTAGCGTACGCTTAGGGGCCTTAGTCGATGCTCTGGGCTGTTTCCCTCTCGACCATGGAGCTTATCCCCCACAGTCTCACTGCCGCGCTCTCACTTACCGGCATTCGGAGTTTGGCTAAGGTCAGTAACCCGGTAGGGCCCATCGCCTATCCAGTGCTCTACCTCCGGCAAGAAACACACGACGCTGCACCTAAATGCATTTCGGGGAGAACCAGCTATCACGGAGTTTGATTGGCCTTTCACCCCTAACCACAGGTCATCCCCCAGGTTTTCAACCCTGGTGGGTTCGGTCCTCCACGACCTCTTACAGCCGCTTCAACCTGCCCATGGCTAGATCACTCCGCTTCGGGTCTTGAGCGCGCTACTGAATCGCCCT
>NZ_JBEXGX010000092.1:0-2399 GCF_040607495.1 Streptomyces sp. NPDC005281 | reverse complement strand
CCGCTGGAACAACTCCCACAACTCATCCGGCACCAGCCGCTCAACGATCGAAACCACGATCGACAGCCTATCGAACCAAATGAGATGACTTCTTATTTCGGCTCGATGCAGGTCCTCGCCGCCGCCGAACGTCCCCCGCACCTGAAGGCGATCTTCGTCAGCGGGGGTCACTACGACTTCTACGAGACCACATACCACGGCGGCGTCATGTGGTTCATGCCGCGTGCCGCCCGCGAGGGCCGCGGCGGGGACTCCGGCATCGCGCACACCGATGTCAAGTCCCGGATGCGGGAAGTCCACAGCCCCGAGGAGCTCAGAAAGCTCGTCGACGAGCGGCTGAACGACCCCGACGTGGCGGCCTGGCCGAACCTGGTCCACGTACTCAAGTACCCCAAGAACCGCGAGTTCTGGTTCGACATCGTGATGAACCCGCTCGACGGCGACTGGTACGAGGAACGCAACCCGATCACGCTGGCCCGGAACATCGACATCCCGGTCTACCTCCAGATCGATCAGGGCCGGGGCTGGACGGTGGACGGTCACATCGAGCTGTTCGACGTCCTCAAGGGCCCAAGGAAGCTGGACATCGGCTCCTACACCCCGATGCAGTCGCGCCCCTGGATCGAGGAGCACGACAAGATGTTCCGCTGGTACGAGTACTGGCTCAAGGGCATCGACAACGGCATCATGGACGAGCCGGCCGTGAGTGTCTTCGTGGAGGGCTCACGCGAGGTGGTCACCGCGGCGAAGTGGCCGCCCAAGAAGACCGAGTACAAGTCGCTCTACCTGCGCCCGCGGCACAAGCTGTCCTTCGAGCCCGAGTTCATGGGAGCCGAACACGCAGCCCCGGACGGTGTCTACCTTTGATCTTGGCCAGTGCTCCGGCGTTTACGTCGGGGGTGAAGGCCATCTCAGAATTGCTCTGACAGTGATGATGTCCGTGGTGACGCCGTTGGCGGGTCTGACCCGTGCTCTGACTGACGCCAGGCTGTCCTGTTTGGGATTTGTCGGCCCGCCCGGCGTCACCACGCACGCGGCCGGACGGGCGCTTGTGACTTCATAGGAGCTTGGTCCAGAAGCCCCGTCACTGTCTTGTCCACCCGCCCGACCGGCGCGTGCCGCCCTCGGAACGGATACGCAAGGACGGACATGATCAGCATGACGCACGACGCCCGGGAGATCACCGGCGGAGTCGACACCCACGGCCTGACCCATCACGCCGCAGTGATCGACTCCATCGGCCGGCACCTGGCCGACCAGGAGTTTCCCGCCACCATCCGAGGCTACCGAGACCTGCTGGACTGGATGCGCGCTTACGGCAGCCTGATCGCGGTGGGCGTGGAAGGCACTGGTGCCTATGGGGCGGAACTGGCGCGGGTGCTGGCCGCAGCCGGGGTCGGCGTCATCGATGTCGACCGGCCGGACCGCAAGACGCGGCGGATGCGGGGCAAGTCTGATCCGATCGACGCGTACGCCGCTGCCACCGCCGTACTGTCCGGGCGGGCCACCGGTGTCCCCAAGAGCCGGGACGGCGTGGTTGAAGCAGTGCGCGTGCTGCGGGTCGCCCGCCGCAGCGCGGTCAAGGCCCGCACCCAGGCGATGAACCAGATCCGCAACGTGCTGGTCTCCGCACCGGCGATGCTGCGCGAGCAGGTTTCCGGCCTGGACCGCAGCGCGCTGATACGGACCCTGGCCCGACTACGGCCCGGCAACGACCTGTCCCACCCGCTGGCAGCAACCCGGGCGGGACTGCGCCGTCTGGCCCGTCGGCACCAGGCGTTGGACCTTGAAATCACCGAACTGGACACCGAGATCGGCCCGCTGGTCAAGCAAGCGGCACCCGAGCTGCTCGCACTGTTCGGCGTCGGTCCCGAGACCGCCGGCCAGCTGCTGGCATCGGCCGGCGACAACCCCGAACGGATGCGTTCCGAGGCAGCGTTCGCCCACCTGGCCGGCGTCGCACCCATCCCCGCATCCTCCGGCCGCACACACCGCCACCGCCTCAACCGAGGCGGAGACCGAGCCGCGAACAACGCCCTGCACACCATCGTCCTGGTCCGAATGCGCCACGACGAACGCACCCGCGCCTACGTCGAACGCCGCACCAGGGAAGGACTGTCCAAGAAGGACATCACGCGCTGCCTCAAACGATTCGTCGCCCGCGAGGTCTATCGCACCCTGACCAGCACACCAACCAAACAAATCACTCGAACCGACCTTGCTCCTGCGGCTTGACGTCTATAGGAGCATCCCGCACGTGAGCACGGGTCCGCAGTGTTCACCTCGGCCCGTCACGTGGGGCGCTTCTGGTTCTCGATGTACTGCTTCACGACGGTCAGGGGCGCCCCGCCGCAACTTCCGGCGAAGTACGAGCCGGACCAGAAGTGTCCGCCCCACAG
>NZ_JBEXGX010000091.1:0-2737 GCF_040607495.1 Streptomyces sp. NPDC005281 | reverse complement strand
GCGGGGACCCAGTCCATGAGGACGCCGATTCCGGCGCGGTGGAGGGCGTCGACGAGGTGCTTGAAGTCGTCGGGGGTGCCCAGGCGGGCGGTGGGGGCGTAGAAGCCGGTGACCTGGTAGCCCCAGGAGCCGCCGAAGGGGTGCTCGGAGACGGGCATCAACTGGACGTGCGTGAAGCCGAGGCCGTTGACGTACGCGGGCAGCTGTTCGGCCAGTTGCTGGTAGGTCAGGCCCGGTCGCCAGGACGGCAGGTGCACCTCGTACACCGAGAACGGCGCCTCGTGCAGCGGGCGGCGCTTCGCCCGCTCCTTCATCCACTTCGAGTCCTGCCACGTGTACGACGACCGTGTCACGACCGACGAGGTGGCCGGCGGCACCTCGGTACGGCGGGCCATCGGGTCCGCCCGCAGGGTGCGGGAGCCGTCGGGGCGGGTGATGTCGAACTTGTACAGCGTTCCCTCACCCATGCCGGGCAGGAACACCTCCCACACGCCGGATGATCCGAGCGAACGCATCGGGAATCCGGCGGCGCCGTCCCAGTGGCAGAAGTCGCCGCAGACGCGGACCCCTTGAGCGTTCGGGGCCCACACGGTGAACCGCGTTCCCTCGACATCCTCGTGGGTCATCGGCTCGGCGCCGAGCGCCCGCCACAGCTCCTCGTGCCGGCCCTCGGCGATCAGATGCAGGTCCAGCTCGCCGAGCGCGGGCAGGAATCGGTAGGGGTCCTGTGCCTCGAACTCGGTGCCGTCGTACGTCACCAGCAGTGTGTACGCGGGAATCCGGTCGAGCGGCAGGACGCCTCCGAAGAACCCGTCGCCCAGGTCCTCCAGTGGGCTGCGGTGCCCGTCCACGACGACCGTCACTCCCTGGGCGTACGGCCGCAGCGCCCGGAACATCACTCCGCCCGGCACCGGATGGGCACCCAGCAGCGCGTGCGGATCGTGGTGGGCGCCGGACAGCAGGCGCCCCCGGTCCGTCGGGTCCAGCGCGGCGGGCTGCGCGGACGGGGCGGCGGGCTTGGCCCGTCGTACGCGGGTGGATGCTGTGCGGGTCACGGCTTGGGCCTCTCGAAGCGGGGGTGGTCGGAGGGAGTGTCGAACCGGTTCTGCCGGTTGTTCGTCGGTGCTGGGTGCTGGGTGCTGGGTGCTGGGTGCTCGTGCTCGGTGGGCGGTCGGTGGTCAGGTGCGGTCGGCGAGTCGTCCGACCGCGGCCATGGGCACGGGCAGCCAGTCGGGCCGGTGCCGTGCCTCGTAGAGCACTTCGTACACGGCACGGTCCGTCTCGTACGCCCGCAGCAGTTCGGGTTCCTCGCGCGGATCCCAGGCCGCCGCGGCGGCGTAGCCGGCGCAGAAGGCCTCGCGGCAGTGCTCCGCCCACTCCGGACGCCAGGGCTGCCGGGAGCGGGCCGCGTAGTCGAAGGACCGCAGCATGCCCGCGACATCGCGTACAGGCGACTGGACACGCCGACGTTCGCTGATCGGGCGGGCCGGTTCACCCTCGAAGTCGATCACCGACCATCGCCGCCCGGCCCGCAGGACCTGGCCGAGGTGGAGGTCGCCGTGGATGCGCTGGGCTGGGCGGACCGACGGGTCAAGGGCGGCGAGAGCGTCGAACGCCGACCGCAACCCGGCAGCGTGCGGGCGCAGTTCGGGGACGGAACGGACCGCGGCGTCGAGCCGCTCGTGCATCGCCTCCGCGAGGCGCTTGTTGCCGTACGGGCTCGGCGCGTCCACGGGGAAGGCCGTCGCCAGGGCCAGATGCACCTCGGCGGTGGCCCGGCCCAGTTCGAACGCCTCGCCCGCGAAGTCCTGCCGCGAGCCGAGGGACTCGAGTGCCAGCGCCCAGCCGTCGGCGGCGTCCCGCAGATACGGCTGGAGGACGCCGAGGGTCGCCTCCTGCGGCTCCGAGGTCCTGAACCACGCGGCCGGGGCCGGAACGCGGTCGCAGCCCTGCCGGGCCAGTGCGCGCGGAACCTCCAGATCCGGGTTGATGCCGGGCTGGACGCGACGGAAGACCTTCAGTATGAACGCGTCTCCGTAGACCAGCGAGGTGTTGGACTGCTCGGCGTCGAGGAGACGTGGTGCGAGACCGGCCGGGACCGTCACCCGGGGGTCACCCTCGAACCGCAGCGGTCCCGCCGTACCCGAACGGCGCAGCCGTTCCAGGAGCAGCCCCGCGGCCTTCGGGTCGTGGAAGGCGTCGTACACGGTCAGGCCGGCCAGCGGGCCGGCGCTCGCCCGGCCGATGAAGGCGTGGGCCAGCCGCGGCGGCAGGACCTCCCGCACCCCCAGGAGCAGTTGGTAGCAGTCCTCGGCCGCGGGCGTGCCGGCCGTGCCGTGGGCGGGCGGGCCGAGGTGCTCGGTGCGGACCAGCAGATGCAGACACCCCGGGTACAGCTCGGTCGTCGACAGCAGCGTCACATCCGTCACGGGCCTGCCCTTGCCCGCGAACCAGCGCTGCCGCGGCAGCCAGGCCCGCAGCAGTTCGGCCAGCGAGGTGAGCAGCGGAGGGGTGTCGAGGCCGCTCGGACGCTGCAGAGCGGTGTCCGGCATGACGGCACGTCCTTTCAGGGGCGGGCGGGCTGTCGAGGGGTACGCGGTCACGATCGCCTCGTGGTGCCGGGCCCGACCGCGGGGCGCAGCCGGAACCAGTAGAAGCCGTGTCCGGCGAGGGTGAGCAGGTAGGGCAGTTCGCCGATGGCGGGGAAGCGCACGCCGCCGATGAGCTCGACCGGGTG
>NZ_JBEXGX010000090.1:0-3137 GCF_040607495.1 Streptomyces sp. NPDC005281 | reverse complement strand
AACACCACGCCTGGCCCCAGGCCACCCGCACCGGCACCGCAGCCATCCTCATCACAAGACCCCAACCCACAGACCCGTAATGCAACGGCATTGCCTCTAGTCGGGCAGGCGCGAGGCAAGGATCAGCCCGCTCGCGTACTGGAGCAGGGCGCAGATGACTCGGGAGTCCTCGATCAGCCGTTCCGGGCCGCGCTCGTCCCGGGGGCTGCGGATCGCGCCCTTGCCCCAGTACGGGTTCATGTCGTCGATCAAAAGCTGTCCACCGGGTCTCAGGGCGGTGATGGCGCCGTCGAGCAGAGAAGCCTTCAGCCCACCGGGGACGTCCAGGAAAATCAGGTCGTAGCTTCCCAGGGACGGGATGACCTCTCTGGCATCACCGACCACCAGGGTCACCCCCTCGGGCCAGTGCGCGCTCGACGCGAGGCTGGACTTCCGCGGGTCTATCTCGACGCTGACGACCTCGACGTCGGTGCGGCCGCACAGCCCGTGCACGATCCACGCGAGACCGACACCGACTCCCGTGCCGAGTTCGAGAATCCGTCCGCCGATGGGTGTAGCCGCTGCGAGGACCGACATTAGTGCGCCCACCTCAGGACAGGACGACTTGACGAATCCGATCTGCCTGGCACGGGCATAGGCGGCGTCGACCGTGGGCGGTACCCGCACGGCGCTTCGAGCGCCCAGGCTCCGTTTCAATTTCTCGACATCGGCCGTCGACATCTCCCGGTCGAACGTCATGTTGACCCAGGACCGCGTACCTGACTCCCTCGCGGTGGCCGTTACCTCCATGGCTTGCCTCCCTGGTCGGAATGCCAGCAGCACGTTCGACCATGCGCCCGTTCCGTCGCGCCGTGCACCCGCACGGATCCCACGCCCGTTTAGGTGGCTTTCCGGCCCCGGCCAGGTACTCACGAGCAGTGAGGGCATGAATGATGCTCGCATGGTGGGTGTCGTCTCGCAAATTCGAACCGGATTCAACAATTGAATTCGATTGTTCATGCCCACTTCAGAGAAAGGCGCCGAGTCATGGCAGATTCCAGCAATTCCGGGAACCGCAAGCCGGAATCCCGCGTGATCCTCGAGTTCGACCGAGAGGTGACCGACAAGGAGGTCCAAGAGATGCAGGCCAAGCACAACGCGACTTCCGCGTTCCTGGAGGACGCGGATCACCACGACCACGACCACACCCCCGACGTCGTGGACATGGGGGAGGTCGACGAGTAACGCACCTGCTCGTGTGCCGCACCGAGCAGGTGCGGCACGAACAACATCGACGAAACCACAGGCGACCCGCAAACGGCGCACAGGTGCGCCGGAACGGCACAGACAGAGAGGCCAGAGATGGACTTGAACGCATTCGACACGGCACTGTCGCGCAAGCCGTTCGGCGACAGCCCCTATGTGCTTGAACAGATGCACCTCACGTTCAAACGTCGGCTCGAGAAGCTCGGCACGGCTCTACCATCCGCCCGCCACCTGCTGACCACCCTTCAGCATGCCGAGCCCCAGGCCGAATACCGCACGCTCGGGGATCCGCTCTTGCGCCGGGCAGTCCAGCAACTTCTGACTCAGAAGGTAGTCGGGTCTCCGCGGAACTCACTGCCCCCGCACCTGTCCGCTCAGGTGGTCGAAGCCGCCGCGCAGCACGTGGAAGCCGGCGCCGCCAACGGACCACTGCAGGGCGACCCTGCCGAAGCGCAGTGGCTCGGCAATCCGTCCCGCACCCCCTGGATCTGGTCTCCCGACCAGGACCACAGCTTTCTCGGACAGACGTTCACACGCCTCATCGAGCAGCAGTTCGGCGCCGGGCTGGTTCAACCGAGCGAGGGCGAGCTGGCGGTTCTACACCAGGGGCTGCAGCTCCTGGACGAACTCCTGCCGCTGACTTCCCGCGGCGCCCTGAGCCACACTCACCTGATCGGAGTCACCTCCGGGACTGACGCGTGGGCGGGCAAGTCGTCGACCTCTCAGTTCACTGTGGTCGGGATTTTCTTCCTGAACCGCAAGCTCCTCCAAAACCCCTGGTGGGTGGCCGAGCACCTGCTCCACGAAGCTCTCCATCAAAAGCTGTACGACTTCCGCCACGCCCACTCCCTGCTGGTCCGTGACCTCGACGACTCCCCCAGCGCTCCCGCCGAGGTCCGTCGCATCGTGTCGCTGTGGAACGTCCCAGGCCTTGACGGGCACAACCGCTGGAACGCCCACCGCGCCATGGCGGCACTCCACGTCTACGTCCATCTGGCTCTGCTGTGTTCCCTTGCGGAACAACAGGCTCCACGGCTGCGGAACATCTATGGCCCGCTAGACGCCCCAAGTCCCATGACCCCCAGCCGCAAAGCCTTCGAACGGGCCCGATACCTGGCCGAGAGCCTGCGGGCCGAGTGCTGGGACGACCTCGGGCTCGCGGGCCGACGCATGGTCGACTGGCTCAATGCCATCCTGGATGCCATGGACCAGGCTCCTCCCCCCGCCGGCTCGTTCCTCCACCTCATGCTCGATCGCTACGTCAAGGAGGCACACCGGGTTCGCAAGGCACCGGTCTCCGACGGCCTGTCGACCACTCTGGCAGCTCTAGCGCTATCCGAAGCAGAGACCTTCCGCAAGGTCCTGTCCGCCGTCGGCGCCAAGGCCCAGCTCGACACCTTCACGACCCAACCGCCGCCACGGACCGCCCCTGACCACCACACGGCCTTCGCGCAACAGCGCCACCACATCGCCGACACCCTTCTGCGCCTCGCGCGGAACGGTTACAGCCTCGACTCTCTGTGCACGCCCCCCGGACCGTCCGCTGACGAGATGGTGCGCGCCATGGTGGAAGCCTCCAGCCAAGAGCTGGCAACAACCTCGGCGGTGACCTCCATCGGCCGTGACCGGCCACATCCCGAGTACTCCCCGACGCCTTCATAAGACGGTGTCCTACGTGGTGAGTTTGAGGAGCTGTTTGTAGCAGCAGAGGGCTGCGGCGAGGCCGAGAAACGCCAGGTAGTTGCGGGGATTTCGTTCGTAGCGGGGGCTGAGTCTGCGGTAGCCGGACAGCCAGGAGGTTGGGTCGGCCGCGCGGCGAGGTGCTCACCATGAGGGCGAGTCCTGTTCCGCGCGGCCTCCCGCCGAACCGGACATGACGGTTTCCCGGTCAT
>NZ_JBEXGX010000089.1:0-3260 GCF_040607495.1 Streptomyces sp. NPDC005281 | reverse complement strand
CTCCTTCCGAGTTCCTCCCGGCTCAGCCGGGGATACAAACAGAGCGCCTCGTGGCGCACATGGTCCGTTCGATCACCCATCGGCGTCGGCCCAATGGTTCGCTGGACTCGATGCCCTTGCGGGCGATGCGTACTCCGATCCGCTTGCCGCGGAGCCATTTCCGCAGGTCGGGGATGTCGTAGGCCTTGTCGGCGTGGAGGCGTTGGGGTTTGAAGCAGCGGCCGCGGCAGGGGTCGTGTTTCGTTTGGTGACCCTCCACCATGGGCTTCAGGCCTTGGCTGTCGTGGACGTTGGCGGCCGAGACGCCCACGACCAGGGGCAGTCCGTGCGCGTCCGACAGGATGTGCATCTTGGAACCCGGCTTACCTCGGTCCACGGGGCTCGGACCTGTGTGTTCGCCCCCTTTTTAGCGCGCACATGAGCCGAGTCGAGGACCACACGGGACACATCGACGAGGCCCGCGTCATCGAGCCGGTGAATGACGGCTTCATGCAGGCGGCCCCACACGCCGGCCCTCGACCAGATCATGAACCTGCGGTGTGCGGTCGACTTCGATATCCCGAAGCACGGCGGCAGGGCTCGCCAGGCACATCCACTGACCAGCACGTAGATGATCGCCGCGAACACCGTCTCATCAGGCGTGTTCTGCTTCCCGCCGCCCTGCGGCCGTACCCGGTCCTCCGGGATCAACGGCCTGGCGAGCACCCACAAGCCGTCCGGACAATCCAACTCCACGTACCCCGCCCCATACAAAGCCCAACGACCAACCACCACGTAGGACACCGTCTTAGCGCACGATCTGACACGCATGTTCCTCAGCCCCCACTACGTGTTGGAGGCGGTGTACTGGGACGCCGGTACCGCCCGACTGTTGCCCCGGATGGGCTCCGACCCTATCCGCCTGACTGTTCCCAGTCACTTGCGAGGACGAAAATGAACTGAAAATCCAGACCCAGGCCATTAACGGCCCACTCGTACGTGAGCTCGTAATTGCGATCGCCCACAGTGAACGTGCGAATCGGCGGTCCGGTCGTCTCCGCAGTGATCCACGGGTCATTCCACTCGGGCTGTTGCGTCCGCTTGGTGCTGATGCTTTTATCGCATCCGCTGAAGTCCCCGTATTCCTGCACCTGGGCCGTGAACAGATAGGTCCCGCCGTCGACTGTCGTTACATCGATGTCCCACCAGTAGTTGCAACCGTCCTGGAGGCCAACATTGTCGTCCAGCCACATGATTTGGGACCCCTGCCCGGAGGGGGCTACGGTCGTTTCGAGATCCCAGTATTCGCCTTTTTGAAGGGGAGTGCAGCTGCTGTAAGGGGTGAAAGTCAACGACAGATCATCAGATGTAGTGTTCGTCAGAAAAACTACGTTGGACATTCTTTGGCTCCGCACTCTCAGTTGCATGCGGCTCGGGTCGAATCAGGACCAGAGGCTGATTGAGTGGAATTGTGCCGATCCGCCGCCTCGGCCGTTCGGCGAGGCACTCAATCCAACATTCGCAAAGGACGCTACCTTGGAGCCGGAGGGCCCTCCACTCGATCCACCCCGCAGCAGTGCGAGAGGATGTCTCACGTGGTGAGCTTTGCGAGTCTCTTGTAGCAGGTGAGGGCTGCCGCGAGGCCGAGGAAGGCGAGGAAGTGGTTGCCTTTTCGCTCGTACCGGACGGCGAGGCGGCGGTAGCCGAAGAGCCAGGCGATCGACCGCTCGATCTTCCAGCGGTGCCGGCCGAGGCGCTCGCCGGACTCGATGCCGGGCCGGGCGATCCGGGGGGACGAGATGGCGATCGCGCAGCCAGCGCAGGTGTTCCGCGGAGTAATACGCCTTATCCGCGCGGACCATCACCGGTCGTCTGCGGCGAGGTCCGCGCCGGGAGCGGACGGCCGGTATCCCGAGGATCAACGCTTAGAACGCCTGGCTGTCGTGCAGGTTCACACCCGACACCGCCACGGCCAGTGGCAGGCCCTGCCCCTCGGACAGAATATGTAATTTGCTGCCCTTCTTACCGCGATCGACCGGATTCGGCCCGGTCAGCGAGCCCCCCTTTTTGCCCGCACCGACGCGGCATCGACAATCGCGGACGACCAGTCCAACTCGCCCCTGGCGCCGAGTTCGTCGAGCACCGCACGGCGCAGCCTGCGCCACAACCCGGCCTCGGTCCACACGCTGAACCGACGGTTCGCGGTGGCCGGCGAGACACTGAACGACTCCGGCAGATACCGCCACGCACACCCGCTGGTCAGCACGTACGCCACAGCCGTGAACACCGCCCGCTCGTCACGCGGAGCGGTCCCGCCACCTTGCGGTCGAGCCGCGAACGACGGCATTAACGGGGCGACCAGCTCCCAGAGCTCATCAGGAACCAGACGCTTCGACAGATCAGCCCTCACGGCCGCCATCATGCCGCTCGACCATCAAGTCATGTGGCACAGCCCTCTATGCCTTGACCGATGCGGCCGATCTGGCGGCCTGCTCGATCTTCGCGTAGTAGGCGTCGCGGGCTTCCTCATCGATCTGCATCTCGTGTTCGGGCCGCATCCCGGTTCGGCCATCGACGTCTTCGCGCAGGATGTCCGCGTGCCCGGCATGCCGGTTGGTCTCGCCGAGGACGTGGACCATGATGGCGAACAGGTTCGTGTTGGAATGAGGCTCCGGCCACCACGGAACGTGGCCGGGGGCGTCGAGGGGAAGCTCGTTGATTGTCGCGTCCGAGTGTTCCCATGTGCGCCGGTAGGACTCGATGATCTGATCGCGGGGCTCGTCCTCAGTCGCCCACAGATCGCTGCCGTCGTGATCCTGCCACCGGGGTAGCCGTTCCGGGGAAGGGCGGTCGAAGACCTCGCCAAAGTACCTGGCCTCGACGCTGGCCACGTGTTTGACCAGGCCGAGGAGGTTGGTCCCGGAAGCCGTCAAAGGCCGGCGGGCGTCGTATTCGGCCAAGCCATCGAGCTTCCAAAGCAGCGCCTTGCGGTCCCGCTGCAGTCTCCCGTGCAGGTTGTCCTTCGCGAATTCATCGATCATGCGGCATGAGCCTGCCATGGACTACTCGCGGCCTCAAGATCCCGTACGTGGACCGCGACGACCGGAAGAGCCGAAGTCTGGCCATGGCCACTGTCCTGCGCTGCCACAAGAAGCTTGCAAAACTTGCCACGTGAGACAACGCCTAAGTGGGCATTTGGAGATGGTCTATGTCGGTAAGTAACTTTCATGGCCGTCAGATTTGAGGTGTTTGCCCCATGCAGGTACCCCCGCGTCCGTCGA
>NZ_JBEXGX010000088.1:0-3735 GCF_040607495.1 Streptomyces sp. NPDC005281 | reverse complement strand
GCGGGGACCCAGTCCATGAGGACGCCGATTCCGGCGCGGTGGAGGGCGTCGACGAGGTGCTTGAAGTCGTCGGGGGTGCCCAGGCGGGCGGTGGGCGCGTAGAAGCCGGTCACCTGGTAGCCCCAGGAGCCGCCGAAGGGATGCTCGGCGACCGGCATCAGCTCGACATGGGTGAAGCCGAGATCGGAGACGTACGCGGGCAGCTGGTCGGCGAGTTGACGGTACGTCAGCCCTGGCCGCCAGGAAGGCAGATGCACCTCGTACACCGAGAACGGGGCCTCATGGGCCGGCCGGTCCCCCCTCCTCGCCATCCACTCCTCGTCCAGCCAGGTGTGGTGGGACGCGTGGACGATCGACGACGTGGCGGGCGGCGCCTCGGTGTGGCGGGCCATCGGGTCGGCGCGCCGGGTGCGGGAGCCGTCGGGGCGGGTGATGTCGAACTTGTACAGCTCGCCCTCCCCGACCGCCGGAACGAACAGCTCCCACACTCCGGAGGAGCCCAGCGACCGCATCGGATGTCCCGTGCCGTCCCAGAAGTTGAACGTGCCGGCCACCCGGACGCCGCGCGCGTTCGGCGCCCACACGGTGAACCGCGTTCCCTCGACATCCTCGTGGGTCATCGGCTCGGCGCCGAGCGCCCGCCACAGCTCCTCGTGCCGGCCCTCGCCGATCAGGTGCAGGTCCAGATCGCCGAGCGCGGGCAGGAACCGGTACGCGTCCTCGGTCTCCAGCACCGTCCCCTCGTATGCCACGAGCAGCCGGTACGTGTCCGGGACCGCGCGCAGCGGCAGCAGCCCCGAGAAGAAGCCGTCCCCGTCGTCGCGCAGGTCCGCGCGCAGATCGTCCGTGACCACCGTGACCCCGAGCGCGTACGGGCGGAAGACACGGAAGGCGACGCCCTCCGCAACCGGATGGGCACCCAGCACTCCGTGCGGATCGTGATGCGTACCGTCGAGCAGCCGCTGCCGGTCCACCGGGCCGACACCGGCGACACCGAACCCACCCACCGGCGGTACGGGACCGCTTCCGGCGGGTGCGGGGCCGTTCCCGGCGGGAGCAGAGATGGTGCCGGCCGGTATAGGACTGGTCCCGGCCGGTAGGGGATGGATCTCCGTCGGTGCGGGACCGCTTCCGGTCGGTGCGGGGCCAGGATCGGGCTCGCCGGGATCCGTCCCGCCGACGGGGAGGCCGCTTCCGGCGCGCACGGGACCGGCCGCGTCCCGCCCCCCGGCCGACCCCTCGGCTATCGCCCTCTCGGGAGCCGGCCTCTCGGGAGCCGGCCTCTCGGCCGTCGGTCGCTCGGTGGGCGGGCTGTCCTCGGCGGACGGTTTCTTCGTTCTGGCCTTCTTGGCGCTGGTCTTCTTCGGGGTGTCGTCGGACCGGGGGCGGGGCGTCACGGGCGGGGCCTCCTCGGGCGAGTGAGCTGGGCAGGGCACAGGGGGATCAGGGCGACGCGGCCAGCCGTCGTACCGCCGCCAGCGGGACCGGCAGCCAGTCCGGGCGATGCCGGGCCTCGTACACGACCTCGTACACCGCCTTGTCCGTCTCGAAGGCGCGCAGTAACACGGGATCGGTGCGCGGGTCGACGCCGCTGACCTGGGCGTATCCGGTGCAGTAGGCGGCCCGGCAGATGTCGGCCCAGCCGGACGCCGACGGTGTCCCGGCCGCGCCCGGTACCTGGGGCACGGAGTGGGCCGCGTAGTCGAAGGAGCGGAGCATGCCCGCGATGTCGCGCGCCGGGGGCTGGGGCATACGGCGCTCGGCGAGGGGTTTCGACGGTTCGCCCTCGAAGTCGATGAGCGACCACTCCCCGTCCGGGGAGCGCAGGCACTGGCCGAGATGCAGATCGCCGTGGACGCGCTGGGCCGTCCACGAGTGACCCTCGGCGGACAGACCTGCCAGCGCCTCGAACGCGGTCCGCAGCCCGGGTGCGTGGGGCCGGAGCACGGGCACCGCCTGCGCGGCGGCGTCCAGCCGCTCGGTCATGGTGTCGACCAGCGGCCGCAACTGGGCGTGGCCCAGGGTCACCACGGGCAGCGCACGGGCGAGTGCCGTGTGCACCTCGGCGGTGGCTCGCCCCAGCGCCCGCGCCTCGGCGGCGAAGTCCTCACCCTTGGCGAGCTCGCGCAGCGCCAGCTCCCAGCCGTCCGAGGCGCCCTGCACGAACGGCTGGAGCACACCCAGGACGTACGACTGTCCGGACAGCTCCGCCCGAAGCCAGGCGGTGGGCGCCGGAACCCGTGAGCAGTCCTCGCGGGCCAGGGCCAGCGGCAGTTCGAGGTCGGGGTTGATCCCGGGCACGACCCGTCGCAGTAACTTGAGGATGAACGTGTCCCCGTAGACCACCGAGGAGTTGGACTGCTCGGCGGTCATCATCCGCGGTACGAGACCGGGCCGTATCTCCTGCCCGGTGTCCCGCTCGAAACGCAGCCCGCCGATGCGGGCCCGGGAGCGCAGGGCTTCCAGGAGCACATCGGCGGGCTGGGGGTCGTAGAGGGCCTCGTACACCGCGCGTCCGGCGAGCGGCCCCTCGTTCATGTGCCCGATCAGGGCCGGGGCCAGCCGCGGCGGCAGCGCCTCGCGCACGCCGATCAGCAGCTGGTAGCAGTCACCGGGGACGGCCGGAGCGCCCGGCACGGGCGGCTGGTGGGCACGCGCCAGCAGGTGATAGAGGCCGAGCGGGCCGTTCGGCGGCAGCAACTCGGTGGCGGCGACGAGCGAGAGCCCGGTGACGGGCCGTCCCTTGCCTGCGAACCAGCGCTGCCGCGGCAGCCAGTCCCGCAGCAACGGATCCAGGGACGCCAGAAGGCCGGAACCTGGGGGTGCGGTGCGTGTGACGGCTTCCGACATGGGTCGCGTCCTTTCCCCGGGGTCGGGGTGTTCCTCATGCGTGCCCCGGACTCAGCGGTGGAAACCGCCCCGCCCGGAGGCCTTTTCGGTCGCGTGTGTCCGGGAGATTTCCTGCGGACATGGCACAAGGGTGTCCAATTCCGGTGTGTGACACCAGACCTGGACACCCTCGCGACGTTCACTCCCGCCCGTGCGTGCCGCGTGTGACCGGGGCGTCCGCATCCGCCGGTGCGTCGAACCGCCGATTCGCGCCGGGAATTCCGTTCGCTTTGCGGGGTGTTCGAGACCGGTAAATTCCAACTGACGTTTCGTGCAGCCGAGTTGAGCGCGTCGCGAGGTGTGCGTTCGGCACGGACCGGGGTGGCGTCCGTGTCCGGAGTCCCGGGTGGGGTCCGGACGCGGACGGGCATCCTGGGCAGGCCGTCAGACGGCTTCCTTGCGGAGACGGAACCAGTAGAAGCCGTGTCCGGCGAGGGTGAGCAGGTAGGGCAGTTCGCCGATGGCGGGGAAGCGCACGCCGCCGATGAGCTCGACCGGGTGGCGGCCGTTGAACTCGCGCAGGTCGAGTTCGGTGGGCTGGGCGAACCGGGAGAAGTTGTGCACGCACAGGACGAGGTCGTCGTCCCCCTCGCCCTCGCCCTCGGCCGGGGGTGCCTCGCGCAGGAAGGCGAGGACGGCGGGGTTGGAGGACTGGAGTTCGGTGTAGGAGCCGAGTCCGAAGGCCCTGTTCTGTTTGCGGATCTCGATCATGCGGCGGGTCCAGTGGAGCAGTGACGAGGGTGACGACATGGAGGCTTCGACGTTGGTGACCTGGTAGCCGTAGACGGGGTCCATGATCGTGGGGAGGAAGAGGCGGCCGGGGTCGCTGGAGGAGAAGCCGGCGTT
>NZ_JBEXGX010000087.1:0-4658 GCF_040607495.1 Streptomyces sp. NPDC005281 | reverse complement strand
TGGTAGATGGCGCTCGTTGCGAACAGCAGCCAGGCGGTGACCGAGTACACGGCGCAGGCCACGGCCGCCTGCGGGGTGCGGGCCAGGCAGATGAGCACGACGCCTGCGATCAGCGCGGCGGGCACCATCGCGGCGTGGAGCCAGCCACGCAACCTCGGCTTGACCGGCTCCACCAGGTCGGCCGCCCGCTCCACCAGAGCGGCAACCGCGTGAGTCGTCTCCCCTGCATGGTTGCCTCGTGATCCGTCGGGCGGCCCGTCTTCACGGTGTTCTCCACGCGTTGGGGCGATGTGACCATATTCGACTTCAGCGGCGTCGCGGGACACAGCTCCTCGTCCTCCCCCGGGCTCCTGGGCGTCACTGGCAACCATGCGGTCATGCTAAAAGATCTCACTCCGGCAGTGTGACGGGCGGCCGGTCCGAAACCCCGGGCCGCGTCGCCAGGTACAGGCTGGTTCGCCACCGCGTGAACTCCGGCCCCGTCGTTGATGCTGCCGCCAATTGGGCCTCTCGAAGCTGAGTAGATCGGCTGGACGCGGGAACGATCAGGGCTTGCGAACGGGCACCACCGCTCACCTACGCGCAAGGATCGCCGATGCTTCCTGAGGTCCGCCCCCACGTATCCGCGCCCCTCGCAGACCAGTTGGAACACCAACTGGGCCTGGCTCCCGACCTCGAAGCCAGCCATCTCGACGTGGAGCGCGTCGCCGACATCGCAGTCGTCGCAGCCGCCCACTCCGGCAGCTACGCGGCCATCGGCCATCTCCTCGGGCTGCTGGCCGCGCTTCCTGCCCCCACCGCGGCAGGAGAACGCTTCTGGTCGAACCTGTGGAGGTCCTCGGGCACCGCTTACCTGCTCCCCGCCAACATCAAGGCCGAGGTGCTGCAATCCCTGGCAGGAGAAGGAACCGCCCTGGCCCGACAGATCCTCTCGGCCGTCGATGAGATGACCCCGCCCCAACGCATCGCAGCCGGGGAGGTGATCGGCCAAGCGCTCGCCGAGTCCGACCATCTACCCGACCTCAAGACACAGGTCATCGGAGAACTGTGGCTCCGAGATCTCGAACTGACCGCCTGGCACATCCTGCACGCCGACCGCAGGGCGGACGATCCCGATGGACGCAAAGCCTTCCTCGAAGCATGGACGAACGCCTGAACGTCTGCTCCACCAATGCACGACAGCCGCACAGGGCATGCGGCGCCCGAGCCGCGACCCGGTGCGCAACTCCGGTTTCGTATCCCCTGCTCATCCGGCCCGGTGCTCCTGTCGCATGACCGAGTTCGGGAGGTCCCGGCCGAGGTCACGGGTGCTGGCGGCTACCGGATGCGGTGTCTGTCGTCGCACCTCTGTACACAACGCGTGGAGGGGCCCCGGTGCCATGGCACCGGGGCCCCGAAGGAACTGCTACACCATCTGCCGGCCCTAGTCCTGCGCCGGCCTACTGTTTCCGCACTGCCCCACGGGAGATGAGGACGCGTGCGGGGATCGCAGTTGCTTGACCGGAGACCACCTCACTATCGATGTCCTGCGGTACCCGGACTCAAGACGTCCGCCCGGGCGATCCTGATGGCGCTCGGCCCCTCCGTTCTTTCCCTCTAAACCCATCACTTGCCGAACCTGTACTACGTAATGCCGGTACTGCGAACCGCTCGTGGCCTCGGACAGCGCCACGCTTCGGCAGCCAGCCCCGTCGCCCGTCCTGCACCTGCTCTGGCTTGGAACCCCACTGCCGAACCTCCCGGCACGCGCGCCCGCAGCCGACGCCTTCACCGAGGAACCACTCAAAAACTGCACTGCTGGTACTTGGGAACCGCACTTACTGAACTGCAATTGCCGTACTGCGCGTGGCGGCCCCTGATCACTGCAGGCCACCCGGTCCGGCCGCCAGTCCCGTCACCGTCCTGCAACCGCTCTGGCTTCGGAACTCCACCACCGCACCGCCCTGCGAACTGCACCTACGTGTCCTGCTTACCGGCAGTTCGTGTCTGCCAGGCCCTTGTCGATCTCCGTTACGAGAGAAACCATAACCACGCCCACCACCCAATGTCTACTCCAGCCAACATAGACTTTCGCGTATCCGACAGTGAGGTAGTCGACCTCGAACGGACCAGGAGCGGGGAGCGGCCCGGTAGTCGGGCGGCATCACCCCGGTCGGCGCCGTTGGCCGTTGGTGCCTCTGCCGGCCGCGGCCTTGTGCGGCGGTCTGCACGGTGGCAGGACGGCGTCGTTACGCGTGTTCGGGCCGGCCGGAAGGCGGATCTCCGTGGCCGAGGAGGGTGTCGAGCCGGGCGGCGAGACCGGGATGGGCGGCGCTCAGGTAGGGGCGGGACGCGGTGAGGGGGTGGACGAGGGCGGCGGGGTCGTCATGGGCGAGGGCGGCGTCGAGCTGGCTGAGCGGGGTGCGGGAGGCCGGGGGGAGGTCGGTGAGGGCGGTGATCTGGCCGGCGAGACGGCGCAGGACTGCGGCGTTCTCGCGTGCCCATGCGGCGATGGCGCGGTCGGTTGCGCGGTGGTCGCGGGTGGCCTGGACGCGCTGTTCGCCGGTGGTTCCTGCGGGGCCGGGGCGGCCCCGCAGGTAGCGGCGTTCGGCGGCCTGGCGGCTGGCGACGCCGAGGGGGTGGGCGAGGTCGGCCCAGCTGGCGCCCGCGTGGCGGGCGGTTTCGATCAGACCGGTTTCCCATCCGGCGAGCTGCTCACGAACCTGCCGCAACAGCAGCAGGGAGGCCAGAGTCTGCTCCGGTCCGGCGCCGCGAGCGTCTGGGGCCTCCTGCCGGGCGGCGCGCAGTTCGGCGTCTATGGCTTCCAGGGCCGCCGCCGCGGCGAGAAACGATGCCGGGCTCTGGGTGTCGGTACAGGCGGAGCGGGGTTGGTCGGCTGTTGCCATGGGACCTCCGTCAGGACTGTCAGCCTTTGGATGACACTCAAGTTTGTCATCCATTGGATGACATGCTACAACGGTGGCAGTGAAGCGCATTGGCGGGTACAGCCCGAACCTTCTGGAGGTGTTTTCGCGATGTTGATGCGCACTGACCCTTTCCGCGAGCTCGACCGTCTCGCCCAGCAGCTGACCGGTTCTGGCTCCGGCACCTGGACGAGGCCGTCCGCGATGGCGATGGACGCCTACCGCGAGGGTGACGAGTACGTGGTGGCCTTCGACCTCCCCGGCGTCAGCGCGGAGGCGATCGACATCGACGTCGAGCGGAACATGCTGACCGTCAGGGCCGAGCGCCGGCCCGCGGCGAAGGCCGACGGCGTGCAGATGGAACTCTCCGAGCGTCCGCTGGGTGTGTTCTCCCGCCAGCTCGTGCTGGCCGACACCCTGGACACCGAGCGCATCAAGGCCGACTACGACGCCGGGGTGCTGACCCTGCGCATCCCGATCGCCGAGCGGGCCAGGCCCCGCAAGATCTCCATCGGCGGGGAGTCCTCCCGCAAGCAGATCTCCGGCTGAGCCCCCGGCCGGCCGGAGCCGATGCGGCGGAGGACGGGCGCCTGACCCCCTTCACCCCGTCCTCCGCACCCGATGAAGAAGGGTGGCGGCTGATATGACCGTGCGTTGGGAAGCGTTCCTGGACCAGGTGAAGGAACGCGGCGAGTACGAGAACCGGCAGGAGGCGGAACGCGCAGCCCGCGTGGTACTCGCCCTGATCGGCGCACACCTGGTCGGCGAGGTGCGCGCCCAGCTGGCGGCGCGCCTGCCGGAAGGCTTCGCCCTGATCCTGCTCAACCCGCTGCAGAGCGCCGAACCTCTCACACCGGAGCGGTTCCTGCGGGCGACGGCGGCCTGGATCGAAGGGGCCACCGAAGCGACCGCAGCCTGGGACGTCAGCGCCGTCCTCAGCACGGTCGCCGACGCGGCCGGCGACGACCTGATCAAGCAGGTCCTGCTCCAGCTTCCCGCTGGCTACGACCTCCTCTTCGGCCGCCCCCAGCCCAACTGACCCCCCACCGGTGCCCGCTCCCCCGTCGGGCACCGGAACCACCACCTCGGATACAGAAAGGCAGCCACCGCAGTGATGTCCGACCTGCGTGCACCGCTCCAGCACCCGCCCGTGATGACGTTCGAGCAGATGGTGGAGAAAGTCCGCTACGAAGGCGCCTACCCCACCCGCGAACGGGCCGCAGAAGCCGTCCACCTGATCCTTTCGGGACTCGGACGCCAACTGCCCGGCGACGAACGCGTCGAACTCGCCGCCCGCCTGCCCCTTGAGGCGGCCTGCATCCTCACCGCGCAGATCCCCGACAGCCAGCCCCTCACCGGTTGGGCCTTCGTCAAAGACCTCGCCGACCGCGCCTGCGCCACCCCCGCCACCACCCGCTGGGACACCGGCGCCGTCCTCGCCGCCGTCACCGCCCTGGCCGGCCCCGACCTGATCACCCGCATCCTGAGCCGACTCCCCTCCGGCTATGCGCTTTTGTTCGGCCGCGCCGAACTCGCCCAAGCCGCCTGAGACACGACACGGCCTCCGCATACTGCCGCGCGACACCCCGTACCCCGTATGACGGCCCCGGACCAAGGAAACCGCAGCCGGCACGGAGACCGGCCACACAGAGGAACAGGCCCCAGCCGGTTGGCTGGGGCCTGTTCCTCAGGGGGGCCGGTGGCCGAAGAATAAACCCTGGGGCACACCCGCACAACCAGGCAGGAACAAAGTGA
>NZ_JBEXGX010000086.1:0-4790 GCF_040607495.1 Streptomyces sp. NPDC005281 | reverse complement strand
CCGCCCAGACCTGCACAGCCCGCTCCGTACTCACGGACAGGACAACGCATCACACGGACACCGGACACGGACACGAGCCACGGCTGTAGTACGGGAAAGGGGCAGGCTCACCGGGCTCGTGCGTCGGCTGCACCGTCGTATGGGGCCGTCCGGCGCGTGATGATCTGCAGACGGCTGTCTGGAATAGCGGACGCTCCGAGCACAAACTCGACGTCGAGGCAGACCCCTCCATCTGGGAACACGGGCGGGCGGTGTGATCCGAGGAGTAGTTCCCTGTTGCCGAGCTGGCGTGCCACCTGGCGCGTGCACGGCCGGGAAACCCGCGCCACTCACTGCCTCCTGCTTCCCATCCACCGTCCGCTTCACGATCCCGGTCCGCCTGGCAGGACATCGGCAACGCTTCCCGAGCGTTGCACTGCGGCCTGGGCGGGATCGAAAGCGCCGCTGCAGAACGCGTCGTTGCGTGCAAGGGTCCGATAGGTCACTCCTTCCCAGCCGTTGAGCCGGTGGGCCAGACGCGTTGCAGCTTCCTCCGACAGATAGGCACGGACCGCGTCCACGCCGCCCGCTTCGAGCATCTTGGCCAGCAGCCGGCGGATGCCGCTCACGGTGCGGTTCGCCTGGACGGCAAAGACCTCGGCGAGCTGGAACAGCGCGAAGTGATGCCGGGTCCGCTCGATGAGAACCCGTTCCCAGCTCGGTGGCGGGCTGACGAAGAAGTCCAGCCGGACGGGGTCCCCCTCGGCGACACTCGCCTCCAGCCAGGAATCTTGGTCGATACGGTCCAGATAGGGGTGCAGCAACGTCGTCTCCGCTTGCGACGGAAACACTTCCCCTTTGACGTGGTTGCAGTCGGCGCAGGCCGGAACCAGATTCAGTGGGTCCACGCACAGCGCGGGGAACATCCTCTTGGGCAGGAAGTGATCCAGCGTGCGGACCACCCCCTGCCCGCACAACGGACATCGGTCGTCCGCAGGTGCAGCCATGAGCTGCTCGTAGACGGCACGACCGTCCAGCGTGTTGACCATGCCGTTCTCGTAGGCCCACCGCACCGCCTCGCCCGGCGAGATGCCCGGCACGGCGAACTCCGCATCGTCCAAGGCATGCAGGCGGCCTTGCTGCGCCGCTTGCCTGAAGCGCTCGCCCGCAGCCTCGATGCTGTCACCGGCCGCCAGCAACAGACCTCTGCGCTGCGGATCTTTGGTGCTGTGCACGCACACCTCGTAGGAGTCCCGCGCTGAGAGAGCAGGCGGGTCGAGAGGCCACATCAGCGGCTCCCGCCCGCGGCCCGGTACGCCAAAAGGATCCGGACCAGGCCCTTCGCTTCCCCGCCCAGCTGTCCGTTGAAGCGGTCAAGGACCTGCTCGTAGGTCTCCAGCTCGTCAACGGCCCTTGCGATCTCGGCGTGGAAGCCGGACTGCCTGACCTCCAAGCCGAAGATCTCGTGGGTGAGGATCCCGACGTTCTCGCCATAGGTTTCCAGAGCGGGCCGCTGCGGCGGGTGGCGGTCCCAGCGGCTGACCTTCCACACGCACGCACGGGGAACCTCCTGCAGCACCACGGGGGAGTGAGTCCCGATGAGCGCGACACCGTTGCGGTCGGTCAGCAGGTCCGACAGCGCCCTCACGAACGAGGCGAGCAGGGGCGGATGCAGGTGGGCCTCGGGCTCGTCCAGGAGGATGAGGGACTGCTCGGCGACGGTCTCCACCAGCCGTGTGATCGTCAGCAGCACGATGGCGTGCCCCGAGCTCAGGCGGGAGAAGATCTCTCGCGCCCGACTGTCGTCCTCGGGGAGAAACGACGTGCGGTTCTCCATGGACCGGGCGAAGTCGTGGATGGGGGACTCGTAGAAGAGCGGATCGCTGCTCAGCACGTCCAGTGAGGCTCTCCAGCGGCCGACCCGGCCAGTGGCAGTGACCTCTTGGACGCTCTTGCTGAACTCCTTGCTCAGGTCGTCGTACGACTTGCGCTCGCGGGTGGGACGTCCGAAGACATCGACCCTGGCCAGGCCCACATAGGTGAAGGACACAGACGGCTCGACCGGCTCAGCTGGAGGCGTCTGGTCGCCGGTGACGTCCTTGGTCCCGTCCCACCCCTTCATCTGCGGCAGCTCATCGTCCTCGCCGACCGCCCCGCCGTCTTCCGGGACATGGTCGAAGGCACTGAACGTGACGGCCACGACGTTGGTGAACGACCCGCTCCCGTCATCGGACCAGACGATCCTTCCGACATCGTCCGGGTCCGCGTCCGGGCTCACCACCGCCTTGCCGATATTGGCCAGCAGCGTCGTCTTGCCCACCCCGTTACGCCCGATCAGCACATGGATGTTGGACGGGGGCTGGGAGTGCGGCGTGACCGAGAAAGACAGCCTCCGCTGCTGGACGACGGTATCCGCCGGCGCCACGTACTCGAAGTCGTACGCCCTCAGCCGGATCCCACCCCGGGCAATACGCCGGAACTGCCCCTCCACGGACTGCGGTTCGACGCTGCGCAGCAGCGACGTCTGCGTCACGTCCCAGAACACGGCCCGCTCGAAGATGTCAGGCTCGAACGCGATATCGCACAACGCTTTGAGGATCTCCCGCCGCGTCCTGGCGCCGAGCCTGGCAAGGTTGTCGTAGTAGGTGACGTCCTGCCCCACCGAAAACCAGTCCAGCCGCCGGTCCAGTCCCGTGAGCTGCCAGAACTCTCCCTTCTGCAAGGGGCGGTCATTCCGTACGAGATCGGCGTAACCGATCTTGACCCGCCCCAGCTCGTCGAGCCCTCCGCTTCCGTCGGCGAACCACAGCCGATACAGCGTCAGATAGTCGTCGTCGGGCCAGGACACCGGCTCAAGGAGACAAGCGCGTCGTCCGCTCGATCGTGATTCTCCCCTGTCCAGCACGAAAAAGCGCACGCACTCTCCTCCTCGCAGTTGGACCGCTGCAAGCGCCAGTCTGCTCGTCGGCGGCCAGAGGATGGACCTTTTCGGCATCCGGGTTTTGGGGCGGGCCGCGGGAGGTCTGTTCCCGAGGCCTACTCGGCGGGGCGACGGAAGCTGCTGGCGAGCGGGGTGCGCACGTCCGGTACGGTCAACGCGGCGGTGTCCGCGCCGGCCTTCTGGGCAGCAGCCATCACGGTGCCGATGTCGCCCGTGGCCAGTGTCTCGGCGGGGCACTGCCGGCACTCTCCTTCCGGCTCGTGCCCTGGCTGAGCGGCAACGAGCGCCCGGACGTGGCCGAAGGCGTCCATAGCCCGGTCGACCCGCACCGCGTACCACGTCCCCCGCTGCTCCTGCGGTGAGATGTCGGCCGCGACCTGGGGATGCACGGGCAGGTCCACCCGCCCGTCCACAGCACGGACGAGGACGACCTGGTCGAGGTAGTCACACCGGTCGGGCTCGGGCCGATTCGCGTCCAGCCAATCAACGGCCTCAGTGCGGGTTCCGGGCCCCCACAGATACTCGGACGGGAAGACGGTTGCCGCGGCGCGGGCGTCGAACTCCATCAGGCCCGGGTCGTCCACCACGGCACGGACCAGGAGGTAGGTCAGCGGCTCCTCGTCTTGCGCCGAAGCCAGATACTTGGCCAGGCCGGCGAGGATCGTGTGCCCGCTCTCGCTCCAGCCGATGGCGACGATGTCCCGCTCCAGCGGCGCCGGGTACAGCCGTCCGCCCGGCGTAGGCTGCCCCCACAGGTGGTTGATGAGCTCGGCGAGGTCAGACAGGGTGCGGGCGGCGTCCACCGCCGAGTTCAGATGGTAGGAGCCGTGCGCGACCATGTTGCGCAGCTCCCCCTGGACCGGCTCCAGGCTCCGGTTGCGCTGCCCGCGTAGCAGACCTTCGCGGCGCGCCCACCGCAGCAGCCCGCCGAGCATCCCGTTGAAGTGCTCCCAGTCCCCGGCAGCGCCCATCCGGATCTCGGCGCCTCGCACGTCCCGGAACTGCTCGTAGAAGGCCGAGTAGCTGGTCATGGCGACCTGGTATTCCCGGCCACGGCGGTCGCGCACGTCGACGGTGCGATCCTGGTAGTGAGCCACGAAGCGGTCCCGCAGGGCCTGCTCGAAGGTGAGACGGGTCGCGTCCTCGACGAGGGTGAAAAGCTCGTAGCACAGCACCCCGTGGCTGAACCCGGCCCGCAGCTGCTCGAACTTGTTCCGCGTCGATTCGGCGACCTCGTCCGCCAGCTCCAGCCGGGCAATCACCCGCTGCTGGTACTCCGCTGAGTCCTCCGCGTGCATCCGGCCGAGGCCCCAAGGGGTGAAGTGCAGCGTCCGCTCGTCGACCGCCTGCAACTGCTCGAGCGTCTTGATCTCCATACTGGGCCGCGCCCGCCTTCCTGATACAGCTTTCAGTGAACTGGCCAGGATCGGCCCAAGACCCCGGATGCCACAACCGAATTGACCCTGAGCTTGACACCCACACCAGCCGATCCCTCCATGAAGGCTGTACGAGGGCTCAGCCGTGGTGGCGCGCCAGCCCCCAACCTCGACGCCCACGACCAAGCCGCCGCCTTCACCCAGCTGCGCCTCGTCGAGCCTGCCGCCCCCCACGAGACCCGGCGCCCTTTCCGAAGGACGCACAGCCTCCGCCTCCTGGCGGCGCCTCGTCTCTGCAGCACCTCTCACCGGAGCCGCCCGCCACATTCGGCGAAGGTGCTGCGATCACCTTGACCTTGACCTCTGAGGACTTCCAGGTGCTCTACGCGGACGGCGCCCAGTAGGGCTTGGTCAGGTTCGTAGTGGCGTGGGTATGTTGCGGTGGCAGGTGGGGCAGGCGCCGGTCCAGGCAGCGAGCAGTGTCTGCAAGTCGC
>NZ_JBEXGX010000085.1:0-5318 GCF_040607495.1 Streptomyces sp. NPDC005281 | reverse complement strand
GGCACCAGCTGTGGCGGGACGGTGGCGTGCAGGCTCTGGCCTCTCGTGGCCCGAGCGGATCGCGATGCCGCCTGTCCCCGCGCTGCCTGGAAAAGCTGGCCGCCTACCTCGATGAAGGGCCGGCCGCGCACGGCTGGGTGGAGGACCAGGTGTGGACCGCGGCGAGAGTGGCCACGCTGATCGGCCGGAAGTTCCACGTCGCCTACAGCGTCTCGGGGGCCACCCGGCTGATGCACCGGCTCGGGTTCAGCTCGCAGGTGCCGGCCCGGCGGGTGGCCGAGCGTGACGAGCAGGCCGTGGTCGTGTGGAAGGAGGCGACCTGGGCGGAGGTAAAAGGACCCGGGCGGCCCGCGGAGGTTACATCTGCTTCGAGGACGAAGCCGGGTTCACGCGGCGGCCGCCCAGGGGACGGACCTGGGGGCGGCGCGGCCGCACCCCGGTCGTGACCATCAGCGGACGCCGCTCGGGACGGCTGTCGGTGGCCGGGCTGATCGCCATGCGGCCCGGCTCCCGGACCCGGCTGTGTCACCGTCTGCGCACTCACCCTGCGGGCAAAGGCAAGCGCCGCAGCATGGGCGAGCGCGACTTCATCGCGCTGATCGACGGCACCCATCACCTCGTCAAGGCGCCGATCGTGCTGGTCTGGGACCGGCTCAACACCCACGTCTCCCATGCCATGCGTGAGTTGATCGCCGAGCGTGAGTGGCTGACGGTGTTCCTGCTGCCCGCGTACTCGCCTCGAGTGGGTATGGGCCCATGTGAAGCGCAGCCTGGCCAACCTCGCCGTGGTCTCCCTCGACCGGCTCGAAACCCTGGTCCGCAACCGGCTCAAACGCCTCCAGTACCGGCCCCACACCCTCGACGGCTTCATAGCCGGCACCGGCCTGATCCTCGCCGAACCAGTCTCACCTTGACGAGCCGAAGTCAGTAATCACACGGAAGGCCCGCGCGAGCAGGTCAGCAGGCGAGATTTCCCAGTCCAGCGAGTACCACCCCCCGCGGCACTGGCTGCCTGACCCGGTCGCACCGACCGGCGCCACGTTCTACGCCTTCGCGGGCGCAGCCCTGCGGGAGGCCGTCGACACCGGCACCCACTACTTCACGACCGAAGGCATCCCTGCCCTCTGCGATGCCGCCGAGACCGTCCTCCACTACGTGACCACACTGCTCGGGTAGCAGCGAGTTCGTTGTCCGCGGACAACAAACGCCCGCACCCAGGGCAGCAAAATGCCCCCGCCGTCCGGAACTGATCCGGTCAGCGGGGGCTCTTCGCGTATCTGGTGCGCAGGTGGGTCAGGCCTCCGGCTTCGACGGGAAGCCAGAACCGCCGCCTTCTGACGAGTGGGTGTAGCGGATGGGCTTGCCGAGACGGCGTGCATAGGCGATCTCGCGGCGGGTGGACTCGCCGATGTATCCGCCGGGGAAGGCGCCTGAGTTCGCGAATACTGAGCACTCGGCGCCTCGAACCTGGGCGTTCGTCGCGTGCCGGTTGGCGATCATCGTCGTTCTTTTGGTGGGCGCCGGCTGATGCCGGTCGAGCAGGGCGCCGACTTCCGCCAGCCGCCCGGCGAGACCGAGCCCGCACCCGCCCCGGCCCGACGTCCGCTCGCCCCCGGCGGCCTCACCTTCTCAGACCCGGACCGCCATATCTGAGCGCTACCACCACGGGTTGCGCCACGTCCAGGACCAGCTCACCACCTACCCCCACCGCCCGGTGTGCCAGCGCCTCCACCTGGACAGTGGTCGTAGCCGGCCCGGCTCCCGCCTCGGATACCGTGTTCCTCTACGGGGTGCCATAACGGATGTGACGCCCCCCACCGGAGGTAGTCAGCGTATGAGTTCAAAGCGCAGCAAGAATCCAGCCCTGCCCGTACTTGACGACGCATTCCGGCTCGCGTCGGTCAAGGACGCCGAAGAGTCCACCCGTGACTTGGCCGCGCGGCTGGCCACCACCGAGCTGCGCCGCGTTTCCCACCCGGGCCGGGTCACCTGGGAGCCCACCGATCAGGCCGAGCCCGTACCGGTCCCGCCGACTGTGGTCGACGGTGACGGGGACCTGTGGCTGCGGGACCGGGGCACTGGCACCTGGACCATGCCCGAGTTCAACCCGAAGGAGTTCCCGGCCCGCTGTGGCGAGGTTCTGACGTGGAACCAGCTTGCCCGCGAGTTCGGCCCTCTGACCGCACTGGCCGACGACCGCCGCATCGGCGGCGGCCGGCGCTGACCGCGCAGCCTTCTGGGATGACCGCGCCCCTGAAGCACCCGTGCGTGCGGGGGAACTCGGGCGCACATTCACATTGATGACCAGGACGTCGTCTGCGAGGTCGATTTTGCGCAGGTGGAGGTTGTCGAGCATGTGCTTGATGCGTTCGGCCTGCGCGGGGGTGGCCCACAGCGGGTGCGGTTCCCTGAGGTTGCAGCCGGGGGCCAGGACGATCCGGCCCGCGGCCGTCTCGTACAGGGCGGCCTCGGCGAACTGCTCACAGAATCGGGTGGATCCGCACAGGACGACGATCGGCGGGCGCGGTGTGATGCCGGTGGAACTGGGCATGGGATTCCTTCGTGTCGGAGTGGGGGCGGCCCGCCGATGTGCCGGCGGGCCGCGGTGAACCGTTCCGGGTTCGATAGGGACTCGATCATTTGAGAGGATCGAGTCATGGCACGTCCTTCCCAGTACCCGCTTGAGCTGCGCCGTCGTGCGGTGCGGATGGTCGCCGAGGTGCGGCCGGAGTACGACACCGAGTGGGCCGCGATGAAAGCGGTCGCCCAGAAACTGGGCATCGGCACGACCGAGACACTGCGCAAGTGGGTGCGGCAGGACCAGATCGACGCCGGAACCCGCCCAGGCACGACGAGCGATGAGTCCGTGGAGCTGAAGCGGCTGAAGAAGGAGAACGCCGAGCTGAAGCGGGCCAACGACATCCTCAAAGCCGCAGCAAGTTTCTTCGCGGCCGAGCTCGACCGGCCACACACACGCTCGTAGCGTTCATCGACGAGCACAAGGGCCGCTTCGGCGGCGTCGAGCCGATCTGCCGGGTCCTGACCGACCACGACTGCAAGATCGCCCCCTCCACCTACTACGCCCACCACAAACGCCGGGCCGCACCCGCTGCCCGCACCGTCCGCGACGCCGAACTGAAGACCCTGATCACTCAGGCGTACGAGGCCAACTACCTTGTTTACGGCGCCCGGAAGATCTGGCGGCACCTGAACCGGCAGAACGTTCCGGTGGCCCGCTGCACCGTGGAACGTCTCATGCGTGACCTCAAGATCACCGGTGCGGTCCGCGGCAAGAAGGTGATCACCACGATCCCCGATGCGAGTGCCCAGCGGGCCCCGGATCTCGTGGACCGTGACTTCGTCGCCCCGGCTCCCAACCGCTGCTGGGTCGCCGACTTCACCCACGTCGCCACGTTCGCCGGCGTCGTCTATGTCGCTTTCGTCGTGGACACCTTCTCCCGCCGCATCGTCGGCTGGTCAGCAGCCACCTCGAAGGAGACACGCCTCGTCCTGGACGCCCTGGAGATGGCTCTGTGGCAGCGAGACCGGGACCAACACCCGCACCGGAAAGGCGAGTTGATACATCACAGCGATGCCGGGTCGCAGTACACATCATTTGCGCTCGCCGAGCACCTCGACCGGGCGGGCATCGCCGCGTCGATCGGATCGATCGGCGACGCCTACGACAACTCCCTGATGGAGTCCACGATCGGCCTGTTCAAGACCGAGCTGATCAAGCCCCGCCGCCCCTGGAAGACGCTCTCCGAGGTCGAGCTGGCCACCGCCGAGTGGGTCGACTGGTACTGCCACCGCCGACTCCACGGTGAGATCGGGCACATCCCGCCCGCCGAATACGAGACCAACTACTACAACAAGACCGCAAAACACCAGGTCACAGTCAAGATCTAGAGCCTCGATCAAACCCGGAACGGTTCACGGTGATGGTCAGTGGCAGAGTTGTCGGAGGGTTGGGACGGCGCGGACGCTGGCGCAAAAAGGGGGCGGTGAAGAAACGTGCCTGGATCGTGTTCTTCGATGAATCGGGCGTGTCGCTGCTGCCCCAGGTCCGTCGCACCTACGCACCCCGCGGCCGCACTCCGCTCTTACGGCACCGGCTGAACTGGAAGCGAGCCGGGATGGCTGCGGCGCTGGGCTACCACGGCGCCGACCCCGAACGCGGCCCGCGGCTGTGCTTCCATCTCAAGCCGGGCAGCTACGACACCACCTCCTTGATCGAGGTGCTGGAACAGATCAAGACCTTCTACGCCGGTGAGCCGGTGGTGTTGGTATGGGACGGACTGTCCGCTCACTGGAGCCGAGGCATGCGGGCCTGGGCCGCCGAGCAGGACTGGCTGACATTGGAGCGGCTGCCGGCCTACGCCCCCGAACTCAATCCGGTCGAAATGCTGTGGTCGGCCATCAAGACCCGCGAGCTGGCCAACCTTGCCGGCGACCACCTCGCCGACGTTGCCGACGCGGCCGAACGCGGCATCCACCGAGTCTGCTCCAGCGAGCAACTCCCGTGGTCCTTCCTCCCCCACACCGGGCTCTCAATCCATCCCCAACCACCACATAACTAACGAAAAACTCAGTAAGACCGTGTCCTACGTGGTGGTTGGTCGTTGAGCTTCGCATGGGGCGGGGTACGTGGAGTTGGATTGTTCCGGACGGCTTGTGGGAGCTCGCCAGGCCGTTGATCCCGGAGGACCGGGTACGGCCGCAGGGCGGCGGGAAGCAGAACACGCCTGATGAGACGCTGTTCGCGGCGATCATCTACGTGCTGGTCAGCGGATGCGCCTGGCGAGCCCTGCCGCCGTGCTTCGGGATATCCAAGGCGACCGCACACCGCAGGTTCATGATCTGGTCGAGGGCCGGCGTGTGGGGCCGCCTGCATGAAGCCGTCATTCACCGGCTCGATGACGTGGGCCTCGTCGATGTCTCCCGTGTGGTCCTCGACTCGGCTCATGTGCGCGCTAAAAAAGGGGCGAACGCATAGGTCCGAGCTCCGTGGACCGAGGCAAGCCGGGTTCCAAGATGCACATCCTGTCGGACGCGAACGGACTGCCCCTGGTCGTGGGTGTCTCGGCCGCCAACGTCCACGACAGCCAAGGTCTGAAGCCCATGGTGGCGGGTCACCAAACGAAACACGACCCCTGCCGCGGCCGCTACTTCAAGCCCCAACGCCTCCACGCCGACAAGGCCTACGACGTCCCCGACCTGCGGAAATGGCTCCGCGGCAAGCGGATCGGGGTGCGCATCGCCCGCAAGGGCATCGAGTCCAGCGAACGATTGGGCCGACGCCGATGGGTGATCGAACG
>NZ_JBEXGX010000084.1:0-5665 GCF_040607495.1 Streptomyces sp. NPDC005281 | reverse complement strand
TGAACACCACGCCTGGCCCCAGGCCACCCGCACCGGCACCGCAGCCATCCTCATCACAAGACCCCAACCCACAGACCCGTAATGCAACGGCATTGCCCCTAAGCCACCCCTAAGCCCCGTCCGGTCGGCTCGACTGTCCGCCTTGCGTCCCGGCGACTGCCGTAAGGGGGCCCTGCTCTTGCGCGTGGAGCGTTGTGGGGTGTGCCGAGGTCGGCGCGAGCGGTAGGCGTTCGCCATTGCGTGGAGAACCCGCGCGAGACCCTCGCCGCTTCGGCTGCCATCTCGGAAACCGGACAGTACCTCCGCGCCCCGCGTCGGACGCCGCCACGCTCGGGCAACCACCGCGATCGCAGTGTCGAAGCGCACCTTCATGGCGAGCCTGGTGATCTCTGTGCGGAGCGTGCTCTCGCGTCCCTCCGTGCGGTGCACTCAAATGCGTCTTTCCGGCAGGCGCCGGGTCATCCAATCCGACCCGGGACCGGGCTCGCACCTTGAGCTTGCGCGAGGAAACCGAACGGTTTACGGTGGAGAAACTGATCGGTTTCCTCGATGGGCCAGGGAGTTCAGGATGACGACAAACCGGCCGGTGGCACTCGTGACGGGTGCGTCAACCGGCATCGGGAAGGCGACCGCGCTCGCACTTGTCGCCGCGGGTTTCGACGTGGTCGGATCAAGCCGCGACGCCTCGCGCGTCACTCCGCTGGGCGGGGTGACGTTCCTCGACCTCGACGTGTCCAGTGACAAGTCAGTCGCCGCTGCGGTCGAGCAGGTAATCGAGCGGTTGGGACGAATCGACGTCCTGGTCAACAATGCAGGTGTTGGCTCGATGGGCGCAGCCGAGGAAACCTCCGTCGCGCAGGCCCAGGGCGTTTTCGACGTCAACGTCTTCGGCGTCATGCGCACGGTGAAGGAGGTGCTGCCGCACATGCGGGTCAGGGGAGGCGGACGCATCATCAACCTCTCGTCCGTGCAGGGGTTCATCCCCGCGCCCTACATGGCCGCTTATGGCGCCTCCAAGCATGCGATCGAGGGCTACTCCCAGTCCCTGGACCACGAGGTCCGGCAGTACGGCGTCCGGTCACTTCTCGTCGAACCCGCCTACACCAAGACCGGATTCGAGGCCAACAGCGCGAAGGCCGACACGCCGCTGCAGGTCTACGCGGAGCAGCGGCACAGCTTCGACCGCCTGATGGCGGAGGCGATCAAGGGCGGCGACGACCCCGCGATCGTCGCCAAGGTGATCGTCGCTGCAGCGACTGACGCGAAGCCGAAACTGCGCTACACCGCGGGCCCCTTGGCCGGACGTGCCAGCATGCTGCGGCGCATCGCTCCTGCCGGGATCTTCGACAAGCAGATACGCAAACTCAACCGGCTGGCTGGCTGACACCCGCCCGCAGCCTGTCGCCGCTGTTACGGAAGGGCGGATGAGGCGCTCCGTCCGGTCTGGCGTCTAGGAAAGATCCTTCCCATTGTGGACACGTCGCACCGGGAGCACTCTCGAAACATGGCCTCCGGACAGCAAGCAAATGGACGCCGCCCACAAGCGGGCTGTCCGGCCCAAGCACCGAAACCCTCCCGCCCCGGCCCCGGACGACCCCCAGGCCAAAAGAACACCCGCCCCACACCCCGCTACGACGTGCACACACCCCGCAAAACACAACCCGCGGAACAGCGAACGAAGAAGTCAACCACCCCACGACCACGCCGCGCAGGTTAAAGATCAAGCTAGTGGACCTCTGCCGCGAACGGGCCGTCGAATCGCCCCTGGAGGCAGACGTCACGGGGGTGCGTGCGGACCACCGCGCCGTTGTCCACGAGATGGAAACCCACCTGCGTCTGATCTACGTGACCCCGGCGGAGACCAATCTCGCTGCCGCCGCTGACGACACGGCCGGGCACAACGACGAGGGCGACGCCGAGGAGAGGCGGTCGGCATGAGCGCACCGGCCTCCCGTCGCGCACGGCCGCCGGCGAACGCCGCGTCAAGGACATGCTCCAGCGGATCGAAGCCGCCGTCGCTGAGTTGCGGCGCCGACACACCGCCGTCACCTTCCAGGCCATTGCCCGCAAGGCGGGCGTCTCCCGCACCTTCCTCTACGAAAACTCCGAGGCCAGGAACCTGATCGAGACCGCACGGGAGCGGGGTGCAGGAGCCGGCCGACCCGAGCGGCATCACGGCAGCGAGGCCGAGACGGCCTGGCGTGAACGTGCGCTCAACGCCGAAGACGGGCTCAAGACCGCACACGCGGAGATCAGGAGACAGCGGTGCCGCATGGGTCAGTTGCTCGGTCAGATCCGTGACCTGGAGGCCCGCTGGTCGGACGAGTCGGTGACGCACCTGGTCGAGCAAAACGCGCAACTCAAGCAGCGAGTTCAGCAACTGTTTCAGGACCAGTGGCAGATGGAAGAGCGACTGCAGGCGGCCCGGACGAACAATAGGTTCCAGGACCGCCGCATCGCGCAGTTGGAAGCACAACTGCTGGAACATACCGGCGCAAGTTGAGCGTCGTGCTCGCTTTGCGACTCGGGGCCCGCGTCAGGGCCTGGGCAGTGGCAGGCCGGGCAGCTGCGGGTGACGGAGGTGCTGGCCGCCGTCGTAGACATGCAGGGTGAAGGTCTCCGGGCCCGGGGCGCCGGCCGCGTCGTAGGCGTCCAGGATGCGCTCGATGCGCTCCCACAGTTTCACCGGGCCACCCTCGCGCACCCGCCAACCGCCATCGGCCGGGGTGAGGGTGGCGGCGGATCCGGTGACGACGTCGACCAGGTGCACGGTTTCGCCGACGCTCACCATCTGCGCGTCGGGCACTGTGCTCCGGGCCAGGAAGCGCAGGTGGAACGCTTCCTCGGTCGCGGCGGTGATCCGCTCCGGGCTCTGCCGGGCCGTGCGCGGTTTGTCCGGCAGACCCGCGGCCCAGTGGGCTGGATTCCCGAACACCGGCGCCGCATGCGTACGTGCCGATATGAACGAGACAGTGCCTCCCAGCAGCCGGCCCTCGGCGGTGCCGTTGGCGTCGACCGTGAGCAGGACAGGGGCGTATCCGTAGAGCCACGGCCCACCAGGCCATCGACTCGGCGCTGTCGATGCGGCTCTCGTAGTCCCTTACCAGTCGGCGGGCCCGGACCAGCCGGGAGAAACTCCGCTCCACGACCCAGCGTCTAGGCAGCACCACGACTCGACATCACCGAACTGTTCAAGAGGACCTTCTTCGATGCCCGGGCCACGCAGCGATCACCCGAACGAGCCTGCTGGCATGTCGCCGATTTGGCGAGGCAGGGGCATGGGAGTTGCGGCAGCTCAAGCGCATGCGCAGAGATGATCCCGACCAGTTCGCGCGGCTGCTGCACGAGGTGCGTGCGGGCACGAACCAGCAACCCTCAGCCACAGTCCCCCGGCCTCGTCGTCGTGCACATCGCTGGGAACCTACCGAGGTTCGGTGCTGTCAGGCTGGGGGAACATCGAGGACTTCGTGAGCGGCGAGCCCTTCAGGCACGGAGTGCTCGCGATCACGTCCGTCTGGCCGAAGCCCTTCAGGTAGGAGACGAAGACAGTGAATTCCCCCAACTTGCCGGGGGATGTGTATCGCTTCAGGTCTTTGTCATGAGTGCGCCATTCACCCATGGTCCAACCCTGTTTCTGGAGGTCGGCTCGGACATCCGGGCCAACGTCCGGAGACCCCGCCTGAATGATCGACATTGTTGTCGTGTGTCTCGCGGTGCCCGGATCCCGGCAATCAGGAGCGGACTCCACTGCCGGACGCACTGCGCCGAACGGGCTCGGTCCTGACTTCCGCGCGGCCGTGGTCACCTTGAGCAACAGCTTGTGGAGTCGCTCATCCGCTTGGTCGAGCGTGGTGGCCGAAGTCAATGACTGTGCGGTGGAGGTGGGGGAGGCCTGCGAGTCCGAGCAGGCTGTGACCAAGGCAAGAGTTCCAAGAGCGGCACACATGGATACTCGACGTCGACGCACAGTTTTCCCCTGGATGATCGCAAAGAGAGCTGATGGTATCTCCAGAGGTCCGGCCGGGCCATGGGGGTTCCTGGGGGCAGTCCGAGGCCGACCATCGCTACTCGAGCACGGTGGCTACCTCGCTTCAGTGGTGACCTGGTCGATGATCGAGTGCCGCACGCCCTCGGCGTCGTCGAACACGTCCTCGACAACCCCGGGCCAACTGTCCGCGTTGACCCACCGCACCGCCATGGCGTGTAGCACTGCGGCGGGTGACGTGGGAGGTCACCACCACCGGCACCCTGGTCAGCAACGCCAATACCGCGATGTGCCTGACCGACCCCGCCGCCTCCGCCACCACCGGCACTCAGCCCTGGCTCTCGCCGGCGACTGGCGGCTGCCCCACGGCCCGGAGTGGTACCGCAAATACCACCTGCTGCGCACCCACCTCACAGGTTCCAGGGTGGGGACGCACCCAAGCGGTATGGGTCTACGCCAAGGCGGCGGGGGCGGCGTTTTCTGTCGTTCAGTCGCCGTCGAACAGCGCGGCGACCAGGCGGACGTGGGGGTCGAACCGCATGAAGTGCGGCGTGGTGTTCGTGTCCAGCACCGCGTGACGGACGGCACCGGCGCGCCCGTACCGCTCCTGCATGGCACGCACCCGGTTGGCCACGGTCTTGAAGTAGTCCTGGAGCTCAACGAGTTCGACGTACATCATCAGCCGGGCCTCTTCCAACGGCGCGGTCAGGATCGCCCGGTAGCGGACCCCACGCAGCGGCGCCGCGATCTCCCGGTCACTGAAGCGCCGGTTGATCTCCTCGGCAGCCTTCCACGTCCACTCGTCGTACCGCTTGCGCACGACCCGCATCGCATCCTCAGCATCCGCCGTCCCCAACGTGAAAGGGATCCGGATAGACACGTCGTTCAGGCTCCCGGCCACCAGATCGTTGTCCAGGAAATCGATCGCATCGGCGCAGGTTGTTCCGGCTCTCAGCATGCCCTGTTCCCCCCTTGCCGGGCACGGCTGCGCCCTGCCCGGTCCCATCTGAAGGTCGCCGGTCGACGTGCCCCTCCCGTGCCCGTTCGGTCGGGCCGACGGGCGTCCGCAACCCGAGGTAGCTCACACCGCACGTCTGTGCGAATCTTTGGGCGGTCGGTGCACCGCTCGGCCTCAGCCGCGGAGCCGGGAGGGCACCACCCGATGACGGATTCCGATCCGACCCCAGGCAGGCCACCTGGCCCATACATGGGCCCAGAATGGCATGCTGCGGCCGGCCCTTACCTCGCGCCCGGCGAACCAGTGCACCCGCCGACAGCATGGAACGGCGCCGCCATCGCCGCGCTGGTCCTTTCGCTGCTGTCGTTGCTGTTGCTTCTCGGTCTCGGCGTCCTAGGGCTGCTTGTGTCGTTGCTCGTCTTTACGCCGCTGGTGCTCGTTTTCAGCATCACCGCCAGCATTCAGGTGGCCCGACGGGGCCAGCGCGGCATGAGCCTGGCCGTCGTGGGATTCCTCCTCGCGCTGCCAGGATGGCCGATCACCGCTTTCCTGTTGTGGTGATCGCGCTCTCCCTGCCGAGGGAAAGGGGCGCCGTGCGCAGACCGACTGGCAGCTTCCTCCCCTCTTAGAGGGCGTTTGATCTAGATCAATTGCCCTTTATGTTCTAGTAAGTTCCTCGCCAGGTGGGTGTCGTCTCGTCCGTTATGCGCTTGGTGAGGTTG
>NZ_JBEXGX010000083.1:0-5907 GCF_040607495.1 Streptomyces sp. NPDC005281 | reverse complement strand
AGGAACTTCTCGGTACCCTCGGTCGGCCGGTGGTACATCCACGACAACAACCCCAACGCGAACATGTTCTTGGAACGCTCGGCCTCCTTGCGGGACAGTCCGAATCCGGACAGCGCCTCCACCGTCAGCATGGTCAGCGGCACCGGGTGGACGCGGTAGCCGTCCAGCGAACCGTCCTCCAGCGGTGAGGACCCGTACCCGACCTTCCGCAGCGCCCGTTCGGTGAACTCGTCGGCGTCGACGATGATCTCGGCACCGCGCGGCACGTCGGCGATGTTCGCCTTCAGCGCGGCCGGATTCATCGCCACGAGGACGTTCGGCGCGTCGCCCGGCGTGAGGATGTCATGGTCGGCGAAGTGCAGCTGGAACGAGGAGACGCCGGGGAGGGTTCCCGCGGGCGCGCGGATCTCGGCGGGGAAGTCGGGCAGCGTCGACAGGTCGTTGCCGAACAAGGCCGTCCCCGCGGTGAACCGGTCGCCGGTGAGCTGCATACCGTCACCGGAGTCGCCCGCGAACCGGATGATTACCCGGCTCAGCCGACGGACGTCTTTCGCTCCCGATGCTTGATCGTCCACAGCAGGCGCTGATGACATGTTCACGTTCCTTCTATTCGGAATGGTGTCAAGATCGGCCCAGTGGGTGTGTCGGCCAGAAGCTGGCCGATTCATCCCTGCTTATTCACAAACTGTCTCGATAGTGTGTTCTTTTGGGCAGGATCAAGTGCTTCACGTTCACCGTGGAGTGACTTGGCGCACGTATACGTCGTACGCGCGCTCGTGTACGATGTATCGCGAGAGTCTGGAGTGGCTGTGTACGGGGGCTGGTGAAATTGGCCGAGCGGCAAAGCGGCAGGCCGGGCGCGGCAGCGTCGGCGGGTTGAGTGATCATGGAGAGCCGGTCACCGCAGGGCGGGATGTCGGCTGAATGATTATTCCTCGATTTTTCTATTGTTGCGGCGTCGTTTCCAATTTCCTTTATTCATCGACTGTCAAACATTGATCTTTGACGGATCGACTAAGTGGTCTGTACCCTCGATTGAGGACCTTCTATTGCTTGGCGCGACGCTCGCTTGACGGATGAATATAGGGGGATTCACGGATGGGGCATCATTCCATAGGGTTAGTGCAACCAAGTGCTTCACAGCAGGCCGCCGCGCGAAGTGCGCAGGTCAGGCCCGAGCCGAGGCGAGCGCGCAAGGCATTGCGCGTGCTCTCCGTCGACAGCGAGCCACAGGTCTCGAAGGCGCTCATCCGCAACCTGTACCGCCATGGATTCCAGGCGGAGAGCGTGCCGACCGGCGCTCAGGCGTTACAGCGTTTCCAGAGCGCCGACCTGCTGCTCGTCGACCTCGATCTGCCCGACCTCGACGGGGTCGAACTCTGTCGCAGCATCCGGTCCGTCTGCGATGTGCCGATCATCGTCGTCACGGCTCGTGACTCGGAGCTGGACCGGGTGCTCAGTCTGCGCGCGGGTTCGGACGACTACGTGACCAAGCCCTACAGTCTCGCCGAACTGATCGCCCGCATCGAAGCCGTGATGCGCCGGGTCTCGCGGCAGCCGGTCTCCTCCGAGCAGGCCATCACGGTCGGTCCGCTCGGTATCGATCCGCGCGCCCGGGAGATCAGCCTCGACGGTCGGCCCGTGGAAGTGACGCGCAAGGAATTCGATCTGCTGTATCTGCTCGCCTCGCAGCCGGGCAGGGTGGTCACCCGCCGGCAGATCATGGCCCAGGTCTGGAGGGACGCCCGGTCGGAGCCGGGACGCACCATCGACACGCATGTCAGCAGCTTACGGAGCAAACTCGGATCGAGTGGCTGGATAGTCACCGCCCGCGGTGTCGGCTTCCGCCTGGGGCAGGCCTGACCATGACCGTCACCCCGGGAACTCCGGGCGGTCGCAGTCTCCTTCAGGGGATTCGGCCCGTGTTCCAGGGCGTAGGCGGCTCGGGAAATACGAGGACCAGGGCTTGAATTCGGGCCGCTCGGTCAATGGCGACCGACCGGTCCTCCCTCTCCCCAGGCCCGTCGTGGAATTGCCGACGGGATTACGGGCCGGCCGGGCGAAGGCCGCCCGCGAGGTTTCCTCACGCCGCCCCGCGCCAGCCCGGCCGAGGGTCGGCGGCCCAGGACGTGGCCGTCCTGCGCCTTGCCGAGAACGGTGTCCAGTAGGCCCCGGTCCGGGAGTCCGAGCCGGTCTCCCGCGCCGCCCCCGAGGCGCGCGCGGACAGGACGGTCGAGAGCGCCACCGCGATCGCGGCGACCTCCTCCGCCGTCGGAGAGCCACTGGTGATGCGCCAGTTGTGCGCGGTCACCATCCGCGTGACCTCGGCCGTGCCGTCTTCCTCCGCTGCCATGGTTCCTCCCCCAAAGATGTCGCCGGCCCTCCGGAACCCGGTCGGGTTGCGGAGGGCCGGCGGGCGAACTCCGTACGTCAGGCGCGGGATCGGCGGATCGCCTCCAGCGCCGCCACGACGACGAAGCCGACGAACAGGTGCATCGTGATCAGAGTGGCGGCGGTGCCGCCGTCGGTGTCGAACGTCAGCGGGCCGATGGCCGTGAGCAGCGCCACCCCGCCGCCCACGAACTGACCCACCCGGAGGAACACCGGCTTCCAGCGGGCCAGTAACACGGTGGCCGTGATGCCGATCACCGGCGCGGCGACCGACATGAAGATCACGCCACTGGCGACGATCTCGTCGGACTTGCCGTTGAGCTTCAGGACCAGCGAGGCGCCGGCGGCGTCACCGATGAACAGGACGATGAGATTGACGACCGCGGCGAGAACGGCGGCCCCCGCGACCGCCTGCCACGTGGGCAGCGCTCGTCGTCCTCGAGCGGTGGAGTTGGCAGCGGGGATACTGCTGGTCATGGAGCCCTCCGGGCTGTCGTGCCGTGCCGGGACCGGGAGCTGCTCGGTCCCGGCACGGTGGTCGTGGAGATGGGGCGTTCGCTTCCGGCGCCAGGGCCTGTCCGACAATTCGCGTCGTCGCCCGCCGGGCGGACGGGAATTGTCAGACACGCCCTTGGACCGGACGCCCGAGCGGTTCCTCAGGCGGGGTCCAGGGACAGGGCGTGGCGGAAGACGTTCTTCGGGTCGTAGGTGTTCTTGACCCGCTGCAACCTGGGGTAGTTGTCCTTCCAGAAGAGCGAGTACCAGGGCACCCCGGACGTGTTCTGCGCCGGGTCGCGCATGTCGATGTCGGGGTAGTTGATGTAGCCGCCGTCCTGCTGGGCGTTGGGCACGGGGAACCCGCCGGTCTCCGCGTGGACGTTCTTGCGCAGCGTGCGGACCCAGTTGACCTCGGTCTCGTCCTGCGAGGCATCGGACCAGTTGTTCGAGTACCAGAGCTTGATGACGGAGTCCCGCTGCGGGATCGCCCTCGCGGACGACGGCACCGTGTTGATCCGGCAGCCGTAGGCCGCCAGATACACCATGCCGACCCCGGAGTGGCCGGGGTCGGTCAGTGAGCGGTAGACCGCGCCGACCTGGGTGGCCGTCAGCGGCTTGCGCAGATGGCCGCCCATGGACTTCTGGCGCGAGTACGCGCCGTAGCTGGCGGTCGGCTCCAGGGCGATCTCCAGCCAGGTGCCCTCCTTGACGTCGATCGTCGGCTGCACGCCGACGCCGGCGTTCACCGCGCTGATGTAGTCGTCGTGGAGCTGGGCGGTGTTCGGGAGCGTGGCGTCCATGCGGATCTCCAGCTGGACCGTGCCGGCGATCGACGAGTGCAGCTGCAACGAGCTGTGCATCACCGAGTACGGGGAACCCGGAGCGCTGTTCGCCGCGTGCCAGGCGCCGTGGTTCAGCACCAGGCGGGTGAACGCCGCCTCGGTCAGCTGTGCCCAGGGCCAGGTCACGTAGGTCTCGCGCATCCGCGTGGGCGGCTTGGGCAGGAGCGAGGACGCGCCGCCCGAGGCCCCCGGGGTGCGGAACCAGAACTTCGTGACGATGCCGAAGCCGCCGCCACCACCGCCGGTGTGCGCCCACCACAGGTCGCGGTGGGGGTCGTTCGCGTTGCCGGTGGCGATGATCGTACGGGCCCTGCCGCCCCGGTCCGCGACGACGACCTCGACGGCGAACAGGTGGTCCACGATGAGGCCGAAGCGGCGGGACAGCGGGCCGTACCCGCCGCCGGAGACATGACCACCGACACCGACCTCCGGGCACACACCGCCCGGGACCGTGACACCCCAGCCCTCGTACAGCGCCTTGTAGACCTCGCCCAGCCGGGCGCCCGCCTGGACGGCGAAGGCGTTCATCGTCGGATCGAAGGTGACGCTCTTCATCTCGGACAGGTCGACGAGCACCCGGAACTGGGGGTCGTCGACCAGCTTCTCGAAGCAGTGACCGCCACTGCGTACGGTGATGCGCTGGTTGCCGGCGATGGCCTGGTTGACGGCCTTCTCCACCTGGGAGGCGCAGTGCACGAGCCAGATCTCGTCCGGCGAGGCCACGAAGCGGGTGTTGTAGCCGCGTCCAGCGAGCCCGGCGTACCGGGCGTCACCGGGCCTGACGATCACCTCCGGGTCGACCTGGGCGGCGGCTTGGGCCGCGGTCGAGTTCAATGCGGTGAACCCCGCAGTGGCACCGGCCACCGCAATCGCGGAGCCCAGGAATGTGCGTCGCGAAAACATGTAGAGCCCTATCTGTGCTGGGTTGCCGACAAGTCACCGCATTGGCGGATGCGGGCCGGGGGTGGACTTCAGCCAACCAGCCCCCGTGGCACGTCACCATGTGCTTGACATGGATCTGTCGTGCCTCGATGCCAAAGCTGAGGTTCCGGACAGTCCGGGTCAGCCGTCGGAGGCGGATCGCGCCGCCTCGCGAAGTGCCGAGAGCAGCTCGGCCTCCGAGTGGGATCCGGTCAGCGGCTGTACGCCGTCGATGAAGAACACCGGCACACCGGTGACGCCGAGACCGCGCACACGGTCGAGTTCGGTGTGCAGCCGCTCGGTTTCCCCGGTCGTCGCCTCGATCGTTTCCGCGGCGATTCCCGGTGCGGTATCCGCTGTCCCCGGGCCGGAGTCGCCCGTCGTGACGCCGGCCTCACCGGCGAGCCGGGCGAGGGTGGCGGGGTCGCCGATGTGCAGTCCGTCGGTGAAGTGGGCGCGGAAGAGACGCTCCACCATCGCCTCGGCCCTTCCCTGCCGCGCGGCCCGGGCGATGAGCCGGTGCGCCTCGAACGTGCCGGTCGCCACGGCGCGTTCGTAGTGCAGCTCCAGCCCCTCGGCGGCCACCTGCCCGGCGAACTGGAGCGTCCCCCGTACCGCCTGCGGGCCGAACACCCGCTCCAGTACGGGGAGCAGGGGCTCCCCCTCGGTGCCCGCGCCCGGCGCGAGCTCGAAGGGGAGGAACTCCACCTGGATCCGGTGGCCGTCGGCGCGCAGCCGTTCAGCCGCACGGGTGAAGCGGGTGTAGCCGAGGTAGGAGTGAACACAGATCACGTCGAGTGCGATCCGGACGCGCACCGTCGTACTCCTCGTCCGTTGCTGCTCCATGTGTGGTGCCTCCGTAGGGCTGATGCGGTCAAGTGCCCTGTCACTGTGGCTGATTGCCGTGTTTGCGCGAGGGCAGGTCGGCATGCTTGGACCGGAGCATGGCGAGGGAGCGGATGAGGGTCTCGCGGGTCTCGGTGGGGTCGATGACGTCGTCGACCAGGCCGCGTTCGGCCGCGTAGTACGGGTGCATCAGCTCGGCCTTGTACTCCTTGATCATGCGGGCCCGCATGATCTCGGGGTCCTCGGCGTCGGCGATCTGGCGGCGGAAGACGACGTTCGCCGCGCCCTCGGCGCCCATCACGGCGATCTCGTTGGTCGGCCAGGCGTAGGTGAGGTCCGCCCCGATGGACTGGCTGTCCATGACGATGTAGGCGCCTCCGTACGCCTTGCGCAGGATGAGGGAGATCCG
>NZ_JBEXGX010000082.1:0-5939 GCF_040607495.1 Streptomyces sp. NPDC005281 | reverse complement strand
CCACCCGGCAAGTCGTGCTGGCCAAACCCGGAAACATCACCGGACCCCCACCCGAAATCGAAGACCAGAATTCACGCGGTGGATCGAGGCTCAGGGCCTCAGGGTCAGCCCTGAACGTTATCTCCCAATCAGGAGGGCCACCAGCTATCCCTTAGGTGGGTGGGAGTTGCGCAACCGTGGCCTTCTCCATCCGAATCGTTCGTCCCAGCCGGCTCGGTCTTCCGCGAAGCACTGTGACGCTGACAGTCTGCTCGAAAGATGTATCAGTCGCGGTGCAGACCTCCACGTCCAGGCGGGCGCCTGCCTCGCGGGTAGCGACGACAAAGCCTTGTGACGAAGCGTTGGCCCGGAGACTCCTTCGTCCCGAAGCAACTGGGGCGGGGGCTCTGCTTTGGGCTGGTGTGGCCCTCACTTGCGGCGATGGTTCATTGGCGTCTGCGCTCGTCCGCTGCTGTTCGTCGGCGTTGTCACGCAGTTAGACACGCAGCGTGCGCCAGACCCACGTCAGAACGAGCAGCCGAGATACTTCATGCGATGGCTTGGCGCGTGCGGCCGCGATCCGGTTGCCGCGGTCTACGGACTGGATCGGCCGCCAGCAGAAGCGCCACTCGGTTTGAGCTTCCCTCCGTGATCACGAATCTGATCGGATGCCGTGATCAACTCATCAAAGAGGCGCGCTTCAATACCAGACGGTCATGATGTCGGCGTGGCGAACCTCGGCGTCGTCGTCTTCCTTGTAGAGGATCGTCCAAGGTTTGGTGGACTGATCCGGCTCGCCCGCAGCGCTGCCGATGAGCGGACCCGCCCCTTTCTGGCAACGCCAGTTGACCCTATGGTTGGCCACGGTAGGCATTGCTCCCCCGGCGAAGCCGCAGTGAAGCGTGACCCCGCTTTTGGGAGCTTTGATCTCCATCGCCCACGGCTCAGGTTTCGGAGTTTCGCTGCTCGGCGGGGCGGATGCCCTCACCTCTCTGATTACGGTCACCTCCGGGTCCCATGGGGAGCGGAGACAAGCAACGGAGAGTGCGTACGACCAGCAGGGATCGAAGAGCTCGCCATCGGCGAAGCATCGCAGCGCTTCTGGATCGGCCGAGAAAACGGAGTTGCTCGGACACTCACCGGTCTGCACCTTGCGGGCAGCCGTGTAGCTGGGTTGGAGGTCCCCGTTTTCGGCGAAGGGCTGGATGTACCGCTCGCTGGTGGGGTTTGGCGGGTGAGACGGTTTATCGTTGTTGAACAATCCGCTCAGCCACGCCACGAGAAGGCCGCTGATCACCGTAGCCACCACTCCGGCGAGCCACTTCCACACGGCATGCTTCTTCGGTGGCGCTGAACCACTCGGGGAAGACTCACTATCGGCTGCATCCGTCACAGCAGACACCCTTGCCTAAACGTCATGTCCGAAGTTGCATTTCGGATCATTCCGCTTCAAAAGTGCCACCACCCAGGCTATTAACGAGTTGGCGCGTGATTGCGAGTGAGGCGTGTCTGACCTGGTCGCGGCCTGTTTTCAGGCAGGGGTGGTGCGGTCGGAGACGAGGCTGGCGATGGCACGGTACGTGTCGGGCAGGCGGTCGCGGCGATGTGTCCAGCAGGTCAGTTGTTTCCCGCGTTTATGGTCGGCGAGGGCGTGTTCGACGGTGATGCGGTCGGACGAGTGCCCGTGGCCGTCGCGTTCCCACTGTTCGACTCTGTCGGGCAGTGCTCCCGGCCGCGGGTTTCTTGGCGGCGTGATTGCTTGCCCGCGGTGGTCGTGGCTCAGGCCGAGGTAGCCGTCGTCCAGGAGGACCTGGACTTCGGGGAAGTGCTGGAAGCAGACGGCGATGCCCTCGTTGCGGGCGGCCGTGGCATCGTGCATACGTCCAGGTCGCAGGGTGTCGGTTCATAACGTGCGGCCCCGCCAGCCAGCGATGACGGTGGCCTTCATGGTGTTCTGTTTCTTCTTGCCGGAGACGGATGCGCGTTATCCGCCGCGGCCGGCAGGCGGTCGGCGGACCTGGGTCTCGGGGTGGGCGCGGACGGTTTTCGAACCGCCGACATCCGCCTTGTAAGTTCGATCCCTCCTCGGCACTGTCGGGGAGCCGCCCGACCCCGCCAGCCGTGCAGGACCGCCTAGGAGTGCTGGCGTCCGGGGTCGTTGATGTCACCTATGGATGTCAGAACGGTGCAACCGCACGGGCTCGCTGGCACGATGCTCCTGTGCATGACCTGGAGCGCATCAAAGCGGAGAGCGTGGCGTACTTCCGATCTCTTGATGAGGGGGCCGCCCTGCGACACCACTTCCGCCACGCCGACGAGGACGGCGGCTTGTGGTACTTCGAGGCCGTACCCGACCGCGGTGAGTTGATCGCTATCAAGCAGGCCGAGGTGACTCCGGCTGGCCGACTTCACCGGTACAGCTGGGAGCACCTGGAGGACGAGTACGGCTTCCTGACAGACCAGGCGCTCGACCCTGAAGAGGACCCGCTGGAAGCCATCCCGGCCGAAGAGTTCCAGCGGGTCTGGACTCAGTGAAGGGGTTGGACAACCACTTTAGGAGCGAGGTGAGGTGGTCACAGACCTGACCTGTGGATTCCCCGCCTCGAATGGAGTGGGTGATGCGTCCCCATGAGCACCGTGATTCCCCTGACTCCCCGCCCGTTCTTGCACGAGAGCGGCACGGCCGCACAGCCCCTCAACGGATCACGCAAATGGCCGGCATAGGCGCTCTCCACTCGCCCAGTTCTGCGATGAGGACCCGGCGGGCCAGTTCGCGTACTTTGATCCACCCCGCATCGCTGGATAGCGCGTCCGCGGCCCACCTGGCGGCGTTCGGCTCACCGCTCATCTCGTTGAAGACCACGTCTATGCCGTGTAGGTCGGACAGCACATCGTGGCGGAGTTGTCTCTCTTCCACCAGTTGCTCTGCCATATGGAATGCGTGGTCGAAGTCCAAGGCGATCTCATCCGTGGGGATGTCGTACTTCTCCAGCCACACCGCCTGGACCGAGGGATCAGCGGCCAGCACAGTGAGCGACTCGACCAGCAGGCGTCGGCGAAGCGAAGGGTCGGTAGTGGTCACGGCGCGATCGTCGCATGCGACTGCCCTTGCGATCTGTGGTTGTTCCTCCCGGCTCCTGAATGTGGCAGCGCGGGCGGTGTCTGGTTTGACCAGTCAAGGCGCTCAGTAGCCGAAGAAGTGCGGGGCCGGGTCTCCGACCTGCACCCCTGCAATCGATCAACGCTGCGACCTGCGACTTACCCGTCGATGGTTGTCAGCGTTGGTCGTCGTTGAGCACCTTCGGGCGGCCCAGAGACGGCCCGAGTGGGGCGCCGTGTGCTGCACCTCAACGCGAACTTGCAGGTGCCGCACGGCCAAGGTGCGCCGAGGACGGTGGCGATGCCTCGCAGCAGCGGCATGAGGCCATCGGCATATGCGGCGAAGGCGAGCGCGCCCTCGGCGCGATTACTCAATGTAACTGATTGAATATGCTGGGTGACTAGTCGTGACGTACACGACGCCCGTAACCAAGGAGAGAACCCCCATGCGACGCGTGCTCATCAGAGCGGCCGGCTTGGCCGCCGTCGGCGTGCTGGCCTTCGCCACGGCACAGCCCACTCAGGCCAACACCCTCAGCAAGCAGCCCGGCCATGCCGCCGCCGAGAGCGCCGCGTACTTCGTGATGACCGACATCACGCGGGAGGAATTCGTCATCAAGCTGACCAAGCCAGGGGACATCGAGCACGCCCGGGAGCTCGTCAGCGGGCAGACCACCGACCGTCCCCACGTGATCGCGCGGATTCTCAAGCGGCAGGCCCCCTACAACCCGCGCTGGAGCTACCACAACAACCCCGACACCACGCAATTCTTCGACCAGGCCATCGAAGTCTGTGACGCGACCATCCCGTACGTCGAAGACCACCTGGATGAAGCCGGCGGCCCCTTCCTGCCCGGCCTGTACTGGTGCGACTGGACCTCGCGCCTCATCAGGGAAATCCCCACCCCGTAGCTGACCGACAAGGCCGGCTGGCGCCGTACCCTCACGACGCCCCGGCCCGCGCACACCTGCCCGATGGTCCCCTGGCCATGCTTCCCCAAGGTCGGCCGCACTCCACAAGAACGGCCTGAGCCGCTGACTGTTACCGACGGACGGTCTTGAAAACCGTCGTGGCGCGAGTCACCGTGGGTTCAAATCCCACACCCACCGCAGGTGAACGGCCCCTGACCGGGTGAATCGGTCGGGGGCCGTTCTCGTAAGCGTTGTCCGCCAGCGACTGCGGCTCCCCGCTGTTTCCCGACCGAACGGGCACGGGAGGGGCACGCAGTTACGCTGTCGAGCTGTCACACGCTACGGAAGGGGGCAGGGTGAAGGTCCCTAGCGCCTTGATCGGTGCTCAAGTGGAGCGCACAGCCTTTGACTACCAGGTGCGGCTGAGCCTCTGCGCTCTGGATCCTGATGAGGGTTACCGGCTGGATGCCGAGTTGGTCCTGGAGTCGCCGTTCCTGTTCCGGGATGCCGCTGGCGAATGGTACGAACTCGACCCCGGCACGGGTGTGAGTCTCGCTCCCGTTCTAGCCCTCTTCGGGCAGACGGTCACGAGGGTCGATGTCCGCGAGCACGGGGTGTTGGTCATCGACTTTCAAGATGGTGCCGGGCTCTGGGTCGGCCCAGATCCAGATTTCGAGTCCTGGCACCTGACCGGACACGGAGTAGCCCCGATCACGGTCGGCCCTGGTGGTGAGGATGACTGGGAGCTTTGACGACCCGCTAGGTGGGGCTACTCAGCGAGGTCGGCGGAGCGACTTTGGGCGGGAGCTGCCATGGGGCGAGTGATCATGGCCCCGTAAGCTCATCGCGAGTCGGGCAGTCTCCTGAGCTGCCCGGTAAAGCACGACGTTGGGGCCATGATCTTCGAGGCTCGCGCCAAAGTGGCTGCCTAACTGCCTGTTCTCTATCCGCTCGCGTGGTCGGCTGGGTTCGAACAGCGTCCTGGTTCAGGTGAGTTGTCCGGTGCGGGTGCATGGAAGAAGGGCCTCTTGGTAGCTCGCGGATGTCGAGTCCAGCGAGAAGCAAGAGGCCCTGTTGTCGAAGTGTCGCGTGGTCGTGGTCGCCGAGTCCAGTTCGTCCACTCGTGGGTGTGACTGCCTCGCCCACAGGTTCGGGAACGCGGCCAACCGGCCGGATCGTCGGCCCTGTTATGGCTCGGACATGAGCGATGCCGAGTGGGCTGTGGTGCGGGATCTGCTCCCGGTTCCTGGATGGCTGGCGGGCCGCGGCGGCCGGCCGGAGGGGTTCTGCCACCGGCAGATGATCGACGCGGTGCGCTACCTCGTCGACAACGGCATCAAGTGGCGGGCGATGCCGTCCGACTTTCCTCCCTGGCCGCGGGTCTATGCCTTCTTCGCCCGCTGGCGGGATACCGGGCTGGTGGGCGAACTGCACGATCGCCTGCACCAGGCCGTTCGCCGGGCCGAAGGCCGGGACCCGGAGCCGAGTGCGGCGGTGGTGGACTCCCAGTCGGTGAAGGCGGACGCCACCGTCGCCCACACCTCACGCGGGTTCGATGCGGGCAAGAAGATCAACGGGCGCAAGCGGCACCTGCTCACCGACACACTCGGACTCCTCCTGGCCGTGCTGGTCACTCCGGCATCCGTGACCGACCGGGACGGCGCCCGGGCTCTTTTGCCGCCGGCAGCGACCCGCTCCAGGCGGCTGGCGCGGGTCTGGGCCGACGGCGGCTACACCGGCCACCTCACCGACTGGACCGCCCAGCACCTGGGGATCGTCCTCGACATCGTCCGCCGGGGTGAGGATGTCCGCGGCTTCCAGCCACTGCCCCGCCGCTGGGTCGTCGAGCGGTCCTTGTGCGCCACGAGGCGCTCTGTTTGTATCCCCGGCTGAGCCGGGAGGAACTCGGAAGGAGGTTCCTGGGCCGGATGACTTACCTGGATCCGAAAG
>NZ_JBEXGX010000081.1:0-5947 GCF_040607495.1 Streptomyces sp. NPDC005281 | reverse complement strand
AACACCACGCCTGGCCCCAGGCCACCCGCACCGGCACCGCAGCCATCCTCATCACAAGACCCCAACCCACAGACCCGTAATGCAACGGCATTGGGACTAGGCCATGGTTGGCGAGGCGGTTCAGGGTCCTGTAGGTGGTGGCGCGGGAGACTGAGGAGGTACCGACGAGCTCGCCGGCCGTCTGATCCTGGCGTACGTGCAGGGCGCTGATGATCATGAGTGCGGCGCTGCCGAGGCCGTGGTGGGCGAAGGCGTCGTGGCCCATCAGACGTGCGAGGACGGTGGAGTCGATGTCGGCCGTCGTGGGCGTCTCAGGGGTGGTCCACTCCTCAGTGCCGGGTCGGGGGGAACTGAGTGGTCCACAAACGAGACAGCAGAACAGGGGCACCGTGGCTGTGGGCGCTGCCGTGGTTGAGGTACCAGGTCGAGCCCTCCCTGCCGTGGCCGACCCGCAGCCGGCGCAGCCAGCCTCCCGGCTTCAGAACCGTCTCGTAGACGCCCCGCAGTGTCGTGCGGGAGATGCCCGCCTCTTCGGCGGTCTGCCGCTCGCTGGCGTGGTGCAGGGGGCCGCCTGCGATTTCGGCGAAGTTCAGATGCGCCCGCAGCACCCGCAGCGCGGTCCGTCCCCGCTCCCCGCGCCAGGGCGTGGTCTCGATGCGTTCCCGCAGCGCGGCGAGAACCTCGAACGCGCCGTGCCGGGATCCCAGCGCCAAGGTGGTGCCGACTGCGGCTGAGGCGCTGGCCCACACCCGGCGGATGTAGTCCAGGGCGCGGGTCTGCCCGGAGCGCAGCGCGATGCCGCGGATGTGCCGTCCGCCTTCGTGCTCGGGGTGCAGCAGGAGCTGCGTCAGTTGGTCGACGGTGCCGCCGGCGCGGGCGACGTGGCAGGCGATGGCCGCGGTGATCCGGTGCCCGTGCTCGGCCACGCCCTGGCGGTCCCCGCGCAGGACCAGGCTTCGACGATCGGAGGCGAGTCGACTGTAACTGCCGTTGGCGTAGCGGCCAGTGAGGTCGCCGAGCAGGATCAGATCGGCCGCAGCTGACGGCAGTCGGGACAGGCCCAGGGGGCCGCGGAGGTGGGTGACGTGTCGTTGGGGGAGTGGCTGGTGGGCGCTGTCTGTCACGGTGGGGTCGTCTCGCAAAGACGTGGACGCCACCCAGGGCCGCTAAAACCACGGGCGGCATCCGGAACCGACCTCCATCGGCGCCAGCAAGATCCCCAGGATGGCCGTCCTGGAGGCCCTCGTACGACTGGCCCCGACTGGAGGCAGGCGTCCCCATCGCAGCTCGACCGAGGTCGAAACAGAGCGCCGCCAGAGTCGCTCACCCGTGATCAACACCGGTCAACTAGGTTCTCTCAAAGGCAGTTGCAGAGGACGTTGCCTCTGACTGCCTCTGAGCGACCCGGGTCGAACCGGGGTCGAATCAGAGTGATTTCCTCTGGCTGCCTCTGCTGGCCTCTGCAACCCGTCCTAGCAGGTCACAGCCTCATCGCCCCACATAAGCGCAGGTCAGAAAGGTGCGCTAGCTGTACCACCGGTTCCTGGCGAAAGCGGTGATGTGCGGCATTGGGGCTGGCTCCCGTCTCTGATGGTGGTGGCATCGTTCGGGCAGACATGGTTGGGCCGCAATACGACTTCCGTCTCACGGAAGATGTCTGATGAAATGCCAGGTCGGTGGGGTGATGCGTTGGGGTCCTCCCCGGTGGCGGTTGCGATGTTCGTCCACTGGGTCGCCGTGCCGGCCTCGACCTCCTGTGGCTATTTGAGCCACGTTTTCGCTCGTAAGTTATGCACGTGTGACTGTTTTCAGAGTTCTGTGTCGAATCTGGTGCCGGATCCTGGTGGTATAGGAGCAGAAAATGAAGATCAGGGCCAGAACTGTGTGGCTGAGGGCCCGGGGTGCTGATGCTGACTGAGGATGGTGGTTCGGCCGCTGGTGAACGCCGATCCTCCGGCAGGACCCGTCCGCCTATCCTCCGGACATGTTGATCAACGCTTGGTCGACGTTGGCGGGGTTCGGCTGGCCTATCGGATATCGGGTCCGCCGGATGCTCTGCCGCTCGTTTTTGTTGCACGTGTTGGGCGAGGATTCAGCTCCTGCTGGGCCGTTGCTCGCGATGGGTGCTGAGGACGGCATCTGTTTCTGGCGGGCTTCCGCGCCGAGGAAGTCACTCGGTCGTGGCGGTCCTGGTGTTGGTGTTCAACCCGAGGGCGGCGCGCCCGAGGTCAGGGCACCTCGTCGAGCATGTCGGGTGTCAGGTCGCCTCGGATGCGGAGTGCACGGGGTCGGTGGCGGTAGTGCTTCGAGGTGTACAGGCTCAGGATGCCTTGCGGCGGATGAGGAGAGGGGTCGCCAGTACGCCGGCCACTACGGGTTCGGTGTGGGCGGATCGTTCCAGCATGGAGCGGATCGCGGTGCACACACGGTCCGCTATCTCCATAGGATTGAGCGCGAGCGAGGAGAGTGCCGGTCTCAGGAATGTGGCGATGGGCAGGTTGTCGGCGCCCACCAGGGCGACGTCGTCCGGCACCACCGCGCCCAGGTCGTCCAGCGCGCGGTGGAGGTCGACGTCGTGTTCGGCCTTGGCCATCGTCTCGGTGAAAACAGCGGGCATCGGTTCGGGCGCCGGCATCCGCAAGGCGCTCATTGTGACGGCCGAGGCGGAGAAGTCCTCCGGTGGAACATCGGGGGGATCGAACTGCTCATCCTGGCGGGGCTGATCATCGTGATGGCGACATCGGTGTACGTGTGGCGGCGCCCGACGCGGCCAGGAGACTACTTGCCGCTCCAGGGGGCGCGGCGCTCCCCATGGCCGACTTCGTCACCCACCTCGGTGCGCGGGTGCTGATCCCTCACCTTCCGCCGCCACGGCCGCCCGCACCCGCTGCTCCTCGCGAGCAGAGCCGACGTCCCGTTCCAGGGGTGTGCGACTCACGGCCGTCGCGAGGTCTTCCAAGGCCCGTTTTTGCAGTTCCGCCTCGCGCCGCACGACCGGGCTCCGGTTGCCGGCGGCAGCGTCCTCCCACGCGTGGAGCGCCTCCTCCACACGCTCCCAGTCTGGATTCCTGTGCTCGCGCACGTCGACTGCTGCCTTCGCGGTGTCCGTCTCCAGGGCCTCGGCGAACCGCTCCGCCTCGGGGACGAAACGGCTGTCGGCCCGAGGGACGTGGCTCTCCATGAGCATCACCGCCCGGCCGAACCCCTTCAGTGCCTCTTGCGCCTCCTCCGCCTCACGCGACGTCAGACCCCTGGGGCGGACCGGTTCCTGCCTTGCCCGGTCGTATGTCTCCTGCCAGGCGGCACGTGCATCCCTGCTCGCCAGCAGTGCCCTGCGTATGTCGGCGTGATGCTCCTGGGTCGGTTCGGCGTAGCTGCGGAGCACCGCGGCCGCGTAGCGGCCGTTGGCGGCGAGCCAGTCCGCAAGCCGGCCCGGCAGCCGGGGCGTCTCCCACGCGGGGAACACCACGTAGGCCAGCATTGCCAGGGCCCCGCCGAGCAGGGTGAGCACCACCCGCTCCGGGACCGTCTGCTCCCACGCCTGGCCGCCCATGCCGAGCAGGAAGACGACGTACGCGGCAGTGAAGCACTGGGAGTAGGCGTAGCCGGTACGGATCAGCGTGTACGACAGGCCCGCCGAGATCACCGCCAGCGCGCCGAACACATGGGCGTCCGGGCCCAGGGCCCGCACCATCCCGGTGGCGAGCGCGACCCCCGCCAGGGTCCCGGCGAAACGGGCCACCGCGCGCGCGTACGTCCGGTGGAAGTCCGGCCGCATCACCATCACCGAGGCGATGGGCGCCCAGTAGCTGTGGCCTAGGGGCAGCCGGGTGGCGATCAGGTAGCCGAGCGTGGCCACTGCCGCCAGGCGGACGGCGTGCCGGAACACGGGCGAGTCCCGCCGGAGCTCACGGCGGACCGCCCGGACGACGACCGGGACCAGCCGGAGCATTGTCGGGCGCACCAGGAACTGGGCGCCGGCAGGACCGGGCGGTGTAGGCGTCCTCCGGCGCGCGCCGCCGCTCCCGGCGATCTCCAACGCCTCGCCGAGCAGTTCCACGAGCCGCTCGGCGGCCTGCCGCGCGGGCCCCTCCAGCACCTCGTGCTCCTCGTCGACACGCAGGACGGCCGTGCTCCCGGGCCGTACCTCGGCGGGACTGCCGCGGCGGATCGAACGGGCGGCCGCATCCAGCACGTCGGCGGCCGCGTCGAGCAACTCCCGCGCGCGGTCCCTCCCGGGTCCCTCCGCCGGGGCGCCGACGTCCGGGTCGGCGAGCGCGGCGACGACCGGCCGAATACGCTCGGCGAGTCCCCGGGGGCCGTGCAGGACGGGGGGACGGGTGCGGGCCTGTGATGGCGTCACGGCGGCCGCGTCCCGGGCCGTCATCAACGGCTCCGGGTCGAACGGGGCCGTCGGGTCGTGCCGCAGTCGGCGGGCGTAGTCCGCCACTGCGGCCAGGGCGTCGGCGAGCGCGTCGCGATGCGCCCCCCAACGGCGGATCGGGAACAGTAAGATCAGCACGGCTTGCACCACGCCCCCGAGCGCGATGACCCCGGCGTGCTCCAGGGCTCGCCCGACGCTCGTGGGCAGGGTGATGGTCACCAGCATGCTGCCCACGGTCGTCGCTGCGACGATCCCAGCGGTCGATCCGACGGCCCACGCCATCCCCGCGGCGAAGGCCCATACGGCCAGCAGTGGGAGGAACGTCACGAGTCGCCCCGCCGCCAGGTAGCCCACGAAGGTGCTGAGCGCCAGACCCGCGCCCGCGCCGAGCGCGATCACCTTGCGTGGACGCCAGGTGCGCTGGAAGGTGGCCCCACCCGCGGAGTAGGCACCGAGGGCGGCGGACGCGGCATACGCAGGGGAGACGAGCCACAGCGCCGGCCCGACGACGATCGCCACCCCAACGGCCGTGCGCAGCGCGAGCAGGGGCTCCAGCCGCGTCTCCTCGATCGTGAGCCCGGATCGCACGACCTCTCCGAAGGCCCGCCGCCACGTCACGGGTGTGAGCCTAGCCGGAACACCCTGCCGGGTCGCATCGGCCTGGTTGAGGTGCGACAACCGTCGGCAGGGAAGCCTCCCACGCGCCCCGCGAACAGGCCGCCGGCCGCAGCCGCTGAACGGGGTGCAGCCACTGCGGGCACTGCTGAGCGTCCGCCGTCCGTCCTGCCGGGCCGGAGCGCGGGCAATCGCCGTTGGTTCAGGTCCGACCGGAGCGCGGGCCATTGCCCCCAGCCGCGGCTGGAGGACGGGCGGGACGGCGGCCCCGGGTCGCCTACCGCTTGTGGCCGTTCCCGTGTCCGTTCGGGTGCAGGACCACCTTGATCCAGCCCTCGTCACGGGCGTCGAAGTGCTCGTAGGCGGCGGGGGCCTCGTCCAGACGGAGTTCGTGGGAGACGACGAAGCTCGGCGTTGCCTTCCCACCGGCGATCAGATCCCGCAGCGCCCGGTTGTACCTCTTCACCGGCGCCTGCCCGGTGCCCATGCGCTGGCCCTTGAACCACATCATGCCGAAGTCGATCGGGACCTTGCCCCGCGCCTCCAGCTCTCCCTGGGCCTCCGCGTCGCCGGGGTCCTCGGGCAGGAACACGCCCACCACACCGATGTCGCCCGTGAACCTGACCGAGTCGATCAGTCCGTTGAGCGTGAGGCTGGCGTCCTCATGTCCCTCGGGGTCGTGTGCCTGGTAGCCGACGCACTCACAGCCGTTGTCGGCGCCCAGACCGAGATCGGCAGGACACGAGGGAAGAGGCTGTCGTACTGGCGCGGGAAACCGCACGCAAGCTCTTCGCCGGTCTCATGCCCGGAGCCAAGCGCCCCAGGCCCTCACCTTCAGCGCCATCTGCGCACCCTAGTGCTGGATTCCTCAAACTCGGTACACATATCGGCGTCGCAGTCGTCGGGTTGGGGGTGCCGGTCTGCCCCAGATCCATGGCTTCGCGTGGG
>NZ_JBEXGX010000080.1:0-6041 GCF_040607495.1 Streptomyces sp. NPDC005281 | reverse complement strand
CCACACCGCGCGCCCCCACCTCACCACCGACCTCGTCACCGCCGCCGCGCGGGTCGTCACCGACGTGCCGGCGCTCGTCGCCCGGCGCGTGCCGGTGTCCGCGCCCGCTCCGTCGGCTGCGCGGATGCCGCGGAACGCTCACCGGACCCCTCCGGCTGGGCGGGGGAAGGCTCGGGCGGCTCAGCGGCCTCGGACCGCTCCGGCGGAGCCGGTGTCGACGCGGGGCCGCGCCCCAGCGCACGCCGACGGCCGCCGGAGGCGGCTGACGGAGGCGGGACATTCGAGGTCATAGCCGTCGAAGGCTACCGCTATCGCCCGCGCAGTCGTCGTACGAGAATGCTCGCGTCCCCGCGGGATTCCAGGTCCGCGAGGACCACGGCGACCGCCTCGCGGACGATCCGCCCGCGGTCGACGGCCAGACCGTGTTCGCCGCGGAGCACCAGGCGCGCGTGCTCGAGGTCCATCAGCTCCTCGGCGGACACGTACACCGTGATCTTCTCGTCGTGCCGCTCCCGCCCGGTGGGCCGGCGGTTCGCGCCGCGCCCCCGCTTGCGGGACGACTGCACGGACGCGGAAGGGGCGACAGAACCTTCCTGCGCCGGGCGGCCGCGCCCCGAACGGTCCGGTACACCTCCCCGGCTGCGCGACTCCCCCGCATCGGACGGCCCGGCGCCGGCGGCGACATGTTCGTCGCCCTCGCCGTCACCGCCCTGGACGGGCACCGACTGGGGCGCGTCATCCCCGGCCGGCCCGTCGCTCTCGCCGGCCGGAGCCGGCACCCGGGCCTCGCCGTTGGTCCGGCGGTTGGGGCTGGATGACTGGAGCGCCATGCCCCCGGTGGTACGGAACAGTTCGTCGGCCCCCGGCAGACTCACTCGGCGTGACACCGGGCGAGCACCTCCCTGGCGAGCTGGCGATAGGCGGCGGCGCCGACGGAGTTGGAGGCGTACGTGGTGATCGGCTCGCCGGCCACCGTGGTCTCCGGGAAGCGGACGGTCCGGCCGATCACGGTGTGGTAGACGTGATCGTCGAAGGCCTCGACGACGCGCGCGAGCACCTCACGGCTGTGCACCGTGCGGGAGTCGTACATCGTGGCGAGGATCCCGTCGAGCTCCAGCTCGGGGTTGAGCCGTTCCTGGACCTTCTCGATCGTCTCGGTGAGCAGCGCGACACCGCGCAGCGCGAAGAACTCGCACTCCAGCGGCACGATCACCTTGTGGGCGGCCGTCAGCGCGTTCACGGTGAGCAGGCCGAGCGAGGGCTGGCAGTCGATCACGATGTAGTCGTAGTCGGCCATCAGCGGCTTCAGGGCGCGCTGGAGCGTGGACTCGCGGGCGACCTCGCTCACCAGCTGTACCTCGGCGGCGGACAGGTCGATGTTGCTGGGCAGCAGGTCCATGTTCGGGACCGCCGTCTTCAGGAGCACCTCGTCGGCCGCCATGCCCCGCTCCATGAGCAGGTTGTAGACGGTGAGGTCGAGCTCCATCGGGTTGACGCCGAGACCCACGGACAGCGCGCCCTGCGGGTCGAAGTCGACGAGCAGCACCCGGCGTCCGTACTCCGCGAGCGCTGCCCCCAGGTTGATGGTCGACGTGGTCTTGCCCACGCCGCCCTTCTGGTTGCACATCGCGATGATCGTCGCGGGACCGTGACTGGTCAGCGGACCCGGGATCGGGAAGTAGGGCAGCGGGCGCCCTGTCGGGCCGATGCGCTCACGGCGCTGACGGGCCGCGTCGGGCGCGAGCGTGGCCGCGTACTCCGGATCGGGCTCGTACTCGGCGTCGGGGTCGTAGAAGTGCCCCTGGGGCACTTCGTCGTAGTCGGCGAAGTGGGTGTGGATCTCGCCACTTCCGTTGCCGGCCATGGCGTTCACGTGATGGCCATCCATGCTCGGGTGTGCTGTCTGAGTCGTCCGGGGACTCTGATGGGCTGCGAAGGTGCGGACAGCTACGGAGCCGACAGCCTCGAGCCCCGTGAGGTCCTGGCCCCGCGCCGGCATTCCTGGTTGACCACCCCCGGGAGTAAATGTCGACTCATTCACAAGTCGTCTTACCTCCTTGGTGACCAGGAAACTTCTCGATAGGTCAGCGTGGCACCATGCCGACGGTTGGCGACTCTATGGCGTGTCACCGCTCCGCAGCAACACAATCCGCCGGACCCGACCCGATGTGTCGGCAACCGAACACCCCTCTGTCAAGGGCGTAAGGCCGTCGCACGGCAGGTTTCACCGGTGTGCGAATCGGTTGAAGAGTTACGTTCGCGGCGAGTTGAACGAGTGTCGCAAAGTGACCCGACACACACCCGGCCGGACCTTGTCGGGCAAGGTCCGGCCTGGTGAGCGGTGTTGACGACCCGTGTTGACGTATCGCCTTTTGTCAGTGACGAGTCGACCGAAAATGTCGACTCATGGAGTCATCGGGAAAGTCAGCCGAGCAGGCTCTCCAGGGCGACGTGCTCCAGCCCGTGAGCCTCGGCGACCTCGCGGTAAACAACCTTGCCGTCATGGGTGTTGAGACCCTTGGCCAGCGCGTTGTCACGGCGCAGCGCCTCGGTCCAGCCGCGGTCGGCCAGCTCGACGATGTACGGCAGCGTCGCATTGGTCAGCGCGTACGTCGAGGTGTTGGGGACCGCGCCGGGCATGTTGGCGACGCAGTAGAAGACCGAGTTGTGGACCGGGAAGGTCGGCTCGGCGTGCGTGGTGGGACGGGAGTCCTCGAAGCAGCCGCCCTGGTCGATCGCGATGTCGACAAGGACACTGCCCGGCTTCATCCGCGAGACGAGCTCGTTGGTGACCAGTTTCGGCGCCTTGGCGCCGGGGATCAGCACGGCACCGATCACGAGGTCGGCATCGAGGCAGGCCTTCTCCAGCTCGAAGGAGTTGGACATGACGGCCTTGACCTTCGTACCGAAGATCTTGTCGGCCTCGCGCAGCTTGTTGATGTCGCGGTCGAGCAGCGTCACCTCGAAGCCCATGCCGATGGCGATCTGCGCGGCGTTCCAGCCGGAGACGCCGCCGCCGATGACGACGGCCTTGGCCGGCAGCACACCGGGGACACCGCCGGGCAGGACACCGCGGCCGCCGTTGGCGCGCATCAGGTGGTAGGCGCCGACCTGCGGGGCGAGGCGGCCGGCGACCTCGGACATCGGGGCCAGCAGCGGCAGGGCGCGGCTGGGCAGCTCTACGGTCTCGTAGGCGATGGCCGTGGTGCCGGACTCCAGGAGGGCGTCCGTGCACTCCCTGGACGCGGCCAGGTGCAGGTAGGTGAAGAGCGTCTGGTCCTTGCGGAGGCGGTGGTACTCCTCCGCGACGGGCTCCTTGACCTTCAGCAGCAGGTCGGCGGTGGCCCAGACCTCGTCGGCGGTGGGCAGGATCTGCGCACCGGCGGAGACGTACTCCTCGTCCGTGATCGAGGAGCCGACGCCGGCGTTCTGCTCGACGAAGACCTGGTGGCCGTGGCGCACGAGCTCGTGCACACCTGCGGGGGTGATGGCCACCCGGAACTCGTTGTTCTTGACCTCGCGGGGGATGCCGACCTTCACGTCGATCACGGTCCTTGACTCAGAGGGCTCTGGGGCTATGCATGCCGAGGCGATGCAATCCAGGCAATGCATGTCATACCCGACGTACGTGAGCACACCGGGAGACACCACGGAAGAACGCGGCGGAGCCAGTCTAATGAAGGGGTTCCCTCTGTCTAGCCTTTCAATGCATCAATCTTCAGCGGATGCACTGCGGATTTCGTAGGCATTAGCGTCACGTTCCAAGCCGTTTGCGCTCTCCGGGAGCTCATCTCCCAGCATGCGCTCGGCGGCCGCCCGGTGCAGCCCGGCGGCGGCGGGGTCGCCGAGCCGCTCCAGGGTGTCGGCCAGCCTGAGCTGAAGCGCGGCCTGGAGGCGTACGTCGTCCGCGCGGCGCGCCCACTCGACGGCCTCCTGGCAGGTGCGCAGCGACTCCTCGGGCCGCCCCGCGTACTCCTGGACACGGGCCATCTCGCTCAACGCCCTTGCCTGGGAGGCGACATCACCGTTCTTGCGGTGCCAGGCGACCGCGGCGCGCCAGTTGACCTGCGCCTCGCCGTAGCGGCCCGCGTAGGTGTGCGCGGTGGCGATGCGCCCGTACAGCCGGGCGGCGTCCACGCGCTCGTCGCGCGCGAGCCGCTGGGCGAGCGCCCTGCCGTACCAGTCGGCGGCCCGGTCGTGGTCCCCGAGTTCCTGGTGGGCGCCGCCTACGGATTCCATCGCGCGGCCGGTCGCGTACGGGTCGTTCGCCTCGCGTCCGGCGTCGAGCGCGGCCCGGTAGCGGGCGAGGGCGCCGGTCCTGCGGCCGGTCTGCGCGTCCAGGTCGGCGAGATTGAGCAGGGCCGCCGCCTTCTCGCGGGGCAGATCGCGGCGTTCGGCGACGTCCAGGACCAGGCGGTGGATGCCGTACAGGTCGGGCGCCGCCGCCCGGGTGCCGAAGTGCGCGGCCATCGCCCGCACCAGGGCGGCCATCAGCCGCCGGGCCAGGGTGTCGAGCTCCCCGTCGGCGACGGCCAGCCGGGCCGAGGCGAGCAGCGCGGGCCGACGGACGCGCAGCCAGTCCTCGGCCGCCCGGGGACTGGAGAAGCGCAGGGCGCGCGGCATCCCGGCGAGCTTCTCCCGGGCGGGCGAGCTGTCGGTCTCGGTGATGGCGCGGCAGGACACCAGGAGCCGTACGGTCCGCTCCAGCATCCGGGCACGGGCCAGCTGCACCTCGGCGGGCCGGTCGTGGGTGTCGACGAGCGCGCGGAGCAGCGGCTGGAGACAGCCGGGCACCTCGTACTGCGGCAGCTGCGAGGGGATCGCCCGCAGCAGGCGGAGGCCGACGAGCTCGTCCAGCACGGTGTGCGCCGCCTGGACCGAGCAGCCGGCCAGCGCGGAGGCGGTGTGCGGGTCGACGAGACCAGCGGGGGCCAGTGAGAGCAGCCGCAGCATCCGCGCCGCGCTGCCCGGCAGGGAGGCGTACGAGAGACGGAAGACGCGGTCCATCGGCGTACCGTCCTCGCCCTCGGTGCGCAATTGCTTGGCGAGGTCGGCGACGGCCGCGGCGGGGCGGGCGGCCAGCCAGCCGCCGGCCAGCACCAGGGCGGTCGGCCGGCCCGCGCACAGTTCGACCAGTCCCTCGGCCGCGAGCGGGTCGACGGTGATGCGCACCGAGCCGGTGAAGTGGCCGAGGAGTTCGAGGGCGGACTTGGTGTCCAGGCCGCCGAGGGTGCAGGGGCGGACGTCCGCGATCCCGGTCAGCGGCCCGCCGGAGACGGCGACGACCAGGCAGTCGGGGGAGTCGGGCAGCAGTGCGTCGACCTGCTCGGCGTCGGCCGCGTCGTCGAGCAGGAGCACCGCCCGGCGGATCGCGAGGGCCTCGCGCAGCCGCTCGCAGAGGTCGTCGGGACCGGCTCCGGGGGGCGCGGACAGCCCCAGGGCGGTGAGCAGTTCCCGCGCGGTGGCCTCGGTGGGCACCGGCGTGCCGTCGGGTTCGGTGAGCCGGGCGCGCAGTATGCCGTCGGGGTAACTCTCGGCGACCTGCGCGGCGAGCTGGACGGCGAGCGCGGTACGGCCGGATCCGGGCTTGCCCGCGATGAGGAGCACCCGCGCGCGGGGGGCCTTGCGGCCGGCGATGGTGTCGAGGCCGGCCCGCTCGATGTCCGCCCGGAGTTCCTTCAACTCTCTTGTACGGCCCAGGAACTGACTCTCCGTAGGAGCGGACCCGGCAGCCGGGCGCTGCCCCTTGGACTCCACCTTGGTGCCGCCGTCGTCCACCACCTGATCCGCCACGGGCCACGCTCCCGTTCCACTGCACGCGCAAGCCCGCCGGGACTCCGGTACGGGCGTTTTCCTGAGCCTAGTTCACGCTCTGCGACGATTCGGGCGGAGCGCGACGGAGACGTCCCCCGATCGGATCAGGTGATCGTAGGACCGCCCGCCTCGGACGGGCGTATACGCCCGTCCGACCACGGCCCGACAGCACCGTGGACCGGCGGGCTCGGTGGGGACGCGGTACTCGGCCGGCGGCGCCGTCGTCA
>NZ_JBEXGX010000079.1:0-6067 GCF_040607495.1 Streptomyces sp. NPDC005281 | reverse complement strand
GCAGCGCGATGAAACAGGAACCCACCCGAAGCCGCGCCCGACAACAGCGCGGCAGGCGGGAATCGCCCTCCTTTAGGTGGGCGAGGATGTCAAGGCATCGCCGTTTGGGTGGTGCGGCGGTAGTCGGTGTTGAGGCGTTGGGCTTCCTCGAGCTGGTCCTCAAGGATGACGATGCGACAGGCGGCTTCGATCGGGGTGCCTTCGTCGACGAGTTCGCGGGCGCGTGCGGCGATGCGCAGTTGGTAGCGGGAGTAGCGGCGGTGTCCGCCTGCCGAGCGCAGCGGGGTGATCAGGCGGGCTTCGCCGATGGCGCGGAGGAAGCCCTGGGTGGTGCCGAGCATCTCCGCGGCCCGGCCCATCGTGTAGGCGGGGTAGTCGTCGTCATCGAGTCGGCCGTACGAGTCGTCTGCTGCCATCGCACCTCTCTGTGGAACGCGTGGAGGGGCCCTGGCGCTCGTCGCGCCAGGGCCCCGAAGGAACTGCTACACCATCTGCCGACCCTTGTTTTGTGTCGGCCTTCTGTATCCGCACCAACTCACGGGGGGTGAGAGCGTGTGCGGGGATCGCGGTTGCTCGACCGGAGACCACCTCGCTATCGATGTCCTTCGGTACCCGGGCTCATTCATTCCACCCGGGCGATCCTGATGGCGCCTGGCTCCTCCGTTCTTTCCCTCTTCAATCAACCAACTGGTACTGCTTTCCTGCTCACTGCTGATACTGCGTACTGCTCAGTGGCCTGTCCCAGCGCCACTCTCCGGCAGCCAGCCCCGTCGCCCGTCCTGCATCTGCTCTGGCTTAGAACCCCACTGCCGGATCTCCCGGTGCGCGCGCCCGCAGCCGACGCCTTCACCGAGGTACCACTCACCAACTTCACTGCTGGGTCCTGCGAACTGCACTTGCCGGTGCTGCAACTGCGATTCTGCTTGCGGTGGCCCCTGATCACTGCGGGCCACCCGGTCCGGCCGTCAGTCCCGTCGCCGTCCTGCAACAACCCTTGGCTTCGAAACTCCACCACCGCACCGTCCTGCCAACTGCGTTACTGCTACCAGGCAGTTCATCTCTGCCCGGCCTTGTCGATCTCCGTTACGAGAGAAACCATAACCACGCCCACACCCCAATGTCTACTCCAGCCGACATAGATTTCCTCCTGTGTGGCAGCGAGGCAGTCGCCTTCGAACGGGTCAGGGAGGGGGTGCTAGACGATCTCTCGGCCGCGCGCGGGGTGAAGGGCTTTGTCGTCCCGCCTCGACGCGCGACGGCGAGCGCTATACCGAGAGCAGTCCGAGGTGACTTCAGCGGTGGTTGTAGTGGGGGCGAAGAGGTCCACCAGTTCCGCGATGGGCACGTGGGCGTCTGCCGGATGGCGGAGGGCGCCGTTCAGGCAGAGGGTGTAGCGCGTGCGTCGTCCGTCGCGTTCGCGGCGCAGGTAGCCGGCCTGTTCGAGGTCGGTGACGATGTTCTGGGCGGTGCGTTCGGTGATGTCGCAGGCTGCGGCGATGTCGCGAAGGCGGGGTGCGTTTTCGCGTGCGATGACAAACAGCACGCGGGCATGGTGGGTCAGGAAGTCCCATCCCCCGGCCCGCTCGTTCATTGCGCCCTGTCCTTCGCCGCTGTCCCGGGGAGGAATACCCCCAACAACTTTCCGGAAACAGGCCTTCACGACCGTGGGGTGCTCCGAGGTTTTCGGGGTAGCTGGGGTGGGCAGTGCTCAACGCTTCGGAAGTGAGGCGCGCCCTTGGTTACTGCTGCCCGAAACGAGGGTCAGGAGCCACCTGGCGACCACCCGATCACGGTGTCCGCCACGTTCGAGGACGGTGCGGACATCGCCGAAGCCCGTGCTCTGGCCCGCGACTTCCTCACCACGGTGCAGACACGGCACGGACTGCCGGTGTCGGCCGAAACCACGGGCATAGTGCAGCTGGTGGTGAGCGAGCTGGTCACCAACGCCCGCAAATACGCGCCCGGCCCGTGCCGGCTGGACCTGGAGATCAGCAAGGGAGATCTCCAGATCAGCGTGTGGGACAGCAGCACCACGCAGCCCACGGTCCAGACGGCCGACCCGACACGGATCGGTCAGCACGGCCTGGAGATCGTCATGGCCGTGTCCCAGAGCTTCTGTATTCACCGGGAACCGGTCGGCAAGCGGATCATCGCGACCCTCCAGCTCGCCGACGATCCAGGCAACGAGGCCGCCCGCCACCACACGCAGATGGCGTGCGGCGGTATCGCCCGAGCAGCGCGTACTGATCACCCGCGCCATCGAGAACGCTGAGTCAGCGCCCGGAGGGCGACGAGACCGACGACGGCTCGGGCGCTGGCTTGTCGCTGCTGCTGGCGTCGGGGGAGAAGAACCCCATCCAGGCTCCCACGACCAGCAGTCCCACGGGTCGCGCCCCGGGCGCGGCACGCATCGGCTGGGGGCGGGCGGTGTCAGCCCGGCAGCTTGTTGAACTTGCGGATCTGCTGGTCGAAGATCCGGGCCGGGGCGAGGCGACGCGCCAGGCTCATGCGCTTGGCGAACGGTCCCGCGGCGGAGCGCAGCTTGGGTTTGCCGGTGGTGGCCGCGGTGACGACGGCCTGGGCGACGACGGCAGGGTCATCGCCGCCCCTGACCGCCTGCGCGACGGCCTGGTCGACGGACCGCCGCCGGCTCTCGTAGAGCGGCAGCGGGGTGTCGGGCCCTACGAGGTTGCCATCGAAGGAGGTGTTGGTCGCGCCGGGCTCGATGAGCAGCACGCGGACGCCGTGCTCGCGGACCTCGTGGTCCACGGACTCGGAATACCCCTCGATCGCGTGCTTGGAGGCGATGTAGGCGGACATGAACGGCTGGGGTGCGAACCCGTAGAACGACGACATGTTGATGATCCGGCCGCGGCCCTGGGCCCGCATGAGGGGCAGGACGGCCTTCGTCATGCGGATCACGCCGAAAACGTTGATGTCGAAGACACGCTGGTGCTGTGCCACGGAGCTTTCCTCGGTGGCACCCGACGAGCCGATGCCGGCGTTGTTGACCAGGACATCGATCCTGCCGAACCGGGCGATGACCTGCTGAACCAGCGCGGTGACCGAGTCATCGCTGCTCACATCGAGATCGAGGAACGTCACGCCCGCGCGCGGGGCGACCTTCGCGGTGTTCCGGCTGGTGCCGACCACCTCGAAACCCGCCCGGACGAGGGCGAGGGCAGTCGCCTCTCCAATGCCGGAGGACGCGCCCGTCACCAGCGCTACCGGTCGATTCGTAGCCATGGAAGACTCCTAGTCTCATTGCTCACTTTTAGTAATTTTTGATGCTATTCGCGTCATTGAAAGCCCACTGGGACTTCCCGGCGCCGCCTAGGCCATTAACTAAATCTCTACGGTAGCCGTTACGGATATATCTGCAACTTAGGTGTCTCAGTTATGGATGGAACGGTGTCGGCGGCGTATCGTCTATGGGGCGAGGGTCGATGCGTGCGTACGGGAGGAAGGGGAGGTCATGGGGCGAGCACTGCGGGCTGATGCGGAGCGCAGCGTGCGCGCGATTTTGGAGGCGGCCGAGAGGGTACTCGCGGAGGATCCGGGCGCGCCGATGGAGCAGATCGCCGAGGTTGCGGGCCTGGCAAGGACGACGGTGCACCGGCGGTTCGCGAACCGGCAGGCCCTCCTCGACGCACTGGCCGCCTCCGCGAAGCAGCAGCTCACGGCCGCCATCGACGACGCCCACCTGGACACCGCGCCGCCGCTGGTTGCGCTGCACCGGGCCACCGCGAACACGCTGCGGGTCAAGAGCGCCTGGCGGTTCACACTCGGCAACCCCATGGCCCCCAACGACGTCACCCAGGAAGTCTGGTCCGAGATCAATGCGCGGTCTCTAGCCTTCCTCGCCCGGGCGCAACGCGAGGGGCTCCTCGCCCCGGACGCGGACCTGGAGTGGACACGGCGGGTGTACTACGCCCTGGTCACCGAGGCGCTGCAAGGTCCCGGCGCCACCGAGGACCCCGATACACACAACCCGGACGCATTGGCCACCCGTATCGTCGACACCCTGCTGCACGGCGCAGGACGCCGCCCCTGAGCCATGGCCCAGCGCGCGCTTCCCACGTGAATCCGTCTCAGACGGCCATGCGCTTTCGATCTTCCCTACTGGTGACAGAAGGGCTGCTGAACGAGCATCGGTGACAAGTCGCGTGCCTCACGGGTGACAACCAGGCTGCTTCGACCGGTCTCGTTCAACAGCTCACCCAGCTCTGCCAGTGACAACTACTGAGCTTCGGCTCACCTGGACGGGGGGAGGGGCGAGGTGCTGGACGTCTGCCGTTCTTACCTCCGGGCCGCACAAACCCTTCAGGCGGATCTTCATCGCAGCTGGACCGCACCCTCGGCCGAGTCTCGACGCCCCGATGCCTCTCCCCGTGGCCACAGTGGAGGCCGGAGTCCTGAATCTCCGCAACCAACTCCGGGAGCTGCAGATGCTCGCCGACACGCCGCCCCTCAAGCTGGCCGCAGTGGAATGCGGGCGACCCGGAAGGCGAAGACGTCCGCGCCGCCTCCGTCGGGCAGCTGTCCGTTATCTACGTGATCAACCGGCTCACCCGGCACCTGGTCGTCCTGGACATCGTCTGGTTCGGGTAGCCACCCCTGGTTGAGCTCGCCCCGCCACCATGCCTGGCTCGTTCGCCTTACAGGCCCATGCCATTGCGCCGGAAGCGACGACGCTGCGGTTATGGGCGCAGGTGCGCAGGTGCGCAGGTGCGCAGGTGCGACTCGAGGCTGCGAGCCGTGTGGCGGCTGGGGCGCCGCGTGTCCCGTGGGGCTTGGAGGAGCAGAGGTTCAGACGCTCGTCCAGGCTTCGAGGAAGGCTTTCCGGCCAGCAGGGTCGTCCGACCTGCGGTCGGCATGCAGGATGTGCCAGGCGGTGAGTTCAAGATCGCGGAGCCACAGTTCTCCGATGACCTGTGTCTTGAGGTCGGGAAGATGGTCGGACTCGGCGAGGGCCTGGCCGATCACCTCCCCGGCTGCGACGCGTTGGGGCGGTGTCATCTCGTCGACAGCCGAGAGGATCTGTCGGGCCAGGGCGGTTCCTTCGCCTGCCAGGGATTGCAGCACCTCGGCCTTGATGTTGGCGGGGAGCAGGTAAGCGGTGCCTGAGGACCTCCACAGGTTCGACCAGAAGCGTTCGCCTGCCGCGGTGGGAGCAGGGAGCGCGGCCAGCAGCCCGAGGAGATGGCCGATGGCCGCGTAGCCGCTGGAATGGGCGGCTGCGACCACCGCGATGCCGGCGACGCGCTCCACATCGAGAGGACCGGCTTCGAGGTCAGATGCCAGGCCCAATTGGTGTTCCAACTGGTCTGCGAGGGGAGCGGACACGTGGGGGCGGACCTCAGGAAGCATCGGTAATCCTTGCGGGTAGGCGAGCGGAGATGCCCGTTCGGAAGCCCTGATCGTTCCCCACGGCCAGCGGCTGTACTCGTCTTGGCGTGGCTCAATTTGCAGCGGGCACAAGGGGGCCGGAGTCCACACGGCGAGAGATTCCACGCCCGGCTGACGCGCGCCTGGTTTTCGGGACCAGCCCCTCAAAGGCTGTCCTGTGAGGTCTCCTAGCATGAGCGCATGATTGCCAGTGACGCCCAGGAGTCCGGGGGAGGACGGGAAGCCATGTCCCGTGACGCCGCTGAGGTCGAGCGTGCCCACGTCGCCTCAGAGTGTGGAGAACACCGCGAAGTCGGGCTGCCCCGCCGACCACAAGGTGACGGCGCAGCAGATACTGACTTCGGCTCGTTAGGGTGATCTTTCTCGAAGGCCCTGATGAGCCGGGAGTGTTGTCTGTATCCCGTGGTGTATGAGGTATGCGGATGGGGGCGGACTGACCCCTGCGGGACGGCAGCGCCGGGAGACGGTCCGGATACAGGCGGCCGAGCTGTTCGAGCAGAACATCAAGCCGCCGGACGTTGCACGGCGCCTGCGAGTGAGCCCGAAGTCGGCCTACCAGTGGGACCAGCTGTGGCGGGACGGTGGCGTGCAGGCTCTGGCCTCTCGTGGCCCGAGCGGATCGCGATGCCGCCTGTCCCCGCGCTGCCTGGAAAAGTTG
>NZ_JBEXGX010000078.1:0-6611 GCF_040607495.1 Streptomyces sp. NPDC005281 | reverse complement strand
TCGACGGACGCGGGGGTACCTGCATGGGGCAAACACCTCAAATCTGACGGCCATGAAAGTTACTTACCGACATAGACCATCTCCAAATGCCCACTGAGAGGGCGGTTCGTGCGGTGATGTCTGTTTCCGGCTGAGGTTGGAGCAAGGTGGGACTGTAAATCGTTCGTTCGGTGCAATTCCCCCAGTGACCGACACGGTCATGGGCTCAGCAGGGGCGTCCCGTGGGTCCCGGACCGGGCTTGCGCGGGGTGACCGCGACGCCGGTCGGGCCGTCGCCGACGGGCACGGTGCCCGTGACCCGAGCGGCCGCCGTGTCGATGACCGACACCCGGTCCGCGTCGAATTCACTGACGTAGACGTGGGAGCCGTCGGGGCTGACGGCAAGTCCATTGGGGCCTGCGCCCACCTCGATGGTGTCCGTGACGCCATGGGTACGGGTGCTGATCACCGACACGCTGTTCGAGCCGATATTGGCCACGTAGACGTGGCATCCGTCAGGGGCGGCACCGATGCCGGCGGGTTGCACTCCGACCGGGATGCGGGCCGTGACCGTGCTACCGCGGGTCTCGATCACCGACAGGTCGTCCGAGTTCAGGTCGGAGACGTAGAGCTGGCGGCCGTTCGGGGTGAGGGCCAGTGCCGTGGGCCCGTTGCCCACGGGGACGGTGCCTACGACCGTGTTCGTGTCGGTCCGGACCACCGAGACGTCGTCCGAGGCCGCGTTGGCGACGTAGAGGCGGGAGCCGTCCGGCAGTACGGCAAGGCCCAGGGGCGAGTCCCCCACCTTGACGGTGTGCGTGACCTCGCGCGTCCGGGTGCTGATCACCGAGACGTCGTCCGACCTCACGTTGGCCACGTATGCGTGCCGTCCGTCCGGTGAGATCGTGACCCTGCTGGGCTCCTCCCCCACGGCGATGGTGTCGACGACCCTCCTGGTACGGGCCTCGATCACCGACACGGTGTCGGCCGCGGAGTTCGTGACGTAGACGCGCGAGCCGTCGGGAGTCACAGCCACGCTGTCGGGCCCGTCGCCCACTCGAACGCTGTCCACCACCGCGTCGGTACGGATGTCGATCACCGAAACCGTGCCGGAGCGGAGGTTCGCGACGTACACGAAGGCCCCCAGCCGTGCGGAGGGCTTCGATGCCGGCGCCGCGAGGGCCCCCGGTGCACTCGCCATCGCCGCGAGTGCCACCGTCGCCACCAGCGCCGCGGCCGCTCGGCACCCGGTCCCCTGAGTCCGTGTCATGGACCACAAGCTACGACTCGGGGTACCGGTCGGACGCGAGGCTCGCCCCAGATCGCTGGTGGAGGCTCCGTCGGCTATTGCTTATGGGTGAAGGTGCCGGTGTCGGCTTCGGTGAGGATGCCGAGTTCGACCAGGCGCTTCAGCTTGGCTCGGGTGCCTTCGATGTTCTTCGGCAGCGGTTCGTGGTCGAGGGCTTCGCAGACGTCCTTGGCCCGTAGCGGCCCGGTTGCGTGGTTGAAGACGACGAGGATGCGGAGGTCCGGGTGCTCGGGCAGGTCCGGCGGGACGGCCGGGAGCCGGTCGGCGAGGTCGGTAACGGTCTTGCGGGTGATCGCGAGGTGCTCCAGGTGGGTCTCGGCCTCCCGTAACCGGGTCTGCGGGTCGTCGATCTCTGCCCGGAGGTCGTCGGCCAGGGCCCGGGCGGCGTCTTCCTGGAGGTCCAGGGCATCGAGCGGGGGCTGGATGTTCACGCGGTCACCGCCCGTTCTTCGCCCCAGGTGGCGGTGTTCGCGCCGGTAAGGCGGCGGATCATGACGTGGGTCATCGCCCAGTGGACACGGGAGGCGGACGAGGAGGGGCGGTGCTCGTAGTCGCGGACCAGACGCCGGTGCAGTATCAAGATCCCGTAGGTCTGCTCGACCCTCCACCGCTGCGGCTGCGGCACGAACCCTTTGTCCTGCGGATTGCGTTCGACGATCTCGACGTCAATCCCCTGGCCGACGCCGTGCATGACGACCTGGTTCTTGAAGCCCTGGTCGACCAGGGCTTTGCGGACGGTGCCGCCGGCGTGCTCGGCGACCTGGTCCAGCAGGATGATGCCCGCGGTGTTAGCTCCCAGATCCCGTCGGCCGACCACAGCCGGTGGCGTTCGTGGACCGTCTTCCACGGCCCGAACCGTTCGGGCAGGTCACGCCAGTGCGCACCGGTCCGCACCCGGTGCAGGATTCCGTCGATCACCTGCCGGTGGTCCCGCCACCGGCCACAACGCCTGTTGCTGACCTGCAGGAACGGTTGCAGCCGTTCCCACTCGGCATCTGTCAGATCACCCCGCCCCATGCCCGAATCAACGGCCAAGACTGGTGGTAGTCACATGATCACCCGCAAAGTCCCAGGAACCTTTCGACAGCAGTCGCTCGAATGAGCTCCCTGGCACTGGGGGATGCCAAGATTGGCGAATGGTACACATCGGCGAGTTCTTCCTTGCACGAGACGATGAGTCTGCTCTGCGGGTGGGCCCCCGCAGAAGTCACGACTTCCCGGCCGTGCCGTGCGACGGCATCTACCCGGATGACGCGGTTCTGAAGTGGGAAGCTCAGTTGACCGGTACCGAGAGCACAATTCGAGACGTGGTGCCCATGGCCAACGACGGGTTCACCGTCTTTGCCGTCCCGGAGCCACTGTGTACGGCTTTGGCCGCTGCGGAAAGTGACCGGCTCCGAGCCACAGCTCTTGCGTGGACCGGGGCCGCTACCGAACTGGACGATGAGATCTTGCTGGAAAACGCTGTGGACCTCCTTCAACGTCTGTCAACCCTGGCCAGCAACCGTACGGAGAAGCAGTTTGACCTGTACTGCTGGTACTTCGCGCCCTGATCTCTCCGCATTGACGCAGCACGACGGTGATCGGCCGGACAGGCTCTACTGGGATTCTTCGCGTGATGTCTCGGGTCCCGGCTGCCGAACAACAACAATGCTCGATCCATGAACGGCTACGCCCAAAGATCACCAGTGGACACTCTCGGCTCAAGCGTCCAGCGCCTTACGGATCTGTCGTTGCGTCACCTTGTGCCGTACGCGACCAGAAAGCCGCTCCAGTTCGGAGCGACCCGCTTGTTGAGGGACGCGGGCCAGGGCGCGTACGGCAGTGCCAGTCAGCGGGGTTCGCAAGGGCGCCCGTTCGACCAGGTCTCCTAGGGTGCGGATGGATGCGGGGTGCGGCGGCAGCAAGGAGAGCAGCCAGGTGAACCCGGCGAGTGCAGGCAAGTTGTACGGGTCGTAAGCGCCGTCCCAGCAGCCCCCGCCGTCGGCGGCGAGGTCCAGCCAGGGCGTCACTGTCCGGCGGATCTCCTCGGTGCCGATCGGGGCGGTGAGGGCCAGCGCCCTGCGGTCCCAGGCGCGCGTGGGACGCGCCACCGGCGCGAGCAGAGCGTGGCCGATGGCGCCGGGCCAGGGCTCGCCAAGCGAGGGCAAGTCGGTGAGCAACGCATCGGCCCACGGCTCGCCGGGGTTGAGTACGGGGCCGCGAAGGCGGTCGAGCACCGGTGTCACGCATTCCGTGGGCCAGGCGTGCTCCAGCGCGGAGCGGCGAAGCAGGGCGACAACCGCTTCGGGTATGTGCCTGCCGGCGTCCAGTAGAGCCTGGCTGCACGTCCACAGTTCGTCGCTGATTCCACAGGACCAGAACTGATCTGCCATCTCCATCAGGAGGGCTTCCCATGCCGCGCACCAGTCGGCGTCGACGATGTCACGCGAGACTGCGGCCAGCAGCACCAGCCCGCGGTTACCAACCTCACTGTCTGCCGGTGTCGTTACTGCGTGCTCAGCGAAAGACTGGGCCAGTGCAATTCGGTCTGCCTCTGGCAGACCGCGCAGCACCGTCGTCACTCCGAAGCCCTCGTGCCATGGGTCCTTCGCAAGGAGCAAGGCACGCGACAGCTCGGCGAGGTCGCCCCTGCTTGCCAGCGCCCAAATGTGGTCAACTCGCGCAGCTGACTCCCACGGTGACGTCATCAGATCCATGGCGGGAGCGTACGGGCAGCCGCCGACAACGCGCGGGAACGCGGCTCGAAGGACTTCCCTTGCCCCGCTCCTACCGATGATCTTTGGGCAGAGTGGTTCGTGGATCGAGCATTGTTGCTGTTCCGGCAGCTGAGACCGGCGACATCAAGCGAAGAATCTCAGTAATCGGTGGGGCGTTTAGCGTCGTCTGAAAACCCCTTGCCCCCGGTACGCCTCCTTGGTGGGATACAGGAGCTTCGACGGCGGGGGGATAGCTTGGCGGTGTTCGGGTGTGCGGGCTGCGGTGCGGTCCTGACAGCGGCGGTGTCGGAGGTGGCGTTGCCGATCCATCTGGCCGACACCCACTGGGAGACGCTGCATCCACCACTGCTCGAGGCCGGGTCCTACGCCGTCGACCCCGCGCCGTACGGGCCGCCGTGGCGGCAGTCGGAGGAGGTCGGGGCGCGCGAGGCGGCGGAGCGGGGGCGCTTCGCGCCGTTCGGTGCACTGTCCAACGGACCGTCGGACACTGTCCTCCTCGCGCCCGGCGACATGCGCGACACCAGGCTGATCCTCGAACGGGCCGAGGGCTACTGCATGGGGATCGACGGGAGGGCCGGGCCGAACCTTGCCTGCCTGGGCTGCGATCTGCCGGTCGGAACCAGAATGGACGATTGCGGTTGCTGGCAGGTTGTCCGGCTCGTCCCACAAGCGGTGGTGCGGCTGCCCGGCCCGCCGGAGCGGCCGGTCATGGACTGGGCGGAGTTGCTGGCCACCGGTGCGCTGTGGCACCGCCTGAGCGACTACCGGGACATCCCGGCGGGCGTGGCTCTCGCCCGGGTGGTGGTGGCCGCAGGGGGCGCGCCGGTTGAGGTGGCACCCGGGCCGGTCGCTGAACTCCTTGGCCGGGCACTCGGCGCAATGCTGTCCGCCGGGCAAGGTGCGAAGCGGCTGGACCTTGCGGGACCGGGGCTTGGCGAGCCGGCCACTGACCTCGTGCTGGTGCCGGTCCATCCGCAGACCGGAGACATGTGGCAGCCGCGTGCCGGTGCGGCGCCGGTACCTATGGATGCCGCGCTCTGGGCGGAGCTCGCCTTCCCGCCACACCGGACCCGGCTGCCAGCGGTCGGCGGGCTGCCGGCAGGCGTGGAGCGGGACGACCCGCTGCCACCGCACCCGTGGTACCCGTTCCAACCGTCCAGCGCGGCGTTCCGGTACACGCTCGCGCGGATGCCCGCCGTCAGGGAACCGTGGCTGCGGGCGATCTACGACCGAGGATGCTGACCCGGCCGAGGTAGTGCGGACCCAAACCTTGGGTCTGACGCAAACGGCGTAGTCATGGACCGGGTCGCAACCGTGACCAGGACACTCCTGATCACACATGGCTGACCGACATCACACAATCAAGTTCAGTAGCAACAGCGCGACGGTAGTCCCGGCTGGCTTGCCTCTTCGGTTCAGGAACAGGTACTCAACAGGTCAGTCTGCGGCAGGACGCACTTGGCCTCGGTCGGAGCAGCCGTACAGGCGCCCGCCCCAACCGACGGCCGGCAGAGGGGGTTAGGAGTAGTCGCCCTGAGGGGCCCGGCGCAGGATGTCGCGTTCCCGGCCGGTCTGGGTACCTAGTGAGTCCTCGTGGTTGATGACGATGATGTCGTTGGCCGATTGGGCTCGTACCTGGGCTCCGTAAGCGTCGGTCGCCTTCACCAGAAGAGCGTCCTCGTGGACGGCGGGCCAGCTTTGGATCAAGTACGACTCCACGACGTCATCCGTCGCCTGGTCAAGAGCCGTGTCCCTGCCGCGCGCGTGGACGCGCAGCCGGTACCGGCCCGGGCCCTGGGACGCTAGTGAGGGCAGATCGGTGGAGTCGTCCATCGGTGTCAGCAGCACTTCCCCAGAGGCGGAATGGCAAGACATCTCGGCGATCTCTTCCCAGCCCGCGGCGGGGTGGGGCCGCCGGGAGTGCGGTTCGACCGTGACACGTACGTTGCCGGTGTGGATCCCGGTGGCCACCTCGATGACACCGCCGACAGCGGATACAAGCCCGTTCCGGGTTGCGTCGAGGTCACCGGCCAGGGGCCCTTGCGGGTCCGTAATCTGGAAGAAGTGGTACTCAGCGTGCACCAGGGCCGTTGCTGTGACTGGCTCATCGTTCACGGGGTTTGTCTTCCGGTCTCGTCCGCCTGAGGTCCACCTGATCCGTACCAGGAACCGATCCTACCGACGGCGACAACACCAGATGACACTGAGTGCCAGATGATGGCGATGCTGAGTGCCGTCCGTGCAGAACCAGTTGACCGCAACGACGCCAGCTCCCCCTTGACCCATGCGTCCGAGAGAGTCACGCGAGCGGCCCACCCGAGCCATCAACTCACCTCCACCCCATGCGACCTCAGGGCGTTACGCGCAGCGGATCCTGTCGCTTGCCCAGAACGCTCCACAACATCAAATGGCACTGAGTTCCTTTACAGAGGGAACTGAGTGCCATACATTTTGGCCATTGGCTACCGCGTTTTGCGACCGCCCCGTCCCGGAGGAGCCGGCGTGAGTTTGAGGATCGTTGTCACTGTGAAGTACGTGCCCGACGCCACTGGCGACCGGCACTTCGCCGATGACCTGACCGTCGACCGTGACGACGTGGACGG
>NZ_JBEXGX010000077.1:0-6717 GCF_040607495.1 Streptomyces sp. NPDC005281 | reverse complement strand
CTGTCCCAACCCGCCGCTCTTCCGATCTCCCGCCGCGCCGGTGGAGCCCCGGGCCCGGCGGGCGCGGCCGCGCCCGCCGGCGACTGGGGTTTCATCCTCGCCTCCCGTACGCCCGAGCCGCTGCGGCTGGACCCGTCCTGCCCGCGGCTGCGCACCCTCACCCAGGCGGCCCTGACGGCGGACGCCCGCGCCGCCTCCCGCGGCCGCCTCCACCGTCCGTTCCCGCCCTCCACGCTGGTGCGTCCGCGGTACACCGGCTGAGGGGGAGGCCCGGGAATCCCGTGATACGCGGGTGCGGTCCGGGTCGTGCTGGGTAGGCTCGGCTGACATGGAGCATGAGGTGTTCGTTCCGTTTCCGGCCGGGCGGCTGCGAGAGGCGCTGGCCGATCCCGTCCGGGTCGCCCGTGCCGTCCCGGGTCTCCAGCAGGACGCGTCGGCGGCCACCGACGGCGCGGCCGACGCGGACGGGGGTTCGGCCTCCCGCTCCGGGACCGGGCAGCGCGCCGCGGCCGGGTCCGCCGGCGCCGGGCGCGGCCGGGACGCGGGGGCCGCGCGGGTCGCCGGACGGCTCAAGGTCCGGGTCGCCGGTCACACGATCACCTATCGCGGCTCGTTCCGCGTCACCGCACAGGGCGACGACTCGTACGCCGTCGAGGGCGACGCCACGGAGGTGCGCGGCGCGGGCGCCGTGAAGCTGGCGCTCACCCTGCGGCTCCTCCCCGCCGACGGCGGCACCACCCTCGCGTTCGGCGGCACGGCCTCCGGCGACGGCCGCCTGGCGGAACTCCCGCACGACGCGGTGTCCTCGACGGGCCTGCGCCTGCTGACCCGTTTCGCGGGCACCCTGGCCACCGACCTCACGTCCCGAGCCGGCTCCGTGGCCGATCATGAAACCGGGATCGGGGCCGAGCCCGCGACCGGCTCCGGCCCCGAACCCGAGCCGGGAACCGGCGCCGAGGCCGGACAAGCAGCCGAGGCCGGTCCGGGACCCGTACCCGTACCCGGACCGGGAGCGGGACAGGAGCCGGTACCTGGAGCCGAACTCGAACCCGATTCCAGCCCCGAACCCGAACCCGAATCCAGCCCCGAACTCGAACCCGATTCCAGCCCCGAACCCGAACTCGGACCCGAGGACCAGGACGAGGCAGCCCCCGGTTTCGAGGCGGACGTGACGCCCCACTCCCTCGATCCGCTGGGCGAGGACGACGAGTTCGACGGGGAGGACTCCGCGGCTGAAGCGGCGGAGACGCCGGAAGCGGCGGAAATGGCGGAGACGGCGAAGCCGGGACGGGCGGACGCGATGGCCGAGGCGGCGCATGCGCGGCGGACGATGATCGGACGCAGCGCCGAGGAGGTCGACCACGCGCCTCCGCGCGGCCGCTACGCCCCCGTCCCGCCCCCGGAGGCCACCGCCGCCCGCGACACCCTCCGCTGGGCGGCCCCCGCGGCGGCCCTCGTGGTGGCCTCGGCGATCGTCGTCAGCCGGGCGCTGCGCAAACGCCGTTGAGGGCGGGAAACCTCGCGGAGCTCCCACCCCAGTAGGGTCGACCCCGTGAGTAACGAAGACATCACGCTGACCGCGGGTGACGCGGAGGTGACCGTGTCGCCGGGCAACGGCGGACGGATCGGCAGTCTGCGGGTCGGCGGCGTCGAACTGCTGCGGCAGGGCCCCAGGTTCGGATGCTTTCCGATGGTCCCCTGGTGCGGAAGGATCCGTGACGGCAGATTCCTGGACGGGGCCGCCGTCCGGCAGATGCCGCTCAACTCCCCGCCGCACGCCATCCACGGCACCGCCCGCGACGGTGCCTGGAGGACGGCCCGCGTCAGCGCGGACGAGGCCGTGATCACGTACGACCTGGTCGAGCCCTGGCCGCATCCCGCCCGCGTCACCCAGACCTTCGCCCTCACCGGGGACGGTCTGACGGTCGGCATGGCGGTGGAGACGTACGGGGAGTCGTTCCCGGCCCAGATCGGCTGGCACCCCTGGTTCAACAGGAACCTGGGCGACGGCGGCGAGGACGTCCGCGTCGACTTCCGGCCCGCCTGGCAGGAGGAACGCGGCGAGGACCATCTGCCCACCGGCCGTCGTGTCGACCCGAAGCCCGGCCCCTGGGACGACTGCTTCGGCATGCCGGAGGGCGTCGACGTCACGCTCACCTGGCCGGGGCGGCTGGAGCTGAAGGTCGGCAGCCGGGAGCAGTGGGCCGTCGTGTACGACGAGCAGGAGGCGGCCGTGTGCGTGGAACCGCAGACCGGTCCGCCGAACGGGCTCAACACCCACCCCCGCCTGGTCACACCCATCGAACCGCTCGAAGCCACCACCACCTGGAGCTGGCGGCGCCTCTAAGCTGGCTCTCATGAGTGACGTACGCGGCGAGCTGCTGCAGCAGATCAAGGACAAGGCCGTGGTGCACGGCAAGGTGACCCTCTCCTCGGGTCTTGAGGCCGACTACTACGTGGACCTGCGCCGGATCACGCTGGACGGCGAGGCCGCCCCGCTCGTCGGGCAGGTCCTCCTCGACCTCACCGCCGGCCTGGAGTTCGACGCGGTCGGCGGGCTGACCATGGGCGCCGACCCGGTCGCCGGGGCGATGCTGCACGCCGCCGCCGCGACCGGGCGCAGGCTGGACGCGTTCGTCGTCCGCAAGGCCGCCAAGGCGCACGGTCTCCAGCGCCGGGTCGAGGGCCCCGAGATCAAGGGCCGGCGTGTCCTCGTGGTCGAGGACACCTCGACCACGGGCGGCTCCCCGCTCGAAGCCGTGCAGGCCGTCCGGGAGGCCGGGGCCGAGGTCGTCGGCGTCGCCACGATCGTCGACCGTGCCACCGGCGCCGCCGAGAAGATCGAGGCCGGCGCCGGTGTTCCGTACCTCTTCGCCTACTCCAAGGACGAGTTGGGGCTCGACTGACGAAGCTCCCGCGGGACCCCGCCGACGGCCGGGTCCCGCATGTCGGATGGGGGTCTGGAGCATCCGGCGATGTCTGGAAGGATGGGGCCGACGATGACGTCGCCCCCCTAGGTCAGGGCCATAAGCACCAGTCCCGTCGTACCGCAGCAGCAGTACGCAGACCCGCACATACAAGGAGCGGACAGATGCCCATCGCAACCCCCGAGGTCTACAACGAGATGCTCGACCGGGCGAAGGCAGGCAAGTTCGCCTACCCGGCCATCAACGTGACCTCGTCCCAGACCCTGCACGCTGCGCTGCGCGGCTTCGCGGAGGCCGAGAGCGACGGCATCATCCAGATCTCCACCGGTGGTGCGGAGTTCCTGGGCGGTCAGCACAACAAGGACATGGTCACCGGTGCCGTCGCGCTCGCCGAGTTCGCGCACATCGTCGCCGCGAAGTACGACATCACGGTCGCGCTGCACACGGACCACTGTCCCAAGGACAAGCTGGACGCCTACGTACGTCCGCTGATCGAGGTCTCCGCCGCGCGCGTCGCCAAGGGTGAGAACCCGCTGTTCCAGTCCCACATGTGGGACGGTTCCGCCGAGACCCTCGCCGACAACCTGGCCATCGGCCAGGAGCTGCTCGCCAAGGCCGTCGCCGCGAAGATCATCCTCGAGGTCGAGATCACCCCGACCGGCGGCGAGGAGGACGGCGTCAGCCACGAGATCAACGACGAGCTGTACACGACCGTCGACGACGCTCTGCGCACCGCCGAGGCCCTCGGCCTGGGCGAGAAGGGCCGCTACCTGCTGGCCGCGTCCTTCGGCAACGTGCACGGTGTGTACAAGCCCGGCAACGTGGTGCTCCGCCCCGAGCTCCTCAAGGACCTCCAGGCGGGTGTCGCCGCCAAGTACGGCAACGCGAGCCCGTTCGACTTCGTCTTCCACGGTGGCTCCGGCTCCACCGCCGAGGAGATCGCCACCGCGCTGGAGAACGGCGTCGTGAAGATGAACCTCGACACCGACACCCAGTACGCCTTCACCCGTCCGGTCGTGGACCACATGTTCCGCAACTACGACGGTGTCCTGAAGGTCGACGGCGAGGTCGGCACCAAGTCGAAGTACGACCCGCGCACCTGGGGCAAGCTCGCCGAGGCCGGCATGGCCGCGCGTGTGACCGAGGCCTGCGCCGCCCTGCGCTCCACGGGCACCCGGCTCAAGTAGTTCCACGGGCACCCGGCCGGCCGACCGGTGGTCGCCCGGCAGCCGTACGTCCCGGAAGGGCCCGGCACCTGCGAAGGTGCCGGGCCCTTCCGTATGCTCCGAGGTATGGCTGTGCCCGCGCGGGACACATCGGACGGCAGACTCGAGGTGCGGATCGCCTCCCCTACGGGGAAGTGGATCCTGCTGACCACCGTCCTCGGTTCCGCCATGGCCCTGCTGGACTCGACCGTCGTCAATGTCGCCCTGCCGACCATCGGCCGCGACCTGAACGCGAGCCTCGCCGCCCTCCAGTGGACCGTGAACGGCTACATGCTCTCGCTGGCCGGGCTGATCCTTCTCGGCGGTTCGCTAGGGGACCGTTTCGGGCGCCGGAAGATCTTCGTCCTCGGGGTGGTGTGGTTCGCCGCCGCCTCGCTGCTGTGCGGACTCGCGCCGAACGTGGGCGTACTCATCGCGGCCCGTGTCCTCCAGGGCGTCGGAGGGGCGCTGCTGACCCCCGGTTCGCTGGCGATCATCCAGGCCTCGTTCCATCCGGACGACCGGTCCCGCGCCATCGGCCTGTGGTCCGGCTTCGGAGGTGTCGGGGCGGCCGTCGGGCCGTTCCTGGGCGGCTGGCTGGTGGACGGTCCTGGCTGGCGCTGGGTGTTCCTGCTGAACATTCCCGTCGCGCTGGTGTGCGTCCCGATCGCCCTGCGTCACGTCCCGGAGTCCGCCGGGACCACCTCCCTTCCGAGCGGGACCGGGAGCGGCGCGGAGCGGACCCACCGTGGTTTCGACGTCCTCGGGGCGGTCCTCGGCGCACTCGCGCTCGCCCTGGTGACGTACGCCCTGATCGAGGCCAAGAGCGGTTCCCCGCTCGTGTGGGTGGCGGCGGTCGGTGGCGTGGCGGCGGGGGTCGCCTTCGTCCGCGTCGAGCGGCGGCGGCCCGATCCGATGATGCCCCTCGACATCTTCGCCTCGCGCCAGTTCACGGCCGTCAACCTGGTGACCCTGTGCGTCTACGCGGCCTTCGGCGGCTTCTTCTTCCTGACCGCGCTCCAGCTCCAGGTCGTCGCGGGCTACTCGGCGCTCCAGGCCGGCACGGCACTCCTGCCGACCACCGCCCTGATGCTGTTCTTCTCCGCCCGTTCCGGCGAACTCTCCCGGCGCATCGGCCCGCGCATCCCGCTGACGGTCGGGCCGCTGCTGTGCGCGGCGGCCATGCTGCTGATGCTGCGGGTCGGCAAGGACGCGTCCTACGTGACGGACGTGCTGCCCGCGCTGCTGGTGATGGGCCTGGGCATGGTGACCCTGGTCGCGCCGCTGACCGCGACCGTCCTGGCCTCCGTGGACGCCGGACGGGCGGGTCTGGCCAGCGGGATCAACAACGCGGCGGCACGCGCGGCCGGGCTCGTCGCCGTGGCCGCGCTGCCGCTGCTGACCGGGATGGGACCGGAGGCCTACCGCTCGGCGGAGGCCTTCGACGCGGCTTTCCGCCGGGCGATGCCGCTGTGCGCGGGTGCGCTGGTGGTCGGTGCCGTAGTGGCCTTCACGACCGTCCGCCGTCCGCCGCCCGGCTGCCTGCGCCCCGAGTGCCGCAGGCACGGCTCGCTGACGGCACCCCCGCTGGAGCCGGAGCGTTCCCGGGGCGTCCTCGGCACCCCGGGCTCCCCCGGCTCCCCGGGTTCCCCCGGTTCTAGGCCTTCCGGCGCTGGTCCAGCTTCGTGATCGTGCCGGCGCCGTCGATCCGGTGGGCGAAGTACGTCCGGCTCGCGGTGGCCGCGGCGTCCGCCTCGTCCACGAAGGTCCGGACGTCGATCCGCTTGTTCACGCTGGTGTCGTAGAACGGCTCGTCCACCAGGACCTCCGCCGTCAGGGAGAGGCGGATCTCGTGCTGCGGGCCGATCGCGTGCCACTCGGGGGCGTCCGGCCGCGGGCAGGTCCAGGTGCCTTCCTGGACCTTGAGGCAGGCGCGGCCCTTCGTGATGTGCGCGCCCGACAGCAGGCTGACGTCGATGCCCGGCCGGCCCTTGCGGACGAACCGCGGAGGAGACCGTTCCCGGAGCCGTGGGCAACCGTCACCGATCACGCACGATGCAGCAGACTGGAACCCATGACGATTCACGAGAACCTCCTCGGGGGACCGCCCCCGACCCGTCTGCCCGACGACCCCGAGCCGCGCGAGCTCCTCGCGAACGGCACGGCCCCCGCCGACGTCGCCGCGAAGTACCCCACCTCCTCGCTCGCCTGGGCGCAGCTCGCCGACGACGCGTTCGAGCGGGGCGGCGTCGTCGAGTCGTACGCCTACGCCCGTACCGGTTACCACCGCGGTCTGGACGCCCTGCGCCGCAGCGGCTGGAAGGGGCACGGTCCGGTGCCCTGGGACCACGAGCCGAACCGCGGCTTCCTGCGTGCCCTGCACGCCCTCGCCCGCGCCGCGCAGGCGATCGGCGAGCAGGAGGAGTACGAGCGTTGCAGCCAGTTCCTGAAGGACTCCTCGCCGACGGCGGCCCAGACCCTGGGCTAGGGCCAATGCCGTTGTTTTAGGCCTCGGGCGTAGGTTCCTGGGTAGTGGTCCCAGGGGGTGGTCGGGTGTCTGGGCGCGTGTCTGAGTTATCGGGTCT
>NZ_JBEXGX010000076.1:0-6861 GCF_040607495.1 Streptomyces sp. NPDC005281 | reverse complement strand
CGCTGGAACAACTCCCACAACTCATCCGGCACCAGCCGCTCAACGATCGAAACCACGATCGACAGCCTATCGAACCAAATGAGATGACTTCTTAGACGTACTCTCTGCACGAGATCCACACCGAAACTGAGAGGCACCACGATGACCGATGCGGGCTTCATCACCGAAAGACCGGATACGTCAGGAATCACATTGGACGATGCAGCCCTCGAGGATTTGATTCGCATGCAACTCGATGTGGACCTCTCGAATTTGCCCACTCTGCTGGATCTCGTGGCGCTCGGTATCACTGTCACCTCTTGGCGCAACGGCCCCGTGGAGAACTGGCATGCTGAGGGAAGGCTGTCGGACGGCGACATGATGCGCGTCAACAGCCATACCACCCAGGCTGTACGCCGTCGCCTCACGGGATGGGCCATCGAATTCAACGTCACCTCGGCCAGTAGCAGCTCGATGGCAGCATTGGACGTGGAAGCACTACGTTCCCTCACTGGCCTGCTGCTTCGTTGGCTTGCGAGACCCGATCGCAAGCTCCCTGTCGATATGACTCTCGGTGGTCTTGCGCACACCAAAGCAGAGTCCGCGACCTACAGGGAGCATGCGAGCCTGCAGCTCGATCTGCTCGTCCGACTGGCGGAAATGGGGGGTGTTCGTTTTGGGCTGCTTTCCATAGTTGCTCAAAGCCTCCCCTTCTGCTCCTCGTGGTGGCTGCACCCCACGTGGCCGGATCGTGTAGAGCGCTTCGTCTCGGCGCTCGACCACTCCTCTGATCCCTTCTGGGGGAGGGCAGCAGTCGGCGGGAGTTGTTGGGCACCGAACCGAATGCCATGCATGACCGCAGCGCGCTACGTGCGTCGCTGCTCAAGAGCCCATGGGAGTTGGATGCCGCCACTGCCCAATGGGTTACAAACGCTGGTATCGGCTCCGTGTGAGTCTGCTCTACACCTATGAGCGCAGCAGCGTCGAAGCCACCACCAAGAAGGCCGTAGACCGGATCTTCGAGACTCGCTGAGTCAGCCACTTAAGTACTGCAACGGTCTCTGTCGTGACCGTTGCAGTGCTAGCTGGATGAGTGCGTCCGGTCACCTGGTCAACCCATAGAAGAGACAGACCCCTGCCCTTCGCACGGGAAAACGGAGGCGGCAGCTGCTTCGGCTTTTAGGAGGGGAGGTCGAGGAAGCGTGTGATCTCTCGTAGGTCGGACACCTCGAAGTCGGCGCGGGGCGCCCCTGCTAGTACCGGGGTGACGGCACGCGGGTCCTGGAACAGGCAGGAGTAAGCTCCCGCGTTTCGTGCCGCGCCCACGTCGGACTCGGCGGAGTCCCCGACCATGAGGATGCGGCCGACCGGCACGGAGAGGGAGTCCGCGACCGTGCGCAACGCAAGTGCGTTGGGTTTGCCGAGTGTCAATGCCCGGTGGCTGAGGATCTCTTCGACGGCGGCCACGATCCACCCGGAGGCGGGCAGCGGACCCTCCCTGGCGGCGTACCAGCGGTCACGGGCTGTGGCATAGAGCCCATCGACGTGATCAGAGATCCGCAGCAGTCGGGCGGCGTCTTCGTAGCCGAAAGACTCTGTGTATCCCACCACGACTGCGCAGGGCGGACTTTTGCTGTGCCGTTGGTAGGTCGGCAAGGGCTGGGCGGTCATACCGAAGGCGCGGAACTCCTCGGCCAGCGTGCGGCCGTCCTCCACGGTGACGTATTCGCGCTCATCGACGGCAAGGGACCCGACGTGCAGGGCGGCCAGGAAAGAGCTGGTGAAGACATCCGGCGGGTCCGCCGGGATGCCGATGTCGGCGAGTCTTTCGCAGAGATAACTCCGCTTTTTGTTCGCATAGTTGCTGAGAAAGCAGACGCGAAGACCGGCTGTCCTGATCCGTTCGATGACCTCGCCAGCGTGCGGGACGGCGGTAAAGCCGCGCCATACGACGCCGTCCAGATCGAAGGCGACTGCGTCGATCCGCCGAGGTCGGGCGTTCACACTGTCTCGCCTCACGTGTCGGTAAACGGGTTCCACAGCCACCCGCTTCACCGCCGAGTCCGTCGTGAGTCCCTGTGGTTACAGATTCGGCTTGTCATCTTTTTCCTTTCGATCTGGCCCGCCCACCACGTCCTGCCGATATAAGGGATCGGCGCGATCGAATATACGTTCCACTGGGTCCTTACGTTCACTGTGCAGGTAGGTGAAGATCTTGCACTGGCCGAAGTTCTCGTCGAGTCGGCCACGATAGGCGACTGGCCGCTCGGAGCTCAGGATCTGGGCCAACGGCTCGCGAGCCAGGTTGCCGAGCACCCACGAGTCGTGCAGGGGAGCGCCCCGGGAGTTGAGTGAACCCGTGCGACCTGCTGCGCGAATCGTTCGGGCTGCTGACCGACGGCACCCTCCTCGCCTCTCCGTGGGAGGCAGTGCCGTAGTAGGGCTGTCCGTGTATGTCCGTCACGAGCAACCGGCATACAGCGCTGGCCAGTTCGGAGCGATCGACACCCTGCGCCGGCTGGAAGCCACCCACGGCAAACCCAGGCTGCGCCGGCTGTTGAGGTCAACGACCGCGTCTACATCCTCCAGCACCCCAACGGAGGGGTGAAGAAGCTGGCAGCGCGACACAATGTGGTCCGTCGCGTGAACGACCAGGTCGTGCAGTACTGGACCGACACCGGTCGCCCCGCGCCCGACAGGGAACAGCCGCATGAGTAACAGACGTTTGATCGTCATGCGGCTTGCGTCTTGTCGCGTTCGACCAGCTGACCACGTTCGAAGCGGGCTCCGGCCCGGACGAGTGGGACGAGGTGGGCGCCGGTGATCGCGCGCCAGCGGTCCTGGGCGGACTCAATGAGCTTGAACACCATCGCCAGGGCCGCGGCCGGGCTGCCAGCACCGCGGGTGACCTTGGTCCGGAGCTTGACCGTGGAGAACGTGGACTCGATGGGGTTCGTGGTTCGCAGGTGGATCCAGTGTTCGGCCGGGAAGTCGTAGAACGCCAGCAGTTCCTCGGCGTCGCCAGTGATCTTCGCGACGGCCTTGGGCCACTTGGCGCCGTAGGTCTTCGCGAACGCCTCGATGGCCATCTCCGCGTGGGCGCGGTCCTCGGCGTTGTAGATCTCCTGCATCGCCTTCATGGCGCCAGGCTGTGCGGACTTCGGCAGGGCGTTCGTGATATTTCGGGCCTTGTGGACCCAGCACCTCTGCTGCCGGGCGACGGGGAAGACCTCCCGCAGTGCTTTCCACAGGCCTATCGCGCCGTCGCCGATGACGAGCTCTGGGGCACGCATGCCGCGTCGGCGGCAGTCCCGCAGCAGGTCGGCCCACGACTCGGTGGACTCCCGCAGCCCCTCCGCGAGCGCGATCAGCTCCTTGGTGCCGTCCAGCCGGACCCCGAGCAGCACCAGCACGCACGAGTGGGCCTGGCCGAGCCGGACCTTGGGGTGCACGCCGTCCGCCCACACGTAGACGAAGTCGCGGTCCGACAGGTCGCGCTGCTGGAAGGCAGCATGGTCCTCGCTCCACTGCCTGGTCAGCCGGGTCACCGTCGCCGGCGACAGCCCGGCGGCCGAGCCGAGAAACTGCTCCAGCGCGGGCACGAAGTCCCCCGAGGACAGTCCGTGCAGATAGAGCAGCGGCAGGACCTCGGAGACCTTCGGGGACTTGCGGCACCACGGCGCCAGGATCTTCGACGAGAACCGCTTCCGCTCGCCGGTGGCCTCGTCCACGCGGCGGTCGTTCACCCGGGGCGCGGTGACCTCGACGGGACCTGCGGCGGTGACCACGGTGCGGGGTCAGTGGTGACCGTTGCGAACCACCAGACGATGCCCGCGCTCGTCCCGCTCGGCGGCCAACTCAGCTATGTACTGGTTGACTTCCGCCTCCAGCGCGGCGGCAAGCATCCGTCGGGCGCCCTCACGCACAATCTCGTCGATCAGGGAGCCGGACTCGGTGGAACCGTCTGCAGTGACTACGCTTAGCATGGGCGTGCCTTCCCGACCCGCGCTGCGAACGCGGGCCTACTCGGTGACCATCGCAGGATCATTCGGGAAGATACGCCCTCCACATGCCCTCCCGGGCCGATCCACAGGTCTTGAGCATTGCTCGTAGAACGGGCCGAATAGGGTGAGGCGTTGCCTGGCTTCGCCGGACCGGATCCCGTAACGCTCCGCGTCGGCCGTGGAGAGGCCTGCGCTCTCCTGCTCCGCAGGAGAGCATCCGTGACGCTCGGCGCCACAATCAGCATCTTCGCTTCACCATCGGCTGAAGGCCGATGCACGGCGGATGAACTCCGGTAGCTGAGACTTCGGCGGTCCTGTTTGGGCTTTGCGCCTCCTCGTTGCCGATTCGACTGCACTGACGACACCGCGTGTACAGAGCCCACGGTGCTGGAAATGCGTCGGCAGAGTTGGCGACCGTCGTGAGGAGGGCATGAGAAAGTGTGCACGTCAGAGCCATCCGAGTAACGGCTTGCCACACAGGCCTCGGGCACACCGACACGGCACAAGACGGGACGCAGGGTGTACGTCACAAGAGTCCAGATCACCGATCTTAAGGGCTTCAGCGGGCAGCGAACTGTGGACGTGACGCTACCGGCGCGAGGTGGGTGGACTGTTCTCGCCGGACGGAACAGTTCGGGAAAGTCGACGCTGTTGCAAGCTCTGGCTCTGGCGCTGGGCGGGCCTGGCGTGGCCAGAGGGCTGGTGACGGACTTCACCGACTGGATCTCCGCTGGCGCCTCCTCAGGACATCTCAGCGTGCACGTGGTGGGCGACAGCGAGGCCGACTCCTTCTCTGGTCCGGGTCGTAAACCCAAAGGCTCCTTTCCCTTGTCCTTGCAGTGGAGACGTCCTGAGCGAGAGGCAGGTGAGCAGTACAAGAGCCTGCGTCCTGTCATGGAGACACCGGGCATCGTGGGTGAGGAGAGCGCGTCACGTGGCCCATGGGCGGAGAACCCACGTGGCTGGTTCTGCGCTGGTTACGGCCCGTTTCGAAGACTGACAGGCGGATCGAGCGAAGCTCAGCGCCTCATGCTGAACCAAGGCCCCGCAGGACGCGTGGCGACCCTCTTCCACGAGGATGCGTCCTTGGCCGAAGGCGTGTCCTGGCTCGTCGATTTGAGGCTGCGCCAGCTGGAGGACCGTACCGGCACGGCCGGGCCCTTGCTGGACAATGTCTTGGCACTGCTGCAGGACGGGCTTTTGCCAGATACCTATCAAATCCGCAGGGTCAGCGCGGACGGACTGTGGGTGTCGCAGAAGGGGCGCAGTAAGGACGGTTTCCCGCTGCGAGAGATGAGTGACGGTTACCGCACCGTGGCGGCCCTGGTGCTCGATCTCGTGCGGCAGATCCACACCGTGTACGGCGGATTGGAGACGGCGCCTACCGCAGACGGTGGTATCGCTGTCTTGGCGCCTGGGGTGGTGCTGATCGATGAGGTGGACGCGCATCTACACGTGACGTGGCAGCGCAAGATCGGCGATTGGCTGCGTCAGCATTTTCCGAACCTGCAGTTCATCGTTTCCAGCCATAGCCCCTATATCTGTCAGGCAGCCGACCCTGGCGGCCTGATCCGTTTGCCGGGGCCCGGTGAGCAGCAGCAGCCGGCCGTAGTGAGCGAGGAGCTGTATCACCGTGTGGTGTACGGCAGTGGCGACGACGCTGTGTTGTCGGAGCTGTTTGGTCTGGAGACCCCCTACTCCAGCCGGGCCGAGCATGACCGTCAGCGGCTTGTGGCATTGGAGCGCAAGGTCTATGCCGAAACGGCATCCGAGGGGGAAGTGGTCCAGTACCAGGAGCTGAGCCGGCTGTTGGCCAGTTCCTTGGATACGCGGGTGACCGAGGTGACCGCCAGGCTGGGACGGGAGCAGTGATCCCACTCGTTCGTGTCCCTGCTCCGGCTCGAACGCAGACGTTGCTGCATCGGTGGACCTCACGTGTCGAACAAGCGGGAGGTGACTATGCGGCGGCCAGCGCGCAGTGGGCGATAGCCAAGGCGCCGAAAAGGCACGTCAAGCGTCTACTGGGGCAGATGGCGCACGGCGCCGAGCGGTGCATGTATTGCGAGGACAACCTCGGCACCGACATCGACCACGTCCAGCCGCTGGCCGAGGCGCCGCTGCGCGCTTTCGACTGGCTCAACCATTTGCTGGCCTGCTCCTACTGCAACAGTCATACCAAGGGGCGCCAATACCCCTGTGATGCGGACGGGCACTCCTTGCTGATCGATCCCAGCACGGAGGACCCTGCGGACCACCTCGTGCTGAGGCTGGCAGCTGGCCAGTACGACCCCCTCAGTGACAAGGGACGAGAGACGATCCGCGTCTTCAGCCTCAACCGTGGCGATCTGGTACGGGGACGGCGACTGGCGTTTGTGACGGCCCAGTCCTTGCTCGTGGATTGGCACCGTCTAAGGCACTCCGATGGCACTGCGCGAAGAGACGATCTTGTCGAAGCGCTCGTGGAGACGCCGTTTGCCGACGTGGTCCGAACATTGGAGCGTCTACCGCGGGCAGTTGCAGCTGCGGTGCTGCCGCCCGACGTCGCAGTCGCGCTGACGGAGTGGCGCACCATGCGCGGAATGTGAATTCTCCCTGAAGCCAGGGGATTCTCTTCGTCGGCCGGCCCAGACGCAGACCCGACGCCCTATTCGCCGACCGCGCCCACGACCACGACAAGGACCGTCGCCTCCTCTGGCAGCGCGGCATCCGCCCGGTCATCACCGAGCGAGGCATGGAACACGACTCCGGCTTGGGCTTTTTCCGCTGGGTGGTAGAGCGCACGATGTGCGCCACGAGGCGCTCTGTTTGTATCCCCGGCTGAGCCGGGAGGAACTCGGAAGGAGGTTCCTGGGCCGGATGACTTACCTGGATCCGAAAG
>NZ_JBEXGX010000075.1:0-7539 GCF_040607495.1 Streptomyces sp. NPDC005281 | reverse complement strand
AGCCCGCCCAGACCTGCACAGCCCGCTCCGTACTCACGGACAGGACAACGCATCACACGGACACCGGACACGGACACGAGCCACGGCTGTAGTACTGGGCGGATGGCTCGCCGCCCCGGATCCGAGACGGCAGATGGGCAGGTTCGCGTGGATCCTCGACAGCCCAACAAGGCAACTGACCTGCGCCGAAGACCTCTACCTCTCAGCCGTCGACGCCAACTCACCGACGTTCAACGAAGCTGAGCACTCCTCCGTCGCGGCCCGCCATGTCTCTCCCTGGGTGTCTCTCGCCGTCCAACATGAGCTGAATCGAATCTTCTAGCGGCCAGCCCCGGTGCTCTTCCTGCCGAGCAGGGCCGGCTCCACTCGGCAGGAAGAGCACCGGCATGTCACCGGCCGCATGCGAGGCTGGCCGACGAAGGCCGTCCCCGCTGCTGTTGCCGGGGTTCGTGCGGTTGCTGTGCCATTCGCTCCGATCGAGTCGGAGGCGGGGGCGGGCGCGACGGCGGGAAGACATTGCCCGCGGCCACGACGCGGTTTCGAACTACCCTGTACCCGCCGGGAACGAGCCAGCTCTTGGGCGTCCCTGTGCCCGGTATCCCGTGCCCCGAGGAGCCTTCGTTGGAAGCCGTCACCGAGAGCATCACCAAGAACCGGCAGCCGTCGCACACGCTGCGCGCGATGATCGAACGGGCCTACGGGACCGGGCAGGTACCCGAGGGCGACGACTTCGCGGAGGAGATCACCCACGGCTGGTTCAACGTCGCCTACCGAATCCGGCTGCGTGACGGGCGGCAGGCGGTGCTGAAGATCGCTCCTCCCGGGGACGTCACGGTGCTGACCCGCGAGCGGGGGATGATGCGCACGGAACTCGCTGCGATGGCGCTGGTGCGCGAACGCACCACGGTCCCGATCCCGCGGGTCGACCACGCCGATCTGTCCGGGGAACTGGTCGAGGCCGACTACTTCTTCATGGAGTTCGTGGACGCGGACAACTTCGGTCTGGCCGTGCAGGACGGGCGGCTGCCGGCCGAGGTCGTCACCGCGGGCAACCGGCAGCTGGGCGCGCTCAACCGGGAACTCAACTCGATCGTGGGCCCGCACTTTGGACCGCTGCGGGGCCCGGGATCGGCGACGTGGCGCGAGGCGTTCACGCAGGTGCTCGAAGACACCCTCGCCGACGGCAGGCGGACAGGCGTCGACATCGGCTGGCACTACGACGAGATCCGCTCGGTCCTCGTGGAGAACGCGAGTGCTCTGGACGACGTCAGCGAACCGCGCTTCGTCGAAGTGGACCTGTGGACGAAGAACTCGATGATCAGAGACGGCCGGATCGTCTCGGTCCTCGACCACGAACGCGCCATGTGGGCGGACCCGCTCATGGAAGCCGGATTCACCGGCATCGACCTTCCCGCGTTCGGTGACCCCGCCGACTTCATGAGCGGATACGGCCTGGCCGAACTGTCCCCCTCACAACGCCTGCGCCGACGCCTCTACTCCCTGCACCTGGCCGTCATCATGATCGTCGAGACCAGGTTCCGGGGGCACACGGACACGACCACCTACGACTTCGCCCGCACGCAACTCGACCGTCTCATGGCCCAGTTCGGCCGCACGACCCCGCGACGCTGACGCCACGCATGAAGAAGGCCACCCGGCACCACCACGCGCCTGAGAGATGTCGTCAGTAGCCGCCGCTCGATGACGACGGCTGCTTGGTGATCTGCTTGCCGTCAGTACCCAGCACGTACCACTTGGCGCCGAAGGCATCGATCCCCTGGCCGTTGGTCTGCCCGGCCTTCGTGTCGTCGATGAATGTGTAGAGCGGGTGACCGTTGTACGTCACCTGCTTCGAGCCGTCGCTGCGCGTGATGGACGAGAGAAGTTTGCTGTTGACGCCGCCCTTGGCGATCGTCTTTCCGTTCGCCTTCAGTGGCGGCCAGGCCTTGGCACAGTCCCCGTTGCATGTGGACTTGTTCTTCTGGTCGGACTGGAAAAGGTAAAGGGTGTGCCCCTTGCTGTTGACCAGGATTTTGCCGAGCGGCGTGGACTTGGTGGACACCGTCACGGAGGACGAAGTGCTCACGGCCGATGTCGCTACGTGTGCACCGCTTGCCGAACCGTGGTTGTTGCCTTGGGCGTACGCGACGGTCGTCGCGGACAGGAGAAGCACCGATCCGGTGGCAGCGATGAATCCTCTGGTGTGTTTGTTCACGAGAATCGCCTCGGAGAGTGGATTGCGGCCTCCGCTCGTGGGCGCGCGCCGCACATCTCCCAGTACACCCCTAAGCCGTCGACCTGGCCACAGCGTCGGCCCTTCACCCAAGACTCTGGTGATCGGCCCCGTCAGCAGGTAAGTCATGCCGGACCCGAAGGCCGCAGGCCTCATCGCGGAACCACGAAGACGGTGACGGAGGGGGATGGACAGCATCACGGAATGTGATTCGAAGTGCACAGGTTTGCAGCACCAACAGTTTTCCGACCTCCTGCATGCCGGCGGAGTGGCTGTCCTCGTCCTGATCGTGGCCGGCGGCCTCCTCTGCAGTGAGGGTGCCGTCGTCTAGCGCTCTGACCGGGAAGGTTCGCCGGATTGGTGGATCATTCCTGCTCGGAGGCAGCGGCGAGGTGACGGCGGCAGAAGTCGGCAGCCGTGAGGTGGGGCTTGTGCAGCGCATCGCTGTAAAGCCGCATCTCACGAGCCGCTCGGTCCAAGTGCTGCCAGAAACTGAGGGGCAGGTCGAGGTCGTGACCGAGATCGACCAGGCAGTCGAAGGCGAGTTCCAGCTCGTTGTGCTCCAGCAACTCCAGCGTCGCTGAGAGATCGATGTCCGGCAGGCGTATGAGGTGGGCTCGGGCGGCGTTGAGGTGGTCACGGGTCTGATTCCAGCTGGCCTGCAGAGCCTCACGATCATCGGTCAGGGCACCAGTGTTGCCGGTGCCCTGATGGTTATCTCGGGTGCCAGCGAGGCAGCAGGCATGTAGGGCAAGTGGCCGTTTTCGTACATGCCTTACGGGTATCCGAGGGATCGTCAGGCACGTACGGCATGTGCGTAAGCCTTGTGGGTGCGCCACCCTGCGCCGGATCAATGAATTCCTGAGCGATCCCCCCTGCCGAGTGATTGTCGGCGGAGGGTGCCCCTCCCGGCCCGTCGTGCTCACCCTGCCTGGGTCCAGTCGCCCGCCTCCGTGCCCCGGATCCTCTGGTTCAGTCGCGGCACCGGACCGGATGCGGTCTCGGTGCGGCGCACGAACGTCCAGGCGACCGCCCCGGCCCATGGTCGGGGCGGTCGCGCGTCCCCGCCATACCGAATATGACGAACTGTCATAATGCGTCCCATTCTGTCAGCCCGATCAGAAGGATTGCTGTGACTATCTGTCAAACCGTGAGGGAGGTGGGCGCGCAGGAGGCCCTCCCGTCGTCGGCGCCGCCTGGTCTTCGAGTGCGTCGCTCCTGGTGGGATGGGTTGCTGCGGGCCCTGGCGGCAGGTCTCGTCCTAGTGGCCGGCCTGGCCCTGCCCATGGTGGCCCCGCAGCCCGCCCAGGCCGTGCCGCCCGGCACCTACGCCTACGTCGCCAACTTCAGCGATGACACGGTGTCGGTGATCAACACAGCGACGAACACGGTGGTGGTCACGGTTCCCGTCGGCGATGCGCCGTGGGAAGTGGCGGTGTCGCCGAACGGCACCCGCGCCTACGTCACCAACCGCGCCGATAACACGGTGTCCGTGATCAACACCGCGACCGACACGGTCGTCGCCACCATCCCCGTCGGCCTTGAGCCCCTGGGGGTGGCGGTCTCGCGGAACGGCACCCGCGCCTACGTCACCAACTTCAGCGCCAACACGGTGTCCGTGATCAACACGCACACCAACACCGTCATCGCCACCATCCCCGTCGGCGATGCCCCCATCGGGGTGGCAGTGTCGCCGAACGGCACCCGCGCCTACGCCACCAATTCCAGCGCCAACACGGTGTCCGTGATCAACACGCACACCAACACGGTCGTCGCCACCATCCCCGTCGGCGACTTCCCGTTCGGGGTGGCGGTGTCGCCGAACGGCACCCGCGCCTACGTCACCAATTCCAACGGCGACACGGTGTCCGTGATCAACACGCACACCAACACCGTCATCGCCACCATCCCCGTCGGCGATGCGCCCCAGGGGGTCGCGGTGTCGCGGAACGGCACCCGCGCCTACGTCATCAACGCCGACAGCGACACGGTGTCCGTGATCAACACGGCGACGAACACGGTCGTCGCCACCATCCCCGTCGGCGATGCGCCTCGAGAGGTGGCGGTGTCGCCGAACGGCACCCGCGCCTACGTCACCAACGCCAACGCCGACACGGTGTCCGTGATCAACACGCACACCAACACCGTCGTGGCCACCATCCCCGTCGGCGACCTCCCGTTCGGGGTGGCGATCGGGGTCGTGCCCCGGGGCCACGGGAAGCCCGACCACGGCAAGCCGGGTCACTGAAAGCCAGGCCACGACCGGCCCAACCACGGCCACCTCCCCGGCCCCGGTAACCGCACACCGGCATGACGAACGCCCCGGCGCCGGCCGCCCACCCTCAGACCATCGACGCCGGGGCATCCCATGACCACGCAACCCTGCACCACGGCCCGCCGCCCCAAGCCTCCGCCGACCCTTTGCACCCGACCGGGCCACGTGACTCACTTGCCTGAACGGCCGAACTTGCGCTGGCCTGCACGTTCTCTTGACAACCCCAGATGACCAGCGAGGTCACGCGACTTTCGTTGGTCGTCCGCCCCAGCGCCGCACGTACGGTCATCAGCACCACGACACTGCCTTGCCGGACCTGGCGTCCGACATGAGTGCGGCGGTGTGCTCCACCTCGCGGGTGGGGCACACCGCCGCACTCATGTCGCTGTCTGCTCAGCTCAGTTGGTGGTGAGCATGCCTTCGCGGAGTTTGGCGAGGGTGCGGTTCAGGAGGCGGGAGACGTGCATCTGGGAGATGCCGAGGTGTTCGCCGATCTGGGCCTGGGTGAGCTCCTCGACGAAGCGCATGTGGATGATGCGCCGTTCGCGGTCGTCGAGTCCGGCGATGAGCGGGGCGAGGGCGTTGAAGTCCTCGATGAGTTCGAGGGCGTGGTCGTCGGTGCCGATGAAGTCGGCGAGTGCGGCTTCGCCGTCCTCGCCGGAGGTGATGGCGGCGTCGAGGGATGAGGACGTGTAGCCGTTGGAGGCGAGCCGGGCTTCGTTGACCTCTTCCTCGCTGAGGGACATCAGCTGGGACAGCTCACGCACGGTGGGCGTGCGGCCGAGTCGGCTACGGAGTTCCTCGGTGGCCTTGGCGAGTTGGACGCGTGCTTCCTGCAGGCGGCGGGGGACGTGGACGGCCCACGTGGTGTCGCGGAAGAAGCGCTTGATCTCGCCCACGATGTAGGGGACGGCGAAGGAGGTGAACTCGACTTCGCGGGACAGTTCGAACCGGTCGATGGCCTTGATCAGGCCGATCGTGCCGACCTGGACGATGTCCTCCATCTCCTCGCTGCCGCGGCTGCGGAAACGCGAGGCCGCGTACTGAACGAGGGTGACGTTCATTTCGATCAGGGTGTTGCGCGCGTACTGGTACTGGGGTGTGCCCTCTTCCAGAACGGCGAGCTGGTCGAAGAACAGCTTCGAGAGCTCGCGGGCGTCCTTCGGCGCGACCTGCGAGGGGTCGGCTATCTCCGGCAGTACGACGCTGCGCGCCTGTGTCGTTACGGTCATCGTCATCTCAAGGCCCTCCCTACGACGCGATCCAGCCCCCGTGCCGCCGGCTGCGGTAGCCGGCCAGCGCCCGTTTACCCGGACCTGGGGAATGCACACCAGATTTACCAGGCGGGTTCGGGCAACTTTTCGACGGGGCTGCGAGGCGGGGAGGACCGGACATCGTGCGGGACCGGACTCGCGTCTCGCCGGACTCGTGCCCTTGGCCGGCCACCGGTAGGTATCGACAGCTGGGTGGGGGCGAAACGAGGGCGACACCCTATTGGAAGGCCCGGGCTCGGTGTACCGGCATGAGGGAGTCCGCGTGTGGCGCCGTACTGCTAAAGGCGGGGCAGGGACGGTCGGTCACCCCCACGGGACTGCCCGCCCCCGCCGCACACCCAGCACCTGAGTGCCCCGGCGTGCAGTTCTCAGACAGCCGATCCATGTGGTGCTGATCACGCGTCATCTACCGCCGCGACCTTACGTCCCTCATCGAAATTTGCCGCCTGTCCGCAGCACCGAACTGCGTAGGATCTTTTAAGCGCCTCGAATTCGGTGACGTTCCTTCAGACATGCGATCGTGCAGGCCTCTTGAGCTCACACACGCTGGCCGTCAAAATGCGTAGATGGCCGGGGGCGTCGTGCTGGAGGGCTATGGTTCCTGGCGTCACGGCCGCCTCCGGCCATGACCTCCAGCTACCCCGGACCGGAAGAATCACCACGTTCATCCCGTGCTCGCCGGGACGGGACATGGGTGGGGCCCGACGCCGTAGCGTCGGGCCCCACCCATGTATGTGTGCTGTTCAAGCCGTCTACCAGCGGTACCAGCGGCCGCGCTTGCCGCCGCCGGCAGTCGGACGGATCACGAATCCGAGCACCCAGACGATCAGCACGATGACGGCGATCCACCAGAGCGCCTTGAGTGCGAAACCGGCACCGAAGAGGATCAGGGCGAGCAGAAGAACAAGAAGAATAGGAACCATAGTTATCAACCTCCGGACCATCGTGTGCCCGACAGTCCGATCTTCATTCCTGCGGATTTTATGTATTTCTTAGGCGGTCCACGGCTGCGAAAGCACTGCGGTCATCGGGTTGGTTTGAGGATGCGATCCGGGGTGACACGGAGGGCGTACGTGAGTTCCGATTGAGGCAGGGGTGAGTGGTTGTGGCTGCGGACGAGAAGGCTCAGGCCAAGGGCGAGCAGGTCGAGGGCAAGGTCAAGAAGGTCGTCGGCGGTGCCGTGGGCAACGAGTCCCTGAAGGCCGAAGGGCAGGCCAAGGAATCCCAGGGCGACCTGCGGGCGGCCAAGGAGAAGGCCAAGGACGCCGTCCGGCCCAAGTAGGCGCGCACTGCTCCTGATCCCGGCGGCCTGTTGGCTGCCGGGATCTGCGCTGTCGGGTCGGTTGCGCTTCGGCAACGGATGGAACGGGTGGGCTATGTCCGGGCCTGTATGCCGGCCGCGACGCGGTGGTGAATGACTGAGCTTCTTCGGCGTTGCCGCTCCAGGGTGAGGACGGCTTTGGCGATTGACGTCATGCGGTTTGGACTGCACCGGGATCTGCGGAAGATCCGCCGGGACTTCAGGCGCGCGACGCCGTGCTCGACCGGTGCCCGGGCCGCAGACTGGGCCCGGTTGACGGTCTTCTCTGTGAGGGTGAGTTCCCGCAGGGGCCTGCGTTTGATCCCGGTCGTCACCCAGGGGCCGCCGACCTCGCCTACCAGGGCGACGGCCCCTGGGTGCGCAACGTGATCCCCAACTTCGTCGCGGGCGTGGAGATGGCCGAGCCCTTCGGCTTCACCAGCGTCGACGAGGCCAT
>NZ_JBEXGX010000074.1:0-9190 GCF_040607495.1 Streptomyces sp. NPDC005281 | reverse complement strand
GTCACTCTGGCGGCGAGCCCACCAAGCACGCGCACAACGCTGCCACTACGCCACCCGCGACAAGCGAGATCGCGAGCCACGGCTGTAGTACCCGGGGCACGGTCACGTGGTCCGCGAATTCGTGGCTGGCCCGGAATCTGTACACCGCAAGTATCAGATCCTTCAATGCCGCCTGGGCCCGTTCGGCGTCCAAGCCGTCGTCGAGGGCTTCCAACGCGGCGGCCGCCGCGACTCGAACGGAACGTGGCAAGCCGTCGGAGGCAGCGACCCGGTAGGCGAGGGCACGGCGAGCCGCCTGTTCCTCACTCGACCCGGCAGAAGTGAGCGGGAACACCGCCGCCTCGTACAGCGCGATGGTCACAAGGACCGAGTCGGCGAGCCCTTCCGCATAGCCATCCCCCTTCAAAGGGCGCGGACGGGCCGCCATGCCAAACCCGACACCCACCCCGGCGGCCACCGCGCCCACCACGGCACCTGCCCACTCGTCCACGAAGAGGCCGTAGCAGGCTCCAGAACCCACCACGCACACCGGCAGCATCACGGTCATCACAGACACGCGGGTGTTGAGCTGGGATGTCATGGCCAGCAGTATGCACACGCCTCCCGGGACTGCGGCGGGCAAGGGCCGTCCCACGGCCGGTGCTGTTCCTCAAGTGCGCACAGCCGCCGCTTCTGACCTGGCTGGGTGTCCGTGCCGCACACACGGACACCCTCTCCCCCAGCGAGATCAGCGACACCTGCAGGCCGTGGGCGCGACGGCCGTTGTCGCGGCTCCCAGGCGGCGGGCCCGCCGTCCTGACCGGTCCGGCTGTCAGCTGCCGTCGCGGGCGATCCGGCGGCCGACGGCCATCCAGACCGGCTCGGCCGGTTCTTCGGGCACGGCACCCGTGAGGCCGTCGAGGTGCTGGACGGCCTCACGGGTGATGTAGCGGTCGGGGTCGGGGGATTGCAGGTAGCGGCGCAGCAGGTCGGCGTCGAGGTCCTGGCGCTGGAGGTAGGCGGCGAGGGTGCCGACCAGGAGGTGGTTGTGGGCGAGGGCGTCGGTCAGGGCGTACAGGACCAGGCGCTGCCACTCAGTCATGCTGCCGGCATGCAGGGTCTGCTGGTGCTGAGCGCGGGCGAGGTAGGCGTTGATGCGGCGGCAGTGGTGGTTCACCAGGGCCAGTAGCTCCGGTGGCACCTCGTCGTCCACGGGGCGCGGGGCGGGTTCGACCGTGCGGGGTGCGGGCGCGGGCGGCAGGGTGTCGCGGATCTGCTGCAGGCCCGTGTCCTGCTGCGGGCCGTGGGGGATGTCGCTGCGCCGCTGCGGTCGCTTGCGCGGGTGGGTGGAGGTCATGGCCGTGCCGTCCTCGCGGCCGGTCCCACGATCCGGCGCCTGACGGGTGGCGTGGCGTGGCCACACGGGCGGGGCGCTGTAAGTGACGCGGCGCGTCTGGGGCCTACCTGTCCGCGTCAGTCGTGGGCTGATGCGGCACTCGGCCGGGCACCGTCACAGCGCGAACAAGGGGCGGCACCAGCCAGGACAACGACGGTGGTCCTGCCGGGGTCACGGCCCGGCGGCCGGCCCGGCGGGGCCCGGCTTCGCAGCAGCATGCGGAAGTCCCGGGCCGGGTGTGCCGTGTGGTGCGGGCGGCAACGGCACGCGGGCAAAACGCCGGGAGCGGCAGGCCGCCGAGCAAGCAGAACGGCCTGCCGAGTAGGGCCAAACCGGTGTCTGGCAGGCCGTCCGAGCAGCGGAGCGCTCATGATGGCGGCGACCAGGCGCACCCCTACCGCCAGCCTCCGCGCAGAGCGCGTCTGCCGACGGGCTCCTACGCCAAGGCGGCGGGGCCGGCTCCGTGCTCATGGGAAGACGATACGGACAGGCCCTGACATCGTCATGGCCTTTAGGGCGAGACGGACACCTGCTGCACCGCACGGGTCAGGTCGGTCTCACCCGGCGGAGCATCCTGGTCTGGGCCACGGTGAGGGGCGGGCACCGTGACCATCTGCCGCTCGGCCCAACGGACCTGGCCCTCACGAGGTTGCCCACGAGCCGCCACATGGCCGCGCGAACGGCACCCGAAGAACCGCGCAGTGACTGACATTGCACGGCCCTGGCCCTTTGGTGGGCAGCGATTCCTGTTCTGAACGGGCAGGGTCTTCCGTGAAGCAGCACCTGGGCGGAAGGAGTTGCTGTGGATTGCGGCGATGCGGACGGCTGTCACTTCTACGCACAGTTTCTGCAACAGCTCGGCGAACAGGCCTTTACCGAGGTACAGCGGGCGGACACGAAGGCGACGACGCTGTGCGGGGTGGCTGGCGGCCTGCTGGCTCTGTCTGTGGCTGCCCTTTCGCAGAAGGGGAGCATCTCTTCGGGGACGGTGTTTCTGCTAGCTGTCAGCTGTCTTCTGCTTGTTGGGGCTGTGGCTGCTGCGCTGCTGGCGTTGCGTCCAGTACTGCCGGCAGGCGGTCTTCGCAGGGTGCTGGTCGGGGGATCGTGCGGGCATGGCGTCTGCGGTCCGGACTCAAGTAGTCCGGTGACCAGCTCAGTTGGCAGACGGGAAGGTGAAGAGGTCCGGCTGCGGACGTTTTCCCAGTTGGCCGACAGAAAACTCCGCTTGGTCCGCTTCGCTGGCGACCTTGTCCTGGCAGCGCTACTTGTGGCCGGAATGGGGCTGTTGAGCAGTTGCACATTCAATTGAGAGGATCTCAACGTATGTGACGAACTGCACCGAATCGCACCAGGGGGATGGATGTATCAGCCGCCGCGTGTCCAGGTGATCGGCGAGATGTTGTGGGGCCGCCTGCGAGCGCTCACGCCGCAGCGCGTGCGGCCGGCACGGAGCGTGCTGCTGCGGCAGGGAGATCCTGCAACGCACGTGATCCTCCTCGACTCCGGTTCAGCGCTGGTCACGCTGGCCGGGGCCAGCGGGGGGCGAACGCTTCTGGCCGTACGGGGGGCCGGCGAGTTACTCGGCGAGCTGGCCGTCCTTGACGACAGGCCGCGTACCGCGACGGTCATCGCCGCCGAAGCCTGCCACGTGCACATCGTGCCGGCTCCCGAATTCCTCAAGTTCGTGAACACTCACGACCTGCTAACTCCTTTACTGCGCCACGCCATCGCTCGCGTACGGGAATCAGACGCCGTGCGGTTTGAACTTGCCACCGCATCCGTGCCCGTGCGCCTGGCATCGGCTCTCTGGCGCCTGGTCGAAGCCTCCTCAACCGTGTCTGCGCAGCATTCCATTCCTCTGACTCAGGCTGAACTGTCTCAGTTGATCGGCGCGTCCCGAAACGCCGTCGGATCAGCTCTCCGGCCGTGGCGGGAGCAAGGCTGGGTGCGGACCGCGTCAGGCGGCGGCCTGCTCGTCTGCAACATTCATGCCATTCAGTCACATGCACATATGCAGACGTGATGCGCGGCATGCCGGACATGCCCACTGGTGGGCACCGGCGTCGGATGGATCCCATCAGCATGGGGCACTCATCTGACCGCTCGTGCTGAAAGGGCCGGTGCCCGCATGTCATCGTCGCCACACCCGGAAGAGAAACAGATTCCGGCCGAGTTCGCCTTGCTGGCTTTCGACATGGAGAAGTACAGCCAGATCCCCGAAGCGAAGATGGAAAGCACGCGGTCCGACGTGGACGACATCGTGGCCAGCGTGCTCGCCGACTGCGGACTGCCCGACCCCCAGGCGCTGCCCCACTCTTACAAGGACGGCGGGGACGGCGCGATCCTGCTGTTTCCCCCCGAGGCCCTTGCAAGGATCATCGACCCCCTGCTCGGCCGCCTCAGCGCGGCCTTGGGGCGCTACGACCAGCAACGGCTGGCCAGCAGTCCCCTCGTACGGCTGCGGGTCGCGGTGCATGCCGGGCCCGTGACGGGCCCTGAGCTCCGGAGTGGCAACGCCCTCGTTGATGTCAGCCGGCTCCTCGACAGCCAGGCCGTGCGCCAGGCTCTGAAGTCCGCGGCGGACACAGGTGGCTTCCTCGCCGGTGTCCTGTCCGAGACCGCCTACCAGCGGTGTGTCCACGGCGGCTACACCCCTCAGCTGGCGCCCCTTCACTTCGCGCAGGCCACCGCTCGGGTCAGTGACAAGCCGGGCTACCAGGCACTGTGCCATCTCCACGTGCCCGGCATGCCGGGTACTGCCATCACGCCGTATCTGAGCGACGAGCCGGACCCGGGTTCGCCTGCTGCCGGTTCCTCTCCCGAGCCCGGGCCGTCCGGCTCCGCGTCTGCCGCCCAGGGCGGCGGCATCCAGTTCCACGCACCCCTGTACGGGGCCACCGTGGGCGGTCACATCGAACGCGTGCGCAACACGTATCCGCATCGCTGACCGCTATCCACCCTGGCCCGTACCCCCTTCATCCTCCTGGAGTGCCCTCATGTCCGATGTCCCGGACGATCCCGCCCGCCCGCACCAACCCGCTCCCGAGGCCGGCGCTGCTACACCGCCCGCACCCCACGGCTGGAAATCGCCCTGGCGCCGCAGCCAGGACGCACGCGAGGGCGGTGGCCACACCAGCACACCCCCCGCTCCGCCGGATGCTCCTCCCACTGGCCAGGAGGAAGGACCTACTCTGCACACAGCGGGCGGCGCGATCCACGTGCACCGTCATGTCGACGTCGTCGCGCAGCACATCGACGAGCTGATCCTGGAGACCCGTAAACGAGACGTGCTGGAAGGCGACGTCCAGGACCGCGCGGCCCTTCTGCAGCAGCCATTCGTCCGCAACGACCACTGGACCGAACTCTGGGCCCAAGCTCTGCACCCGGGCGCTGGCAGTCTTCGCCAGCCCGTACTCATCGTCATCGCGCCACGCTCGTTCGGCTCCACGACGCTCAGTCTGCGACTGCTCGCGGAGCACACCGCCGCCCACATCCCTCTGGTGAAACTGGACGCGGACTGGAGCAGCCCCGCCAGGGGCCGCCTCCCGCTGGAGAGAGACCACGCCTACCAGCTCGACCTGAAGCACCCGGTGAACGACGCCTTGTCGGCCGACTTCCTCAATGCGTTGTCCAAGCATGCTGAGAGCCTTCGCAGTGCCCGCTCGCATCTGGTGCTGACCGTGGCGGAGGGCCTGTGGACCGACCACCGTCTGGGAGAGCGAAGCGGCATCCACGTTCTGCGCCTGCGCCAGGCCCCCGACGCTCTGGCTCTGATGGAAGCGCACCTCGACACTCACGGCTACAGCCGTCTGACCAGCATGCTGCGTTCATCGGCTCAGGCTCAGGCCAGCGTGCGTGGTCTGAGCGCGGTAGGCGCAGCACGCGCCGCGCGCACGGTCGTGGAGGCCTGGGAGGAGCACCGTCACCTCGAAAAGCAGCCCCAGCATGCGGACACCGGCAAGGTCGCCGAGCCGCTCACGCTGCTCCAGCGCATTGAAGCGGCGCTGACCGACTGGCGCAGTGAACTGGACACCAGGTTCGGGGAATCCACTCCGCGGCACGACAGCGGCAGCTCCTCTCTCACTCTGGAAGACCGCTGCCTGCTTTTGGCCCTGGCCGTGTGGCAGTCCGCTCCGATGCCCCAGGTCACCCGCAGTGCAACCCAGCTGCAGGAAAGCATCGAAAACTCTCCCGGAAATGCTGCGGCGCTCTCGCCCGTGCGCAGCGCGTTCTCCAGCCGGGGGCTACGCCGTCGCATCATCGACGTCGGAGCCGACGTCGACAATCAGGACATCGTCGTCTTCGACAGGCCTGCCTACGGCCGTGCCGTACTCGAGTACGTCTGGGACAACTACGACGTCATGCGCGATCCGCTGATCGCCTGGCTGGTCGGCACAGCCGCTGACGCTTCGTCGAAGGACCGGGCCGTACGGGTACTGACAGAGCTGACCGTGCGGCACGGGACGGTTGAGTACCTCGAAAGTCTCGGCAAAATCACCAGCGGGGTCCGCCCGGACGTGCTCGGCACCGTCATGGACAACGCGGTCCGTGATGAACACGTCGGCCGCCTCGCCTGGAGCATGCTGTACCGGTGGGCCGCCCGGTCCGAGTACGCGCCCGTGGTGATTGAGGTCTGCCGGCGCATTCTCCAGGAACCCGACGTCACCGCCTCAGCCGCCAAGATGGCGATGGTACGTCTGCGCCGCGTCGCACAGTCCAGCGCCGATCCGGACACCCGCAGGAGTGTCCTGACCGTCTTCCAAGAGCTGGCCGGCCAGCCTGCAGTGAAGCAACGGCTGGTTGCCGAGGTCAGGAGCTGGCAGCAGGACAAGGGGTCCGCCCGCAGCGGCGGCCTCGCGTTCATGGCGCTGACCTTCCTCACCGACAACGGCATGCCGTGGCTGATGTCCCCTTCCGCATCGGACATCGACACAGTCCGCGCCGTGCACGACCTGCTCAAGGACACCGACACCACAACCGAGATCATCCCCCGCCTGACCGCCTGGATCCGTGCATGCGCCGACGACCCCGAGCTGTACCCGCAGCTGCGGGACCAGCTGCTGCCAGCCCTGCGGGGGCACAACATGTTCCAGGCCGGTGCCTCGCTCATGCAGGAACTGCAGGGGGTATCCACCACCGAGGGCGCAAGCGTCGCGGACGACTTCTACCACCACCTCGTCGATGTCCGGCTCCGTTCCGTCTTCCCGCCGCCGGGAGACGCTGCATGAGATGGCCATGGCAGCACCCTGTGCGCACAACCAGCTGCAGCAGGCCCCGGCTGCTGCCCACCGCCACGGACGGCATCAGCTTCGAAGCCATCTACACCATCAACTGGCGCCCCCGCCAGCGCAGCCAGCCGGGCGTTGAAGAAGCCGTCCGCACCCACGTCCACACCTCAGCACTCGACACGGCAGCCTGCCTGCCAGCCACCGACCTCCTCGCAGCCCAGGATGCCGTCAACGCCGCCCTGCCTCACAGCTGCCGCACTGCGCATTACCGCCTGATCTCCGCCCGGGCAGTCCTGCAACTACCTCCCGATGCGCAAGACTTCCTGCAACAGCAACAGGCAGACGGCCACCGCGTCCGCCGGCTGCGCTTCCTCAAGACCCACCTCTACGACCACCCAGGCCTCGTCGTCCTGGACCGGCTCGAGCACCACCCCCCCGGAGTACTCAGCGACGACCACGTCGCCGAACTCCAGCGCCTCGCCCGGCTGATCACGTCCTGCGACCGATGGTGGTCCCCCCTGATGCAGCAATGGGAGCAGCTCGGCGACGGCTTCAGCGACACCGAGAAGCAGCAACAGGCCATGCTCGCCCTTCTCGACTCACTCAAAATCCTCAACGGCGGAAGCCTGCCCGCTGGCGCCATCACTCCAGAACCCGACGCCTTCGCCCCTGCGACGCAAGGGAAGGCCCACCCATGAAACTCGCTCTGTGGCGGGCCGTCCTCGCCCCCCTCACCAGCCTCCGGGCTCTCTTAGTCCAGCGACGTAGCGCCACCCCACTGTCCTACGACGCCGCCTGGCGCCAGGCCCGCATGCACCGCCACCCCGACGACATGCCCTACCGCCTCCACGGCCACCAACCGGGACCTGCCGTCGACGCCGCAGACCACCATCGCGCCAAGCGACCATCCACAGACGCCACTTAGAAACACCCGGGGAAGTGCAAGGCGAGCCGGCTGACCACCAGAGCCCGACCGCGTCGGCATGCAAGCCTATGTATCCACCTGATCCATGGCGTCGTTACTCCAGTAGACCGCCTGCCACTCCCCAGGCACGCGGCCAAGAAAGCCGGCTACCGCTGCCTGGTCTCAGCCCTCACCACACCGGCTTGGACCCTCGGCCCGGACCCCGCAACGGCTTGCGGAGATCGGGCCACCCGCAGACAGCTCACGCGAGCAGCGGCTCAAGTGTCATCAGCTCCACCTGCCCGACGTCCGACCAGAGCTCTCGTAGTCCGCTGTCCAGCGCCTCGGGCCAACAGGTGGTGCGGCAGGTGATCCGCAGACGCGGGGTCTCGCGCTGCGGCTCCGTCAGCGCTTTCAGCTGCAGAAGCAGGACTTCGTCGAGGCCGGGAAGGTCGCTCAAGCCCTCATCCAGACCGTCCAGGACATGCCAGGGCTTGGCGCCTCCCCCGTGCAGGAGTTGATGCAGTGCACTGGCCGCCGAGGCGCTATCGGCGACGTCCCGACCAGATGCAGAGGCGCTCAGTCAAACACATCTGTGAGCTCATTGCTTGTCTGTCATGCTCGCCTTGCGCCGTACGCGACGCGCTCAACACTGCTGAAAATGAACGGCGTTTCCGATGAAGATCCACTCAGTAGCGGCTCAAGATTTCCTCTCCTTCGCCTCTCTCGACCTGCCGCTCGACACCGGGGCAACGGTCATCACCGGACCGAACGGGGCCGGGAAGTCGAATCTGGGCGCGGCAATCGCGTTCCCGGGCCTTGTCCTGGAACACGGACTGCGCGGTGACCGCGATGCCGCGGATCCGCTCGAGGCTTTCCGACAAGCCGGCCGGAACGGGACTGACACGTACACCGTCAGTCTGGACCTTGAGCTGGACCAGCCCTGGGAGCAGGAACTGGTCAGGCTGTTCATCGAAGGCGCGGTTGCGGCGGCGGCCATCGAGCAGCTCTCCGCTGCGGGCACAGCAACCCCGCGCGAGGCCGTCCTGGGTCTGTTCGTCGAACTCCCAGTGGCAGCGGACTCCATCCGCAGTCTCCTGCGCGGCAAACTGACCGTCGCCTACAACGCCCGCCAACATGGCCCGTGGTGGGCGGCCTGGAACTTCCGCCATGCCGGCCAGGACATACAACTGCTCCTCAAAGGGCCGGGCGCAGGGCGCCTCTGCCGCGGACACATGCCCCCGTGGATGGACAACGTGGTAGCGCCCTTCCGCACCACGATCCCGCCGCTGGGACTGGGAAAGGAAGCGGACAAGGCCCCGAGAGTCGATCAGCTGACGTCCATTCTGCGACACGAGCATTCACCGCAGGCAGGGAAACCTCAGCCTTCATCAGTCGACTTCGCCCGCATCCTAGACAGTCTGGACGAGACTGCTGCCTTCTCCCTGGACGTCCCTTCGCTGGCCAACAGCAACGTCCCGCAACCGGTCAGCCTGGGGCTGCTCGCCCGGGCACTGGGATATGAACAGAGATCGCAGATGCGCTTCGACTTCCGGTTCGTCCTGGCCGAGGTGCTTCGTCGGGGACTAGTAGGGCTTGGTCAGGTTCGTAGTGGCGTGGGTATGTTGCGGTGGCAGGTGGGGCAGGCGCCGGTCCAGGCAGCGAGCAGTGTCTGCAAGTCGC
>NZ_JBEXGX010000073.1:0-9412 GCF_040607495.1 Streptomyces sp. NPDC005281 | reverse complement strand
CCACCCCACCCTCTTCGACCACAGCGGCGACCACATCCCCGGCATGGTCCTCCTCGAAGCCGCCCGCCAAGCCGCCCACGCCACCACCCACACCAACAGCGGCAGCGACAGCGGCACCAGCGGCAACGGCAACGGCAGCAGCGGGACCACCCGCGCCAACGGCAGCAGCACCAACGACAGCAGCAACGGGGCCATCGGTGCCAACACCAGCAGCACCGGCAGCGGCAACACCGGCGGCACCGGCGTCTTCACCCCCACCGGCGCCACCACCACCTTCACCCGCTACGCCGAATTCGACACCCCCTGCCACATCCAAACCACCCACCACACCACCCACAACAACACCACCACCATCGAAATCACCGGAACCCAAAACAACCAACACATCTTCACCACCACCATCACCGGAACCACCACCTGACCGGACCGCCGCACACGACGACGACCCCCCACACCAGAGCGAACCCGGCTCGTTCCTGATGCCCAGTCGGGCAACGACACAGCCGTCAGCGGCCAGGCCATCGACGTCCGCGGCCGAGCCGCCTCACCCGCATGCCTTCGTCCACGGCCTCGAACGACGCCACAACCGGGTCGTCGCCACGTGCCGGCTCACCTTCGGCGCCATGCTCCTCCCCGGTGCTCCGCAGACCAACGACGCCCGGATCGCCGAAGGCCCGACCTCCTTGACTGTCGGCACACTCACGCTGGTCCTCGCGTTCTATACACGCCGTGCGAGGTGCAAGGTGCTCCGGAAGAAGGACTCACGCTCCGTTCGAGAAGGCCTGGTCACGCTCCGTTCGAGAAGGCCTGGTGCTCCAGGGCCCTGATGTGATCACTGCCGACCCGGCCATGCCGGCGTACGACGCCGCAGCAGGTGAACAACTCCACCACCGAGTCGCAACACCTGATCCGGCTCAGCGCGATGGCCAAGCACCTGCACGCCCAGATCGCCGCGTTCCGCAACCGGCCCCTGGACGCCGGACCGTATGCGTCCGCCCGGGTGGAGTGGACGCGCTCACGCACAAGGTCCGCAAGGGCCGCCGCACCCTCAACGCCCACGCGCTGACCGCGGCCGGCGTCAACGCGCACGGACACCACAAGACCCTCGACATCCACGTCACCACGCCCGAGGACGCCGCCCGCCGACTCGCCTTCCAGCGCTCACCGACCCCCCGCAGCCCGCCCGCCGTCCAACTGATCGTCTCCGACACCCACACCGGCCCGGTGAACGCGCCCGGCACGACCCTGCCGAGCGCACCAAGACAGCAACGCCCCACACTCCCCCACACCCTCAACACGCGCCGCGCCACCCCCATCACCCACAATCCACTGAGCCAGACCCCCAAGTCCGCCCAACCACGGGCCGCCACACCGCTACGGACAATCTCCGAACAACCCGACACCGACACCGTCAAGGCCCAAATGCGCCACGCGTTGCACGCACCGGAGGCCAAATCCCCCAAAGCCGCAACCCACATAGACACCACCCAGGTAAGACCGCGCAGGGCCGTCGGCCAAAGGGGAGCGGGCTGGGGCCGTGGTAGTGATCGGGTCGACATCGGAAGGGCCCCGCCAGGGCAGCCACGTCGCAGGTTGACATTGCAAGACACTCCGTTAGGGAACCACTCGCACTTTCGGATCTTGGAGGAAAACGCGCCTGGCACGGTGACTCGCAGCAGTTCAGCTGTCGTCACCCGCGGCGTACTTCATGACAGCGGCAGGGTGTCTGGCCTGGCCCGTTGCGCTCATCATGGTCAGCCGCCATCAGCGCTGAACCGGCCACAGCATCGTTGAGCCGGCCCGCTCCGTACGGGTCGCCGATGTGCTGGTCCCCGGAGCTCCGCCGCGCAGAGGCAGCGGGATGGTGGGCACGATCTACGCGTTCCTCGATCTAATCCTGGCGTCATCAAACCTGTTCAACGGCATCGCAACCGCCCGAAAGTAACCCGCCTCCGTGCCAGACCGGCGCCCTGCAGACCCACTGCCCAGAAACTGATGTGCGGCGGACAGCCGTGCAGTTCGGAGAGCGGGGGTCGCGGCCGGTCAGCGATTCCTCGAACTAAGGGGCGACAACCGCCGCCATTCGGGCCACGCCCCAGTCCTCAGATGTCATTGAGGAAGCCGCTGCCTCGAAGGCGCAGGACATTGCGGGACCGGAGATACGCGTGCTGGGAACGGTGGAGGTTGACGGCGTGGGCCGCAACGGCCACGGCCCGCGCACTGCCCAGCTCGCCGCACTCATCTACTTTCCGTCCCGGACGCAGCGCCGACACCCTGTGCGCCGACATGAACCCCTCAAGCCATGGTCGACCACCACCCTCAACGCCCGCATCCAAGGCCTGCTCCGGGCACTGAGCAACGACCCGGACGGCGACCCCTACGTGCCACGGCGCCGCAACGGGGACACCCCCTACCGACTAGCCGACAACGTGCGCTGCGACTGGACTCGGTTCCTACAGCTCGCCGAACGCGGCCTGGCCCGGGCAGCGGACGGGCTGCCCGATCTGGAGGAAGCACTGTCGCTGGTCCGCGGCCGCCCGTTCGGCGTTGGCCGGCCCGACGTGCAGGGTCTGGGCCTGCTTGCGCAGCAGGCTCTCCAGGTGGGCGTCGTCGTTGAGGACCTTGGGGTCGGACCCGGCCGCTTCGGTGAGGTCGGCATCCACCTGGGCGAAGGCTTCGATCACGCTCCGTGCGCCGGACCGGCGGGCAGGCGGCCAGGCTTGGGCGTCGCGGAGCGCCTGCACGGTGAGCTGACATGATGTTCTTCCTCGGCCTCCTCGATCTCGGCGAGGAACAGCCGTTGCGATCCGCCCGGACGCCCTAATGGTGGAGTCGGGTACTGGAACCCCCGGAATGCCTCGGTCAAGTTCGGGCCCTTCTCACCGTTCAGCCTTCGTCGAGCACCGCCCGGATCACGTGCCGGGCGTTGTGCGCCATCGCCGAGTTCGTCCTCCGGTAGTACGGCAGCGCGATCAGCGCCTGCGAGAGCGTCCGTCCCCGTCCTCGGATCCAGGTCGCGTCGTCCGCGCCCAGCGCCTCGCGGAAGACCTCCCTTGCATCGGCGGGCAGCAGATTCCACGCCGGGAACAGATCACACGCCGGATCACCCACGCCCAGGCACCCGAAGTCGATTACCGAGGTCAGCCTGCCACCGTCCACCAGCAAGTTGCCCGGCATGAGGTCGGCATGCAGCCACACCGGCGGGCCGTCCCAGCCCGGGGCCTGCAGCGCCTCTTCCCATACGGCGGCGGCAGCGTCGCAGTCGACGCCCTCCTGCGGGATCCCCCGCAGTTCCTCGATCGCTGCCCGGGTCTCCGCGTCGAGGGAGGCGACCGGTCCGCCGCGATGGGCCTGCGGCGCACCCGGCAGGGTGATGTTCCGCATCGCTGCCACGAATTCGGCCAGGTCCTCGGCCAGCAGGACAGGTTCGCTCAGCACCCCCGCTTCGGGATTCTCCCCCGTGAGCCACTGGTACACCGACCACGGCCACGGATACCCCTCGGCGGGCTGCCCATCCCCGAGCACCTCGGGGATGGGTGTGGGCAGGTGGGGCGCCAGCCGGGGCAGCCACGTCCGTTCCACTGCCACGTCGTTGGCCCCGCCCTTCACCAGCGGAAGCCGTACGACCGTGTCATTGCCCAGCCGGTACATGGCGTTGACCGTGCCGCCGGACGGAAACCGCTCCACCGCCAGCCCCGCCCACTGCGGGAACTGCCCGGCGATCAGCCGCCGCACAAGGTCGTTGTCGATGGGATGCGTGCCGGGATGCATTTGCCCTGTGCTCATGGCATGTCATCCGACCGTCGGACGCCGACGGGCGTCAAACGCTTTTCCGGCAGACACCACTTTCACAATATGTGCTGGTCCCGGCTGCGACGACTGACATCGGCAGCGTAGGCGGCCCAGTCCCCGCCTGATGCCTGTTGCCACTGAACGGCCACTTTGATGTGGACCCCGAGCATCCGGGCGAGGATCGCGGCGGGCACTTCGGTGGCGAGGGTGAACAGCGCGGTGGAGCGGTCCTGCTTGGGCCGGATCCCGATCTTGTGGAGGCGCTGGCCGATCTGGTCGTCGCCGAGGGGGCGTCCCGGCTGACCTCCGGGGAAAAGCCAGGGGGCGTCCTCCGGGGTGCCGATCTTGGCCTTGCGGCGGCGGGTCGCGACGAGCTCGCGGACCAGGCTGGCCAGCGGCGCGGGGAGGACGACCGGCGAGGTGCCGAACGTGATGGAGACGGTGTCGCCGTCGAAGTGGACGTCATCGACGGTGAGTTGGCTGATGGTGGCGATCTTCTGTGCGTAGAGGATCAGCAGCAGTCCCGCGACGCGGTCCGGGGTCGGCAGCGTGTCGTCGTTGAGGAGGCGGCGGGCGTCGGCCCAGCGCTTCTCGCTGTCGATGGTGCTGAGCGGGCCGGTCCAGCGGACGGTGCCGTAGTTCAGGTCACGGGCATGCCGGTGCTGTACCGACCAGCGGACGAAGTGGCCTGTCTCGTCGCGGTAGCTGACCGTGGGGTCGGCCATCCAGCGTTCCAGGTCCGTCTGGGTGCAGGTCCCCGGTGTGAGCCCTTCGCCGCCGAGCCAGTCGAGGAAGTTGTTCGCCGCGGTGACGTGGCAGCGCACGTTCAGGTCCTGGAGCCGGGTGGTGTGGTCATCGCCGAGGCGGCGTTGGAGCCGACGCATGTTATAGGCGCTGTGAAGGCGGAAGCCTCCACAGTTCGGTTCGCGCACGGGCCTGGTCTGCAGGGATCTCACGGACCAGCTGGTAGAGGTTCTCGAAGTATTCCTGCCAGCGGTTCGGATCCGGCATCGCGTTCCCGGCCCGCTTGGCCCGCTCCGCTTCCACCATCGGCCGCATGCCTTCCCACACCGAGATCACTGATCCGCCCAGGTATCCGGAGACAGGTTCGATGTCCACGACTCCATGGGCGACCAAGGCACCGAGGTTGTCGTAGAACCAAGCCAGCTCACGTACCGACTCCCTGTGCGCTTCCGGGACCCCGTCCAGTCCCGCCGACAGATCACAGCCTGGCAGGTGCTCATGCACGAACTGCCGGGCACCGGCCAGTCGGGCGCTGCGATGCTCGCGAAAGAGGTCCACCAGCACCGGCAGGGTGTTGGCGTGCTGCGCCAGCCTCAGCTGCCGCACTGACGCCCAACCAGACACCCCCAGGGCCACCACTGACACCATCAGTGCCGCAACACCCATTGCGCCCCCAATCGCCCGCCGTCACGCCTTCTTGTCATCTCAAGCCTGCTGCCACGGCAACGATGCCCAGGAGGAAGTCCTTGAACCGGCCGATCCAGTTGGAGCGATGGCCGACCTGGCTGCACGGGCACCGTACGCGCCGGCCTGCGACCCTTCCGTGTCGGGTGGCACAGCGGGCGGACCCCCTGCTGCGTGGAAGGGCCCTGGCCTGGCCTTGGCCCACGCAGAGCCACAGGCCACACTTGAATCCGTGACGATCAATGCTGGAAGCGAGGCCATCGACCCCTGGGCGCTCCTCCTGGCGACGGACTGGAATAGCGTCGACCACTGCTGCCCCAACGTGGCGCTGGCGACCCCCGTCATCCTGGCTGGGCTGCTGGATGACGACGAGGATGTTCAGCGAAGCGCCGTACGCGATCTCGGTCAGGCCGTGACCCACCAGAACAGCATCTACGGCGCCACCGCCCCGGCCGCCTGCTTCGTCATAGCCATCTTGGGCCACCCGAGAACGATGACCGTGGGGACCTACTTCCACGATGAGCGCTGCCGGCCCATGCGCGCGGCGCTTCTCGAATGGCTGGGTGATCTCGCCGACGAAGCGACTTACGATGCGGAGGGTCCAGGGGAACCTGAGGATGTCGCCGCGGTGCGTGCCATCATCCCGCTGATCTATGAGGCGGCACGGTCACACTTTGCCGACGCAAGCCTTCTGATCAGGGAGGCTGCGGTGTACGCAGCGGCGATGACGCTCGCCGTGGCTGAACTGGCTGTACACATTCCGGCGCTCGTACCGCTGGCTCGCAACACGCTCAGCGCCAGCGAGTACCGGGGATACCGATACATGGCCAAGCGGTGCCTCGTGACCTGGGGCGTAGAACCCGCCCCCCTTCCCGACCCACGGATCTCGGGTCCCGAACCGATGGACCGGCCCTGGGAAGACGGCTGTTCCGACGACCCGCCGTTCTGACCCAGGAGGCACCGCGACGCACCGGGCGTCACCGACAACAGTTCCGCCGAACTGGCTGACCGGCCAAGCAGACCTGAGCGGCTGCAAAGCGATCGTCGGGTGCCGGTCGATCCCTGCTGGAGGCGGCGTGCAGGATGATGCCGCCGCCAGAGGCCTGACGAGGTCGCGGACAATGGGCAGGCCCAGGCCGGTGCCGTCATGGAGGGAGTCGGAAGCGCGCCATAAGAGGCCGAAGGGTCTAGGTGATACCGGAACCGACCCGCCAGCCCTGACCGGATTTCGCGATGGGGATCATCCCCTCCCCCAGCCTGCATCGGAGCGAGTTCGAAGTCCTCACGGCCAGCAGCCGGACTCGTGCAGCAGCCGCTTGCGGCGTGCACCGCCTGCACCGCGCGCCGCAGCCCGTACCAAGCAGCGCCCGCGTGGATCCACCCGGCACCCGACTCGCCCCGGATCATGATCTGCACCCGCCACCAGCAGGAGAGTGAAGGAAAATAGCGAAGGAGGCGGGCCGTGGTCTGTTCAGCCAGGGACGCGAACTGTTCGGCAGCGGAGGGCATGCGGGCCTGGGCTGCGGTGTAGGGCGTGCCACCCGCGCGAGGCCGTCTCTCTCGCTCGCCGACACCTCGGGTTCTTCATAGAGTGGCCTGGAGCCCCGAGGAGGCGTACGGCCATGGACCAAGAGCAGATCCTCAGCAGGATCACGGCGATGGTGGACGACGAGCGACGGCTACGTGACTCCGTGGCGGCGGGTGAGATCGACAGCTCCACGGAGCACACGCGCCTCGCGGAGCTGGAGCGCGAGCTCGACCAGTGCTGGGACCTGCTGCGCCAGCGGCGCGCGAAGTCCGAGTTCGGCGAGAACCCGGATGAGGCGCAGCCGAGGTCGTCGTCGCAGGTCGAGGGCTATCTGGGCTGAGCTTCGGGCTCCCGGTCAGCCCGTCACACGCACTATCGGTAAGGACGCTGCGCAGGACGTCCTCGACTACGTGGCTCCGGTCGGCGAGAGCCAGGAGACAGTTGAACGCGCCATGCGAGCGATCCATGGGGCTGGAGTCGCTCTGCACTGATGTTTCGCTGACAGGCTGCCGGGGCCCGGAAATGGCCGCGGCATGGCCCGCCCAGCTGTGGGTCGGCGCACTCGTTGAACGCAGCGCAGGCTGGCGGACGCACGGGGATGCATTCCGTTTAGGCCACCGCTGCGCGCACGGAGGAGCCGGTAGCGGCACTGGTCTGCCCAGCTCAGTTGCGCACGCTTTATCTGTACCGAGACATCTTCACCACCGTCCCGTTCGCTTCTGTCCCAGTTCTGGCTTGCCCCGGACTGCCGACGAGAACGCGACGTGAAGAGCAGCTCGCGCAAGATCAGGGAGCGCAAGCCTGCATCAGCGGACAGGGCGAGAGTGCCGGGCAATCCTCTGGCGCGGCCCCAAGGTTCTCGGGCCGGGTGAGGGTGGGCCGCGGTCGGGACATTGCGGTGGGGCAGACCTGTCCCCCGCGGGGACACCTGATAGGCCTCGACGTAAGCCCAAGCCGACGGCGCTTTCGCGTTGAGGCGCCCAGCCAAGCATTGGGGCCGCCGACTCGTCGAGTTACATGGCGACGCCACCCCGGCCATGGAGCAGCTCTCCCCTCGCACTTGCCGCATGCGGTGCCCGGCACCGGGCTGGAAGCACTGACGGTCTCCCCGCTGGAGAGCGTCAACGACGGGGTGCTGGACGATGCCGCCTTGCCCATCGTCGTCGCCGCCCCGATTGCCACCCGCAGTGCTGGAAAACCGAGCGCGTGCCGTGGTCCGTGACCCCTCTGCCGCAATGAACGTCGCGTCTGGCGCAGTCGAGGAGCCACAGACCGGTGGCAAGGTTTTCCATGGCGCCGCGCAACTGGGGCCATGGGGCGGTGGGGCTCGCTAGCCAGCGCGAGGCGGCGCAGGGCATTGGCGTGGTGGGCTGCCCCGAGGGAGGGGGCTCGGCATTCCGCGTTCCTCTACCACTGGTAGAGGAGCGCGGTAGAGTCGGGGTATGGCGGACGAGACGAGTATCAAGGTGAGCGCGGCGGCACGGGACCGGCTGGCGCGGTTGGCGGCCGAGCATGGCACGACCATCCGCAGCCTGGTCGAGGAACTGGCGCAGAGCACGCCGACGCAGGCCGAGTATGCCGAGCGTGCCGAGCTGGCCCGCGCCGAGCTTGCCTCCGCCCTGGGCAGCGCGCCGAGCCCGGAGGCCGAGGCGAAGGCCCGGGCTCTTCTGGAGCGCCTGGGCGCCTCTCAGCACGGGCCCCGGGCGGCCGCGTAGTGGCGGCGATCGCGGTCGTCTTGGACCACACCGCCGCCGGGGCCCTGTACGACCCGAAGGACCCGTTCAACGAGGCGGTTGCCGCGTTCTACGTGCAGGCCTCCGGCGGGCTCGGTGATCTGTATGCGCCGGTGCTGTCGCTGACGGCCGGTGACACGGAGCAGCCCGGACTGCTCGGCTACATCAAGGGACTGCGGTTCATCCGGATCGAGGCGTTCGACACCAACGCCGCCGTCACCGCCACCGAACTGCTGCGCTTCGGCCACACCTGGGCCGCCGTCCACGCCATCCACGCCGCCCGACCCTCCCCCGCCCACCCCAGCGGACGGTATCTGCTCACCCTGACACCCAAGGCATACGCAGGCACCGGCGTCCAGGCCGTCCACCCCGGCCAATAGCCGCGGGCGCGTGGACGCCCTCCCCACCCCGCCCGCACCGTCGCGGACTGGCCCCCGAGCACCACGCAAGGCCCGGCGCTCCTCAGCGGGCGGAGCACCGCTCGAACAGGGCGGCTACGTCGTCTGCCCGATGCGCCCGGCCGCAGGCCACGGTGCACGCCAGAGGAACGCCTGGACCGGCGGCCGCCCCATCAGTCACCGCTTGACCTGTTTGAGCCGACGCTTCACGGCTCGCGTGATCGTCCGGGATCGGCCGCGACAAGGTTCCCGATGACGCCCGGCCCAGCCGACCTCGCCGCCTGAGCCAGAGAGGTGGCCAGTCTCTTTCGCGAGCCCCCCTCCAGGAGCAGTTCGACCAGGCCGGGGAGCGTCTGCATGGGGATGGAGCACCTCCGCCGGCCGTACCCGACCGACAGCATGGGAGCGGCGTACCGGCTTTTCAGACGCCCTCTAGTCGCAATGCCGTTGTTTTAGGCCTCGGGCGTAGGTTCCTGGGTAGTGGTCCCAGGGGGTGGTCGGGTGTCTGGGCGCGTGTCTGAGTTATCGGGTCT
>NZ_JBEXGX010000072.1:0-11304 GCF_040607495.1 Streptomyces sp. NPDC005281 | reverse complement strand
GCGCAGCGCGATGAAACAGGAACCCACCCGAAGCCGCGCCCGACAACAGCGCGGCAGGCGGGAATCGCCCTCCTTTAGGTGGGCGAGGATGTCAATGTTCCTCGACGTCGACGGCCCGCTCAATCCGTACGCGGCCCAGAGGGAGCGTCGCCCCGCGGGGTACACCACGATCCGCGTGGCGCTGAGGCCCGGCCGGCCGCTCCGGGTCTGGCTCCACCCGGACCACGGCCGAGCCCTCCTCGCCCTCGGCTACGACCTGTGCTGGGCCACCTCCTGGATGGACGCGGCGAACCGCTGGATCGGCCCCGTGATCGGCCTGCCCGAACTCCCCTACGTCGATTTCACCGGCGCCCTCTTCACCGAGCGCCCCGACGGCGTCCACTGGAAGACGCAACGCATCGTCGCCTACGCCGAGGGCCGCCCATTCGCCCGGGCCGCGACGATGGACGAGGCGTACGAGGTGCTGCTGGAAAGCCCGCCAGTGCGGGCCGCTGCCCGTCGAGGTCGCCGAAGGCGTGCTGTGCATCCATGGTGCCGTCCCACAGCTTCCCCGACGCCTGGTTCGCCGGTGCGGACACAGCAGCCTCAGCCACGCCGGGGCGTCGGCAGCGGTGGAGGCCGGGGCACCTGGTGCCTGTTGCGAAAGTGGATGGTAGGCGCAAGAGGGCGTGGAATGCGGGGGAGATCACGGGAGTTGATCACGGCATGACTCAAGGACCAGCGCCTCGCTCCCTGTCAGACGAAGCCCTTTCCGCCGTACTCGCCGGGCAGCAGTTCGGGACCCTCGCCACTGTCAAGCAAAGTGGCCATCCACACCTGACCACCATGGTCTACAACTGGGACCCCGAGGCCCGCATCGTGCGGCTGTCCACCACGGCCGACCGCGTCAAGGTCAAACACCTGCAGCGCAACCCGCGCGCGGCACTGCATGTGCGGGGCGGTGACGTTTGGTCGTTCGCCGTCGCCGAGGGTGCGGCAGAGGCTTCCGAGATCACGACGGTTCCCGGCGACGCAGTCGGGCGGGAACTGCTCGCGATGATCCCGACGGCCGCGAAGCCGGAGGACGAAGACGCGTTCCTCGAGCAGCTGGTCGCCGACCGCAGAATCGTCATTCGGTTGAGGGTGGAGCGGCTCTACGGGACGGCCTTGGATATCAATGGCTAAGGGGCCTGCCGATCATCAAGGTGTTGCTTCCAGGGCGGGGGCTCGTGCAGTGGGCGGGCGGCGGCCTGGCGATGGACACCGCCGTCCTCGCAACGCTCCAAGCGGTCTGCGGCGAGAACAACGCCCACAGACTTGGCCTCTACCTCGGCGACCGCGACATCCCCGACCCGATGGGCCACAGGGATGAGGCCTTCAACGAGTGCGCCGTTCTGATCGAGGCAGGCACAGCGCTGCACATCGGCAGCCGCCCGTAGTCCCTGGCGCGATTCAGCCGGATGCGGCGGACAGGACGACGTCCACGAGCCGGTCCGCCGCATCCGGCCTCCCGTGCTCCCGTGACCGCGCTGCCATCGCCTCGCGCCGTGCGGGGTCGGTGAGTAGCGCCCCCACAGCATCCTTGCGTCGTTCGCGATCGACTACGCCGCCTCAGCGATCCTGGAGGCGGAATCCGCTTCATTGGAGGCTTTGCTGATCCGTGCAAAGGCCGAAGCCCTGGCCAGTAAATAGGCAGGATTTGTGCGCACCAGCAAGCACTGCGTGACTGAGGCTGACAGCGGACGGTTGGACATCGACGACCCGCAGGCCGCTGTGGTTATGGCTGGGGTGCCTGCTCGGAGCGCTCCACCTGGTGGAGATCCGCCCCGGCTTGGACGCCGAGCATGTCACCGACCAACTGGCCGCCCATGCTTCTGCGGCTGTTCGGCCTCCCCGCGCAGAAGCACAGGAGAACGCCACCTGGCCTCTGCCCGCCCTGCCGGGAGTCTGACCGGTCTAGGCCGGGTTTTGGAAGTTGGGTCGGTACTCGCTTCACGCTGTGATGATCGCGTTGTGGGGCGAGGAGATCTTTCTGACGAGCAGTGGGCCGCGTTGGAACCGTTGTTGCCGATCACGGCCCTCGGACGACCGATGGTGGGTCGACGGAGACTGATCGACGGAGTCCGCTGGCGGGTACGGACTGGAGCTCCGTGGCGAGACCTGCCGCGGGAGTACGGGCCGTGGCAGACGGTCTATGGATTCTTCCGGCGCTGGCAACGTGACGGGACCTGGTCGGCGTTATTGACGAGGTTGCAGACCCGTGCCGATGCGGCGGGGCTGATCATCTGGGAGGTCAACGTCGACTCCACGATCTGCCGGGCCCATCAGCACGCGGCGGGCGCCCGCCGCGACGGCAATGCTCAAAACGAGTCGCCGGGAGGGGCACGCACGGAACCTCACGACCATGGTCTGGGTCGATTTCGTGGCGGTTGGACCACCAAAATCCATCTTGCATGCGAGTAGGGACAACGCGGTTCCTGTGGCCCTCCGCCCTGCTGGAGGCGGGTTTGGGCCGGAGTTGTCATTGGCGGTGCTCCCTGCTCCGGCCCTCAGCCCCGCCGACCTGACCCGCGGAGTCGGCGCGTGCCAGGCCGGCGGATAGCCGTAAAGCCGTGTGCGCCGGTGCTCCCTCAAGCACCGGCGCACACTCACCCCTGCCCGAGGTGGCTTGATGTCCTACTGACAGGTGTCAGGGGACGAGGATGAGGCGGATCGGGTCGCCGATCTTGTTCGCCAGCCGGTTGACGGCGCCGGCAGCGTCGGCGAGCGGGATGTGGTCGGTGATAGAGGGAGCCAGATCGAGGCGGCCAGCTGCGGTCAGTTGCACCAGCTCGGAGACGGACTCGGGGAAGCCGCCGTAGTGGCCGCGCACCTGCTTGCTCAGGTAGTTGAAGGTCAGGCCCTCGCTGATGGTGAGCGGGTGCGGCGTGATGCCCACCAGGATCAGGGAGCCGTTCAGGCCGAGCACGGAGGCGGCCTGCTCGCGGACGGCGGGCACGCCGGCGCAGTCGAAGGCGAAGTCCAGGCCCCGTCCGCCGGTGGCCGCGTGGACCTGGTCGGCGAAGTCGGGGGTGGCCGGGTCCAGGGCCAGGTCCGCGCCGAAGGCCAGGGCGCGCTTGCGGGCGCTGGGCAGCGGGTCTACGGCGATGATCGGCGCGGCGCCGACCAGGCGGGCGAGGCGTACGTTGTGCGCGCCCACTCCGCCTACGCCCCACACGCCGACGGACTGGGCGGGACGGACGCCTGCGGTGGCGACGACGGCGGCGTAGGGGGTGGAGACCGCGTCGGGAATGATCGCGGCCTGGTCGAAGGGGAGGCTGTCGGGGATCGGGATGAGGGTGTCCTCGCGGGCGACGGTGTACTGGGCCCACCCGCCGTCGTAGTCGATGCCAGCGGTGAGCATCTGGGTGCACGGGCGGCGGCGCACGCAGCTGGCGCACCGGCCGCAGGTCTTGCCGGCCTCCAGGGTGACGCGGGTGCCGACGGTCAGGCCGCGCTTGAGGTCGGCGCCGAGGGTGTGGATCACACCGGAGACCTCGTGGCCGACGGTGACCGCATCAGAGGTGGCGAACAGCGGGACGAGCGAGCCGTCTATCAGGTGGACGTCCGAGAGGCAGACGCCAGCGGCCTTCACCGCGATCAGGACCTCTCCAGGGCCCGGCACGGGGACGGGGATCTCCTCCACCGCGAACTTCTTGCTGTCCAGGTGGAAGCGTCCAGCGAGCATGGTGTCCATGAAGATCTGCCTTCTGTGAGCGGCACCGCCCTTCGGTTTCGGGCCGGCGGTGCCGTGTGGTGTCTGGCGGGCTTGTGGTGGCCGGGAGGCGTACGGCCGGCAGCGCGGTGTGCCGCACGCCTCCCGGCATCCGGGGTGGCACACGCCTTCCGGCGTGCACCAGTCAGGCGAAGACGTCCTGCTGGTAGCGCCCGTCGGCCTCCATCTGGGCGAGCCACTCCTGGGCGCCCTCGTCGTCGCTGCCGGTGTGCTCGCGGTAGATCGCGGCGAGCGCCTCGCGCACGGCGGGTGCCATGCGGCGGCCGTCACCGCAGACGTAGATGTACGCGCCGTCCTGAAGCGCCTGCCACACCGTCTCGGAGGCGCCTGCGAGGGCGTTCTGCACGAACCGGTCCGGGTGACCGGCCACAGCGGAGAAGGCGGTGTGGACCCGGGCGATGCCGGACAGCTCCCACATCTCCATCTCGTCGCGGTAGAAGTAGTCGTGCTCCGGGTGGCGGCAGCCGATGAAGACCTGGGACAGGCCCACCTGCGTGCCGTTCTCGTGCTGGCGGGCGCGCTCCTCCAAAAAGCCGCGCAGCGGTGCGATGCCGGTGCCGGGCCCGATCAGGATCAGTGGCGTGGCGGGGTCGGCGGGCGGGGCGAAGGCCGGGGAGGGCACGCGCACGTAGCCATAGACGACGTCTCCGGGCTGAAGGCCCGCGATGTAGGAGGAGCAGGTGCCGCGGTACCGGCCGTCGCCGGACAGGGCGGGTCCTTCCAGCAGGCCGACGGTCAGGCGCACATGGCGGGGGTTGGCCAGCGGGGAGGAGGAGATGGAGTAGAAGCGGGGCCGGATCGGGCCCGTCATCTCCAGGAACAACGCCAGCGGCAGCTCGACGCCGGGGAAGCGCTCCAGGAGGGTGAGCACCGAGACCCGCTTGCCGAGGATCTCCTTCTGGTAGCGTTCCTCGGCCTCCTCGGTGTCGGCTGTGTACGCCTCCAGCTGCGGCCTGGTCCACGGACACGGGGCGTGCTCGGCGAGGGTCTGGACCTGGGAGCGAGTGGCGACGTCCTGCAGTTCCAGGAACTCGGTGAGCAGCAGACCCGTGGTGACGGGCGTGCCGACCGGCAGGTGGGTGCGGCCGCCTGCGGGCTGGTCGAGCCGGAGCACCTGGTCGCGGTCGACGCCGAGCCGTGCGAGGGCGCGGTCGACCAGCGCCGGCTCGTTCTTGGCGAAGACGGCCAGGTGGTTGCCGGTGTCGTAGGTGACACCCTCCGGCAACTCGATGGTGATGGACTTCGCGGAGGGGCGCGGCGGCTCGATGCTGAAGTCCCACAGTCCGGTCGCGTCGGCCACGAGCTCCTCGTTGGCCAGCACCGTGAGGGGGTAAGCCTGCTCGGAGACTATGGCGGGACGCACGTCCGCCTCGGTGAGCAGCTGAACCTGGTAGCGCGGGCCGCTCGCCTGGGAGGTGTCGGCGGCATACTCCTCGGCCAGGGTGGCCCACAGGGTGTCCGTCCAGCGGGTTGCCATGCCGTCGAAATCACCGGCGGCATCCGCGATGCCGCGCTCGACCACGGGGGTGGCGCCGGCGGCCAGCAGGCCTTCCTCGATCCGCTTGGGGAAGGCCTGGTAGGTGGCCACCCACTGGGTGTTGCCGGCGCCCAGCAGCGCGAACCGCACGTTCGACAGTGAGCCCTCGGGAAGTCCGGCGGCGAGCAGGTCGTCGAAGCGCTGGGCGTTGTCGGGTGCCTTGCCGTTGTAGCTGGCGGCGACGACGGCGAGCAGTCCTTCGGTTGGCAGGTTGTCGCCGAGGTCGTCCAGGCTCATCAGGGTGGTGCCGAAGCCGGAGCGCTCGCCGCGGTCGGCGACGGTGCGCGCCAGGTCCTCGCATGAGCCCAGGCTGGAGCCGAAGGCGACGGTCAGGTTCACCCCGACGCCGCGGAGCGAGGTCTGCGCCTGCGTGTCGTCCGTCTGCAGGTCCGCGGTGCCGAAGACGGTTCGCTGGTGCTCCTGACGACGGTGGACGACCAGCTGGAAGTCGCCGGGCTTGCGGGTCAGCGCCTCGCGGACGTCCATCTGGTAGTCGCTGCTGTCGGAGAACTTCAGCTTCTGCAGCACCAACGCCAGGGCCAGGCGGGCCTCGGTGAGGGCGAACTGCCGGCCGATGCAGGCGCGTACGCCGTTGCCGAACGGCTTGTAGGCGTGCGGGTGCTGGTTGGCGCGGTTCTCCGGCAGCCACCGGTCGATGTCGAACTCGTGCGGTCGCTCCCATGCCTTGGGATGGGAGTGCAGCGCGCCCATGAGGATGTTGGCCCTGGTCCCCTTCTTCAGCTGGTACCGGCCGCCGATGACGGTGTCCTCGATCGGCGCCTTGGCGATCAGCGGGATGGGAGCCCACAGGCGCAGGGTCTCCTCCAGGATCCGCGGGATGACGTCCAGCTGCATGATGGTGTTGTAGTCCGGGACCGTGTCGCCCGGCAGCAGGCGGTCCACCTCGGCGTAGGCCTGGGCCAGCACGTGAGGGTTGCGCATCAGCGAGTACGTGGCGAACGACAGCAGGCCGCTGGTGGTCTCGTGACCGGCGATCAGGAAGGTCACCACCTGGTCGCGGACGTTGTCATCGTCCAGCAGCTTGCCGGTCTCCGGGTCGGTGGCCTCCAGCATCAGGCCGAGCAGGTCCTCCTCACCGGTGCCCTTCCCGTCGCGGCGCTCCTTGATCACGCTCTCGACCAGGTCGCGCATCAGCCGGATGTTCTCGTGGTACTTCTTGTCGTCGGCCTTACGGAGCTTGGTCATCATCGGCAGCGACTGGGAGCGCCGCATCGATTCGATCAGCGCCTCCAGCAGCGCGTTGAGGAAGGGGTGCAGCTCCTCTTTGCCGAAGGACTGGAAGCGGTAGCCGAACCCCGACAGGGCGATGGTGTCGAGGGTGAGCCGGGTGTAGTCGTCGGTGACGTTGACCGGCTGGCCCTCCCGGCTCTCCCACTTACCGACCAGGTTCTGGGCGATCTCCAGCATCTGCCCGAAGTAGGCTTTCATGGCCCGCTGGCTGAAGGCCGGCAGGAGGATCCGGTGCGCCATGGCCCATTCCTCCTCGTCCTGGTGGGCCGTGAACAGGCCCGCCCCCGTGAAGTCCCGGACATGACTCAGCGGCGTCTTCTCGATCTGCTTGAAGAACCGGGTCTCGTCGCAGATCTCGGCCACCAGGTCCGGGTCGTAGACGAAGACCTGCTCGATGCCGGCGATGTCCATGCCGTAGAGACCCTCGGGGAACCGCTTGGACAGCTCACCGAAGTACGCGACGGGGTTGGTATCGGGGATCTGCGGCGTGTGGCCCAGGAGGGGGACGCCCCGCGGGGACCGGATGGGGCGCAGGTCGGTCACGGGTTGCGTGGCCATGGCTTGCTCCTTCGTGCGGAGAGTGTCGGATGGGGCAAGGGCGCTGTGCATGCCGGGGAGGCCGCTGATGACAGCGGGATCCCCGATTTCCATACAGCGTACGGAACTGTCTTCAGTGGTACCATACGCCGTATGGAAACTCCAAAGAAGGCTCCCCGGGGGACGAGGAAGAGGGACGTACCGCTCACCAAGGACGGCATCTACGCCACGGCGTTGGAACTCATCGACGCCGACGGGGTCGAGGCGCTGACCATGCGTAAACTCGCTGCGGCGTTGGACGCGAACCCGATGTCGCTGTACCACCACGTGCCGAACAAGGACGCCGTGCTGCGCGGTGTGACCGAGCGCGTCGGCTCCCAGTTCCGCACGCCGGAGCGGGAGGATGCCTCCTGGCAGGACCGGCTACGTCAACTGGCTCTGGACTTCCGCGCCTTGGCACACCGTCACCCCAAGCTGATGGGGTACTCCTTCGGGCGCGCCGACTTCATCCAGCCGGACGACCCGTTCTGGCGTGGACTCACAGAGACACTCGCCGCCGCCGAACTGCCCGCGCCGGAAATCCCGCGCGTCGCCGCCACCCTGCGTGCCGTGTTTACGGGTCTGCTGGTCAGCGAACTGACCGGAGCGCTGCAGCGGTGGAGCACCTTCCCGCCGGCAGCGGTCGGCCCCGGCGGGGATGAGGCACCCGCACCCTCGAACAACGTGATCGACACGATGTTCAGCTGTGCGCTGGACGCCGCGATCGCGGGCGTGGAAGACCACCCCGCGCGAACCCGCGCGAAGGGATGACAGAGGAGAGGCCCCGCCGCGGCGCCCGCCGTCTCCCGCAGCGCTGCGGACGCCTCGTCGGCGAGCACCTACGCGTAGGGCTGCCACGCGGTCAGCGCGTGGTCCACGCTCCACACCACGAACTCCGCGTCCAACGCCTGGCCGAGCAGATAGCGCCGGAAGAACAGCGGCCCCATGATCCGTGTGAGAAGGAGCGAGGCGTGGTCGTCAGCACCGGGGCGCAGCTCGCCGCGCTCCACACCGGTCCTCAAAGCCGCACGGAGGTCCTCGACCGCGGCGCCGTAGATGCGCTGCCGCAACTCCCGCACCCGCGGATCCCGCTCGGCCTGATCGATCAGCGCGGCGGTGGCCGATACCGAGGGGTGGTTGAACCAGCCCAGGTGTTCTGCCAGTTGTCGCACCAGCTGGTCGCGCATGTTCCTTCGCCCACGCCGAGCATCGGTGTTCAGTCAGGCCAGCCAGCGCGTCCAGCAGCAGGTCTGCTGCTGCGGCCAGTGACAATGCACTCTGCTCAGGGCGGAGGCCGATACAGTCACGGGAGGTCTCATGCCGGGTGGCCTCCAGACGGACCAGCCGAGCCTGGAGCAGCCGCTCGCCCTGGCTCCGGGAGAAAGCTTGCTGGACCGCGTGATCCAGGGTGTGATCTTGAGGTGTTCCCGGACACGGCACACAGATCCGCCGAGCCATCGGCGTCCCGCGGCCACTGCCCCCGTGGGAAGGCCGAGCGGTCCTCCCCAGCCAGCGGAGGGAACCTATGTCTGCCAGCCTGGTCGCATGAGATTCAATCGGTCGGCAGTCGACCCGGGCGGCAAAAGCAGGTGCGGTGATGGCGGGAGCTGACGTGCGCACCCGGGTAGTGGTCGTGGCGAATCCACGCTCGGGCGGAGGCAAGACTGCCCGTTTCGGCCTGATCGACCAGGCTGAGAGTATGGGCGCACAGGTCTGGTCGACCAGTGCCGAGCATGATGCGACGTCGCTCGCCAGTCTCGCGGTCCAGGAAGGAGCTGAGGTACTGGGAGTCGCGGGCGGAGACGGAACGGTATCGGCCGTGGCCGCCGTGGCCGCCGCCGCGGATCGACCGTTGCTGGTGGTCCCGGCAGGCACGCGTAACCACTTCGCCCGGGATCTTGGCCTCGACATCCGCAACCCGGTGTCCTCACTGAGCGCGCTGATCGACGGCGTACCCACACGTGTGGATCTCGGCTCTATAGGCCCTCACGTCTTCATCAACAACGTCTCATTCGGCCTCTACGCCGACGCCCTGCTAGAACCCGGGTACCGGGAGGACAAGGCGCGTACCCTCGCTTCGGTCGCACCGGATTACCTCGCAGGAAGGCAATGCGTCGAGGCCGACGTGGACACCCCGCAGGGAACCGTCCGGCTCCCGCAGGTGGTGCTGGTCTCCAACAACCCGTACCACATTGCCACTCCGCGCAACCTGGGACGCCGCTTCACGCTCACCTCAGGACTGCTCGGCGGCATCGTGCTCAAACGCCCGACCGACCCGCCGCCGGACCTCCTCCGGCACCTTCGCGGTGAGCTGCGGCGGCAGCCCGATCCAGGCACGCCGGGTGATGCAGCCATCACCTGGACGGCGGCCAGCATCACGTTGCACGGCTGGGGGCGGCAACTGCACGCAGGAATCGACGGCGAATCCGTGACGCTGCCTCTTCCCGTCACCTGCGAGGCCAGGCCAGGTGGACTGCAACTGCTGCTGCCGAAAGACCGACCAGGAATCCCGCGGGAGCCGGTGCCCGGGCTCCCGAGACTACTGCGTGAACACTGAAGACATCGAACTCAGACACCTGTCCCATGACCGGGCGCCTCAGCCCCGCCTGCCGCTTCGCTTTGGTCTGCGTGAGGCGCTGGACACTAGCGTGAGGCGCCGTGCGGCCAGAGCACTGTGACGGGCACGCCGACCAGTTGCGCGTAGGAGACCACGTCGGCAGTGCCGCCGTAGCCCCGCGCTGGCTGCCAGGCGAGCACCGCGTAGATCTGTGTCTCGCCGGCCTCCGCCGAGCAGTGCCCTGATGATTGATGCTGGTGCTCGGGATCCGCCCCCAAAGCCCCGTCGGCCTGGCGGCACAGCTGACGCATCTGCCCGGTATAGGTGGGGCGCGTCGTGTCCGCCCCTGCCGCTCGGTGGGCAGCCGTGTCCGAATGAACTGTTCCAGTTCAGCAGGTTCTGACGACGCACCAGCTTCAACGGCACGCTCCCACCAGCGACGCGACGGCCCGGTCCTCCAGGGACCGGCCCGGAGCCGACGGCACTGTTGGATGCACCGCTGTCCGCTGGCCGACCCGGCCGCGGCTGGAGACGCTGACCTGGCAGGCACCGCCCGCTGCGACCGAGGCGGACGCGTCATGACGTCGGCCGGGCTGGTCCCTGCCCCTCGGCCGTGCTCTGACCCGATGGGTTCAAATCCGTCTGTCCGCTCCCATGCGGGAAGCGATGCGGTGCCAGCCCCGCCGAGAACACAGTGAACAACGAAACTTGAGCCTCATCGTTTCGGGCATTGCGCAGCGCCCGCTTGAAGCCGATGAACAACAGCAGCTGCCTGAGCAGCGCTGGGCCCACAAGTGCGACGAGGGCCAGACAGCCCACAAGCGGCGACCCGTCCAGTGCACGTAGGACAAACGACATGACGAGACCTCCTGGGACTGTGTCGGGATCCGACCCGGCGACTTGATCCAAGGGGACCGTGAGAATGCCGTCCACGGTCAATTCCCGGACACCCATGGTGAATTCCGGGACGTCCAGGAGCTCTTTCGCGGGCAGCGCGGACTCCGCTGGACAGTGCCACGACGCCCGGACACGATGGTGTTGGGCGAAGGCCACCCGGAGACCCTCGCGGGCTCGGAGATGCTAGGGATCATCGAGGAGCAGATCCGGACCGCGAAGAAGCGGACACCGGGTGAGCCCAAGACTTCACATCAGCCGAAGCGGTCATACCGAACGGGTTCCGGCGGCCATGGGGCAGGAAGCGACCGTGCCATCAAGTGCCAGGTCACTCCAGTTGGTTGGTTCTCCGTTTCCACATCTACCCAGCCGGAGGACGACCAGAGCACCATCGCACACAAGCCAGACGGGTTCGCCATCCTGCGCGCGGTCGCGCTGATGCCAGTCAGCACGTGGAGCTACCGGGGCGAGGAAACCATCCGGCACCTCGGTCCCATGGCGCAGGACTGGCACGGGTCGTTGGGCTTGGGCCCCGACGACCGCTCCATCCCTGATCTTGCGTGGGTATCCCCGGCTTCAGCCGGGGAGGGAAACGCATCCTCGTCCCGGAGGTGCGCAGCGCTGGAGTTCGCTCCGTCTTTGTTTTGACGGTCAGACAGGCCGCTTCTGGCCCTCGATGTACTGACGGATCACGGTCAGCGGTGCACCGCCGCAGGAGCTGGCGAAGTAGGAGCG
>NZ_JBEXGX010000071.1:0-12063 GCF_040607495.1 Streptomyces sp. NPDC005281 | reverse complement strand
ACCCGCTGGAACAACTCCCACAACTCATCCGGCACCAGCCGCTCAACGATCGAAACCACGATCGACAGCCTATCGAACCAAATGAGATGACTTCTGAGTGGCCAGCCGCCCAGAGATTCGGCCACGGGAGTTGAGATCCCACACTGGCCTTCTCGGGGCTTGTCGCGGAGGTCTGCCATGCCCCGAACCATTTGGAGTGGAGCCATCAGCTTCGGCTTGGTCACTTCTCTGAATCAAGCCCATTTTCCAGAGATCTCGATCTTCACGCCGACTGCGCGCCGGTACTGAGCTGGGTGAGCTTGAGTAGTTCTTCGACGTGGTAGATCTCGGTGACCTCCACCCTGTCCGCAGCACCCTCCTCCTCAGCTGTGCGGATGGGGAGATCGGGCCAGAACTTCTCCTCTACTGGGGGATATCGATCAGGACGCGCCCGTGGCCGCCGACGTCGATGCGGTCGTGGGCCTTGGCGATGTCCGTGAGCGGGAAGCGGTCGCCGATGTCGACGGTGAGGGCGCCGACGGCGGCCGCGGCGGTGAGGTCGCGGGCGGCCTGGCGTTTGGCCTCGGCGGGGAAGTCGTCGCTGCCGAGCAGGCGCAGGGTGACGTTGTTGAACAGCAAGCTCCAGAACGGGATCTCGGTACGGTCGGAGCGGGTGGCGTACGCGGCGATGACGGCGCCGTTGGCGGCGACGGTGTCGTTCAGGTCGGCGTTGTCGGACAGGGCGACCTCGATGATCCGGTCTACGCCGTCGGGTGCGTGGGCGCGGATCGCGGCGGCCGGGTCGCCGCAGTCGAGTGCGACGGCGTGGGGGACGACCGCGGGGTCGATCCGGTCCAGGTCGGTGCCGCGTCGGACGGTGCCGATGACCGTGGCCCCGCCCCAGCGGGCGAGCTGGGCGGCCAGCGAGCCGACCCCTCCCAGGACGCCGTTGACGAGCACGAGTTTGCCGTCGACGGAGCCGTCTGCGAAGACGGTGCGGTGCGCGGTGATGCCGGGGATGCCCAGGCTCGCGCCGAGGTCGTCGCTCAGGTGGTCGGGCAGCGGGACGGCGAGGTCGCCGGGGACGACGGTGTACTGGGCGGCGGTACCGAAGGGGCGGTAGGACTGGGCGCCGTACACCCACACACGCTGTCCCACGCGCCGCGCGTCGATGCCGTCGCCGACAACGTCGATGACGCCGGCGGCATCGCTGTGCGGGATCACCCGCGGATAGGGCATGGCCGAGCCGGTCCAGCCACGCCGCTTCTTGGTGTCGCCCGGGTTGGCGCCGGAGACGGTGACGCGGACACGGACCTCACCGGGGCCGGGGGTGGGGTCGGGCACCTCACCGAGCTGGAGCACCTCGGAGGCCGGGCCCTGCTGGTCGTACCAGGACGCAAGCATGTTCAGTCCTTTTCACGGGTGTGGACGTGGGGGCGGGGCTGCTCGTCCGCTCCTGGGATGCCGTCACCGTCCAGGACCTCGTGGAGCCAGGCGCGTTCGGCGCGGCTGGTGGCGCGGGCGGTGAGCATCATGCCGCGCCGGTACGGGTCGGTGACCTGCTCGGCGCGCAGGGGTGTGTTGCCGTCGTAGAAGAAGCTGGCGGGAGCTTCCAGGAAGTCCAGACGGCGGCGCAGCACGGCGTGCTGCTCTGCCCTGTCGGGCAGCAGCGAGAGGAACGCCAGGATCACGAACCAGCGGGAGAAGTCGGTGATCTCATGCTCGGCCGGTTCCCGCAGCCGCCGCAGCATGTCCTCGCGTCCTGCGTCGGTCAGGTTCAGCACGTACCGGCCGCCGCCCGCCTCGGGTGCGGGGCGCCGTTCGATCAGCCCGGCCTTGGTCAGCCGGTTGATCGCCGGGTAGAGGGTGCCGTCGCTGACCGGACGGCTGTAGCCGGTCAGGTCAGTGATGCGCCGTCGCAGCTCGTGGCCGGGCAGGGGGCCTTCGGCGAGGAAACCGAGGATCGCGAGTTCGAGCATGACCCCACCCTCTCACATCGAAACGATGTACATATCGTTTCGATGTTACGGTGGGTGGGCGCCCGCTCTGTACCGCCTGCCAGGCCACCCCGGGCGGACCGGCCGCCCGCGCCGCACCCCTCGCCGAGAGCACGACACAAGGAAGACGAACCATGACTGCCCCTGCTCCCCGTCAGGCCCACGTCACCTCCGCCGACGGCACAAAGATCGCCGTCACGATCACCGGCCAGGGCCGCCCCCTGGTCGTCTCCCCGGGCGCTCTCAACGCCGCCCAGGACTGGCAGGTTCTCGCCGACCTGCTGGCCCCGCGCTTCACCACCTACGCGATCGACCGCCGCGGCCGGGGCACCAGTGGCGACAACAGCGAGCACACCATCCAGCGGGAGGCCGACGACATCGCCGCTGTCCTCGACCTCGCCGGCCCCGACGCGATCCTGCTCGGCCACTCCTACGGCGGACTGGTCACCCTCGCCCACGCCCTGCACCAGCCCCCGGCGGCGTTCATCCTCTACGAGCCCCCGATCCCGCTGGGCGGCCCCGTCGGCGGCGACGCCCTTGCCCCTTTCGAGGACGCCGTCCAGAACGGTGACCTCGACCAGGCCCTCACCCTCGGACTGCGGAACTTTCTGAAGTTCCCCGAGGAAGCCATCGAGGAGTTCCGCCAGACCCCGTTCTGGGCCATCCGCGCGTCCATGACACCGACGTGGGCCCGCGAGATGCGCGCGATGGACAGCTTCGGCGGCGACCTCACCCGCTTCGCCGCCCTCGACGTCCCCACGCTCCTCGTAATCGGCGAACTCAGCCCCCGCTGGCTGACCGACGTCTCCCGCCGCCTGCACCAGGCCCTGCCCGACGCCAGCCTCGTCGAGATCCCCGGCGAAGCCCACGACGCCTTCCTCACCGGCCCCCACGCCCTCGCCGACGCCATCACCGCCTTCGCCGACGGCCTGCCCGCTTAGTAGCTCGCCCCGGTGGGGCCGTGTGGCTACGGCTATCGGCCCCGCCGCGGGTCGTGACCGGGGGCGCCGTGGCCGTAACTGGTGCCCGGCGCGGGTCCGGCGCCGGGGCTGCTCTGCATCGCCTCACGTACATGCTGCAAACGAGCCAGATCAGCGCGCGCCAGTCTCTCGACCCCGCGTGCCTGGTCACGTTCTTCACGCGCACGGTGCATCGAGAAAATGCCGCGCATGGTGTTGCGCAGGGCCTGCAACAGCAGTGCCTCGCGGTACACCCTTCCTCCGCCGCGGCGGACGTTCCTAGCCGCCATGGCGGCCCCTCTCATCTGGCCGGGGTTGTCGACACCTTCCCGGCGCTGCCGGCTGGTGCGCTGTGCTGACCGTGCCAGTACATCGGCCGCCCTCGCCAGAGGGCCGTGCGCGATGAGACCGAGTTCGTTGGCGTCCTCGCCAGCCCGGCGGGCGGTCACGTAGACGAGGGTGCCGCCGTCGTACAGGCACGCCCCGGCCCAACGGAGGGCGAGGTCGGCCAGGCCGAGGGTGCGGGCGGAGGAGCCGATGGACAGCCGATGTCAGCTGTCGGTGTCGAGGTGGGCTCGCACGGCGTCGACGAACTCGTCGCCGTGTTGGAAGACCCCGCCGTGCCCGGCCCCTGGGTAGATGATCAGCGTGCTGCCGGGGATGCGGGCGTGCATATCGTGGGACAGTTCGGTGGGGACCATGCGGTCGTGGTCGCCGTTGGCGATGAGCGTCGGGGCGCTGATGCGGGAGAGGTTCTGCGGCTCAGCCCGGCCCCAGCCCCGGATGGTGGTGATCTGGCGGTGGAAGGACGACAGCGCGATGGGGTCGTCATGGTCCATGACGCGCTCGCGCAAGCGCGCCAGGTAGGCCTTGGCTGCCGCCTTGCCCGCGGGGGTGCGGGGAAAGAACAGGAACTCTTTGGCATCGGTGCGGGCCATCGCGGCACGAGCCATGTCCCAGTAGACGTAGGCCCCTCCGGTCGGACGGTCGATGCCGGCTCCCCCGGCGGGGCCGGTGCCGGCCAGGACGAGGCGGCGCACGAGTCCCGGCGCATCGAGGGCCACCTGCTGGGCGACGAAGCCGCCGAGCGAGAATCCGAGCAGGTCCATCTGGGTCAGGCCAAGGACGGCCACGAACCCCTCCGCCGCGCGCGCCATCGCGGCGACGGTGCCTGGGATGCGGCCGGTGGATCCGCCGACCCCGGGGAGGTCGAGCGCGACGACACGGCGGTCGCGGGCGAGCGCGTCGACGAACCGGGGATCCCACTCGTCGAGCGTGGCGCCCAGGTGAGCGAGCAGGACCAACGGGACGCCGTTTTCGGGGCCGAGGTCGCGGTAGACGAGCGTGTTCGAACCTACGATGACGCGGCGGTTGGGCGCCGTGGCCCACGTGGTCGGGCGGGGGCGGACGTTGGACTCAGCCATGGTTGGTCACCGCCTTCGGGTCGGTGGTGACCAGGACCTTGCCGCGTGTGCCGCCGGCGAGCGCCTCGTCGAGAGCCCGCGGGGTCTGGTCGAATGGGAGCACCCGGTCGATGACCGGGCGCAGCACCCCGTCATCGACCAGCCCGGCGACCCGGCGCAGCGCGGCGCTATCGGGTGTGATGAACAAGAACCTGTAGGTGACCCCGAGCGCACGTGCCCTGCGGCGGGTACGGGCACTCAGGGCCCGGATGGCGAGCCGGACAACCGGGTTGACACCGACGCGCCGCGCGAAGACCGGGTCGGGCGGGCCCGTGATGCCGATGACGGTGCCGCCAGGGCGCAGCACACCGAGGGAAGCCTGCAGCGTGGCTCCGCCCTGGGTGTCGAGGACGAGGTCGACGGGCGTGCCGGCGAGGCTCTGCGCGAGGTCGTCGCGGCGGTAGTCGATGACAATGTCGGCACCAAGCTCGCGGGCGGCTGCCGTGTTCGCCGTCGAGACGGTGGTGGCGACGGTGCAGCCCAGGTGCCTGGCGAGCTGGATCGCGACCGATCCCACGCCACCGGTCCCGCCATGGACGAGGACGGTCTGGCCCTTCGTCACCCCGCCCATCTCGACGAGGGCCTGCCAGGCCGTGAGCGCGACGACGGGAAGCCCCGCGGCCTCGACCAGGCTCACCGACCGGGGCACGGGTGCCATCGTGGCAGCGTCGACTGCGACGAACTCGGAGAAGGTGCCCGTGGCCGCCAAGTCGACATAGCCGTACACGTGGTCGCCCACGGCGACGTCGTGTACCGCGGTGCCGGCCTCGACGACCTCGCCGGAGAGCTCACCGCCCATGACTTTGGGTAGCCGGAACGGGAAGATTGCCTTGAACTCGCCGGAGCGGACCCTCTCGTCGGCATGGTTGACGCCCGACGCGACCATGCGCACGAGCACCTCATGGGGGGCTGGGACCGGTACGGGCATCTCGACCTCCCGCAAGGGGGAGCCGTACCTCTCGAGGACGAAGGCCTTCACGGAGCACTCCTGGCAAATCGTTTCTGGGGGTCGGATATCTCGGCGGCGCGCATCCCGGCTTGGCCGCCGTACTTCTCGACGATGAAAGCCCTCATCGTTGTCTCCGTTCCGTTTCCCGTCCCTGAGAGGGCGGGTCTCTGCTCGCCCCGGGCTTCTCCCAGTACGGGACAGTTTGTGTTGTTTTCCTGGCTGCGGTGCGGACGCGCTGCGTCCTCAGCCGCGTGCACCCATCAGGCCACCGGCACGACCGGGGCGATGAGGCGGTCGACGGTGCCTCCCTGGAGGCGGTCCAGGGAGGCGGTGATCCCTTCGTGGGGCGCGCCGAGCGGCACCGCGCTGACCTCGGTCAAACGGGTGTACTGCTCGTCGGTCAGCTGGACGTCGAGGGCGCCGAGGTAGCTGTCGAGCTGGGAGAGGTTGCGCGGGCCGATGATCGGGACGAGCGTGGCCACGGAGCGGGTGGCACGCTCGCGCACCCAGGCCACCGCCACCTGGGCCGGCGGCACGCCGGTCTCCTCGGCGATGGCCAGGACGGTGTCGACGACAGTGGTCTTCTGGCCGGTGCTCTCGGTGTGGATGACTACGCCCAGGTCGCTCAGGCGCCCCTCGGCGGAGCTGCGGTATTTGCCGGTGAGCAGCCCGCCGCCGAGCGGGGACCACAGTGCGGCACCCAGGCCGAGGCTCTCGGCCATGGGCAGGAGTTCGCGGTCGGCGGTGCGTTCGACGAGGCTGTACTCGTGCTGGATGCCCACGATCGGGGCCCAGTCCTTCAAATCCGCGAGGGTTGCCGCGCGCGAGACGCGCCAGGCGGGGAAGTTGGACAGCGCGGCATGGTGGATCTTGCCGGCGCTCACCAGGTCGTCGAGTCCGCGCAGGAGCTCCTCCATCGGAGTGAGCTCGTCGGGGAAGTGCACCCACAGCAGGTCGATGTAGTCGGTGCCCAGGCGCTTCAGGCTGGCCTCCACCGAGGCGACCATGTTCTTGCGGCTGTTGCCGGTCTTGGAGATGTCCGGCTGCGGGGCGGCGCCGAGGGCGAACTTCGTGGCCAGGACGAAGTGGTCGCGGTCGGCGGAGATCAGCTTCCCGGTCAGTTCCTCCGACTCGCCGAACTGGTAGCCGTCCGCGCTGTCGAGGAAGGTGCCGCCGGCCTCGGCGAACCGGTCGAAGATCCGGCGTGCTTCGTCGGGCTCGGCTCCGGCGCCCCAGCCGGTGCCGAAGTTCGCGGTTCCGAGCGCGTACTCGGAGACGCGAAGTCCGGTCCGGCGTCCGAAGGTCGTGTAACGCATGAGATGTCCTTGCATGAGGGGTGGGAAGGCGGTCGCGCCGGGGTGGAGAGGTGAGCGTCAGCCCGCGTTCGGCTGGGGTGCCGCGGACAGGCTCTGCTTGACGTACCGGCTGGTCTCGTCGGCGAGGATCTCGGGCAAGCCGGTCTCGATGCCGTACAGGGCCTGGGCCGCGACGTCGGCGGCGGCGACCTTCTGATCGGCGGGCACGGCGGCGGCCATGTCGGTGTCCATGTAGCCGACGTGCAGCGCCGAGACCGTGATCCCGCGCGGTGCCAGCTCCTCACGGGTCGCGTCGCTCAGCGCCCAAGCAGCGGCCTTGGACGCGGCGTAGGAGCCGAGGCCGGCCGGGTGGAACCAGGACAGGGCGGACAGGACGTTGAGTACGGCGCCGCCGCCATTGCCCTCGATGACAGGGGCGAAGGCCCGGGTCGCGGCGAGCGGGCCGAAGAAATTGGTCTCCATCTCCTGGCGCACCTCATTCACGTCGCCTCCGATCAGCGTCGCGCCGGTGGAGATGCCCGCGTTGTTGATCAGCAGCGTCGCGTCGGACGCCACGCGTGCGGCCTCCCGTATCGACGCCTCGTCCGTGACGTCCAGCCGCAGCGGGATCACGCCCGGCACATCGACCGTCTCGGGGCGGCGGGCCGCGCCGTACACCTTCGCCCCGCGCTCGACGAGCTGGCCGGCCAGGTGCCGCCCGAACCCCCGGTTGGCACCGGTGACGACCGCGACCGCGTTCTTCAGATCCATGCTCGCTCCTGGTTCCTGGCGGGCGCCGTCGGCCACCCGCACGGTTTAGATTATGTAACCAATCTAAACACGGGTCTATGATAGATGCCAGTCGACATTTAAACGGGAGGTGGTCATGGGCCGCGTATCGCAGGCACAGGCGGAGGAAAACCGCAGGCGGGTGGTGGACACCGCATCCCGACTGTTCCGGGAGCAGGGCACGCAGGTCAGCGTCGCCGACCTGATGAAGGCGGCCGGTCTGACCCACGGCGCCTTCTACAAGCAGTTCGCCTCCAAGGAGGCGCTCGTCGACGAGGCCACCGCCCACGCCTTCGCCGAACTCACCCAACGCCACAGCACCGGTCTCGAGCGGCACGAAGGGCAGCGCGACGCCGCCCAGCAGGCGCTGATCGACACCTACCTCGCCGTCGAGCACCGCGACGACCCGGCGGACGGCTGCCCGGTCGCAGCCCTCGCCACCGACATCGCACGCGAGGGCGGGGGGCGCGAGGCCCGTCGCCTCTACGCCGAGGGGGTGGCCGACTTCGCCGGTTTCCTCGCCACCGACGACCAGGACGGCATCGCCCGCCTCTGCACCCTGTTCGGCGCACTGGTCCTGTCCCGGGCAACCAAGGGCTCCCCGCTCTCCGAGGAGATCCTCGCCGCCGCGCACACAGCCTTGACGGAAGCCGGCTGATAGAGGGCACGGTGCGGGCGCCCCGATCTCCGACAGTGGCCGCGCCGCCCGTTCCTGCCCCCTCCCCTCTAACTTCAGTCAGGGCATGGGCAAAAGCGGTCGCTATGGGAATCTCAGAGGCCCGACCACGCCCGTACGGTGGGAGGTGACCTGCACAGACTCCACGACGCTGGCGAGGCTCGTGCAAGAGAAGCCGCAAGGAAAGACACAAGGGTTCGCGCAGGAGATGTTGCCGCGCGGCGGACCGAAGCACGGTTCGAACAGCAGTACCTTTGCCCCCGTGGCAGCTTCGTACGACTTCCCCCATGACCTGATCGACGCCCAGGACGAACTCCGTCAGGTCCGCGCTGAACTGCAGACGCTCTACCAGCGGGTGCCGTGGTCGGCCGAACCGCTGGGCGCGTGAGAGACGCACGAGAACGCCTGGCGGAAGTCGTCCCGGCCCTCCTCCCCCGGCTGGGACCCCCAGGACGCGGCGGAGATCGCCCGGCTACGGGCGCGGGAAGTCGAACTCGCCACGGCGGTCGTCACGCACGCGTACTGGACCAGCCTCGCCCCGGCCGACCTCCTCGCGGCCCGTGACGCGCTCAGGCACCACCCCGAGCAGCAGATGGCCGAGGCTTCCAGCTAGCCGCAGACCGCTCCTTGAACAGCGGTCGTGGGGTCCGCCGTTCCGGCCTCGCGGCGGTATGCGGCGTTCAGTTGCTGGGCCTCTTCGAGCTGGTCCTCGAGGATGACGATGCCAGCTCGATGACGGCGGTGATCCGCTTGCCCACCGGTTCCCGGTGGACACAGAACATCTGGGACACCGCCATGGTGATCTCAAGGCCGTGCTGGCCGATCCGTTCCGGGTCGGCCGCCTCGATGGACGGCAGGGCGGTGCTGCTGTCCCACACGCTGATCTCGACGGCGCCCTCCACGATCTCCAGGTCCAGCAGACACGGGCCTGGCGCGTACTTGCGGGCGTTGGTGACCAGCTCGCTCACGACCAGCTGCACCATGCCCATTGCCCGCGCCGACACCGGCAGCCCGTGCACGGCCTGCACCGTGGTGAGGAAGTCGCGGGCTGTGTCCCGGGCCTCGGCGATCTCCGCACTGCCCTCGAACGCGGCACCGGCCCTGATCGGACGGTCGGCAAGCGGCTCCTGGCCCTCATTTTGGGCAGCCGCATCCATGGACCCGCCTCACTTCCGAAGCGTCGAGCAGTGCCCACCCCGCATACCCCCGGACCACCTCAGCACGCGCAAACATGCGAGGTCTGTTTCCAGAAATGCGCTGCGGGTATTCCCACCTGGGAAGAGTCGCGTGGAGGGAGCAGACCGTGAACGAGCAGGCCGGGCAGTGGCACTTCCTCACCAACCACGCCCGGGTGCTGTTCGCCGTCGCACGCGACCCCGCCGCCCGGCTCCGCGACATCGCTGCGGTCTGCCGCATCACCGAACGCACCGCGCAGAGCATCGTCACCGACCTCGAACAGGCCGGCTACATACGCCGCGAACGCGAGGGACGGCGCACTCGCTACATCCTCTGCGCAGACGGCACCCTCCGCCATCCAGCGGAGGCACGCGTGCCCGTGCGGGAACTACTGGACGTCTTCACCTCGCACGACGGTCGACCCTGACAGGGCCTTGCTGAGTAAGCCCGGGGCGCGGTGCCGGGATTACTCCCGGTCCGTTTCCCCGGACTTCTCGCCGAACCGCCGTGCGCCTCTCAACGCAACGGGCTCTCCACGGAGACCGCCATCAGGCTTGAATCTCGGCCCATGGGCTGGGGATACGGATTCCTCGCCAGCGGTATCGGGTGACGACCACCGCTGTCATGTCGAAGAGCTCGGTTCCCTCCGCCGAGATCGGCCGCCACCGCCCTGAGGGGGTGACGAACCGTCGGCGGATGTCCTTCCATGTCCAGTCGTGCCGGACCCTCAGCATTCGCATCACTCGCCACCAGATGAAGTCGGCGAGTGCGCTGAACTGGTTCTTGGCCACGGCGTGCCGGAAGTAGGCGGACCAGCCCCGCACGATCTGGTTGATCCTGATCAGCAGGGACTTGAGATCTTGTTGCGACTGCCTGCGGGTCAGGGCGCGGATCTTCGCCTTCAGCTGCCGGATGGGGCGCTTGGCGATGAACGTGTAGACGTGCCACTGATCCGTCCCCTTCTTGCGGCGCCACTGGATGTGGAACCCCAGGAAGTCGATTCCGTCCTCCAGGTGCGTGACCTGGGTCTTCTCCTGTGACAGGCGAAGACCCAGAGGCTTGAGCACCCGACTGACGTCCTCGCGCACCGCCAGCACGTCTTCGCGGCTGCCGTTGACGAGCACGACGAAGTCGTCCGCGTAGCGGACGATTCGCCAGTTCGGCAGCTGCTTACGAGTACGGCGGCTTTGGCGCTGCCATGCGGTGGACATCGCCCCACCCGGCTTCCACGGCTCCATCAGGTGCTCATCGAGAGCCGACAGAGCAATGTTGGCCAGTAGCGGGGAGAGGATTCCGCCCTGCGGGGTCCCGGTCATGGTTTCCTTGTTCTCGCCGAGCTCCGTCAGAATTCCGGCTTTCAAGAACGCCTTGACCAGGGCCAGAACGCGTTTGTCCTTCACCCGGGCGCGCACGCGATCCATCAGGGCCACGTGATCGATCCGGTCGAAGCACGCCTCGATGTCCGCGTCCAGCACCCAGCGGTAGCTGTTGGTGCCGAAGTGGTGGATCTCGGCGATCGCGTCCTGGGCCCGCCGGCCGGGCCGGAAACCGTAGGAGACCGGCGTGAAGTCGGCCTCGAAGACGGGTTCCAGTACCAGTTTCAGCGCGGCCTGCACGACCCGGTCCGCGACCGTCGGAATGCCGAGGCTGCGGACCTTCCCCGACCCGCCCGGTTTCGGGATCTTGCGTTCCCGCACTGGAAGAGGTCGGAACGAGCCGTCCTTGAGAGCGGCCCGCAGGTCGTGCAGGAACCCGGGTGTCCCGATCCGCTCCTCGACCTCGATGACCGTCAGGCCATCGACGCCGGGAGTGCGGGCGCCCTGGTTTCCCGCGACCCGGGCGAACGCCATCGTCAGCGTCGCCGGGTCGTGCACGAGGTTGAACAGGTCATCGAACCGACGGCCCGGATCGGCCGTCGCCCAATGGTGCAGCTTGGTCTGCATCTCCAGTACCCGAACCCGAGAGCTCGGATCCTCGCTGTTCAGCGAGGTGTCTTCTGGCATTGCAGTCCCTCCTTCTATGTTCTCCGCTGCCGCCCTTCCCCATGTGACCGGCTTTCCCGGCCTCGGAGTACTACGGCGGCTCCGCCCCGCCCGATACGTTCGGCTGTCGGTGCGCCTATCCACGTTCCTCATCTGGAAGTTGAGGAGCGTGGAACTGTGACCGGACGGTTCCCGTGTTCACTGTGGTTCGTTTGTCGAAGTAGGAGCCCGACTATGTCCCAGCGGCCTCGCCACGAGTACGCCGCAGGCTTTCCTCGTGGCCTCCCACGCCCGCTCTTGAATACGGTCGTGGAAGTTCTCGCCGTCCTTCGGACGACGAGACGCACCGCGCCCGGCCCAGATCCGCCAGGTTCGAGCCGGTGTCGGGGTTGAAGGACGTAGTTACGCCGGTTCCTCGCGTACTCCTCTTCGTCTCGCTCGCCGAACCCGCACCATCTGGCAGTGCTGGTACGTCCCGGCTTTGTCAGGGCCGCTCCCGCCCTCTCCGGCACCACCCGGGTCAGGCTGCCCTCAGCTACGCTGACCTGCTGCGACAGGCCAGGGGTGACGGTCTTTCACCTCCACTCGAACCACAGCGCCTCACGGCGCAACCAAGATCCCCGACAGCGTCAGGCACTGAAAACTAGTCACCATTGTCGGTGCGAAACGTGCTCGCCGGGGAGGACGGCGTATCTCAGTACGCGGCCAGGGAGATGGCGAGGTAGTGCGCGGTGAAGGCTGCCACGGTCAGCGCGTGGAACACCTCGTGGAAGCCGAACCAGCGGGGTGAGGGGTCGG
>NZ_JBEXGX010000070.1:0-12864 GCF_040607495.1 Streptomyces sp. NPDC005281 | reverse complement strand
AACACCACGCCTGGCCCCAGGCCACCCGCACCGGCACCGCAGCCATCCTCATCACAAGACCCCAACCCACAGACCCGTAATGCAACGGCATTGGGGCTAGGGCCTGGCTGACAATCCCTGGAGCCGGACCGGTTTCGGGGTCCGTGATGCGGGTCCGCCTGGTGTGACCAGGCGGACCTTGCGGTTTCGGGGGACGATTGTGGAGGATGCCCGGTGGGGACCGGGGCCCCCGTGTCGGTAACGGCAGGGGCGGACCGCTACCCGGAGCACAATCAGGAGACAGCGATGTCCCACCAGGCTCAGCCCACGCAGGCTCAGGAGCCCGAGACCCCGCATCTCGACTTCCAGGGCACGACGCCGTACGAGGACTACGTACAGGCTGACGTGCTCACCCACCTCCAGCACACCCTCTCCGACGACCCCGGAGAGATGGTCTTCCTGGTGACGACCCAGGTCATGGAGCTGTGGTTCACGGTCATCGTCCACGAGTGGGAGACCGCGGCCAAGGCACTGCGAGCGGATGACGTTCCCGTCGCGGTGGCCGCGCTGAAGCGGTCCGTACGAGAGCTGGACGCGCTCAACGCGTCCTGGCGTCCGCTCGGACAGCTCACGCCCGCCCAGTTCAACTCCTACCGTTCGGCCCTCGGCGAGGGTTCCGGCTTCCAGTCGGCGATGTACCGGCGCATGGAGTTCCTGCTCGGCGAGAAGTCCGCGTCGATGCTCGTCCCGCACCGGGGCGCCCCGCGCGTGTACGCCGAGCTGGAGAAGGCACTGCACGAGCCGAGCCTGTACGACGAGGTGCTGCGGCTGCTCGCGCGGCGCGGCCACGCGATCCCCGCCGCGGTGCTGGACCGTGACGTGTCGCGGCGCTACGAGCCCGCGCCCGAGGTCGAGGCCGCGTGGACGGCCCTGTACGCCGGTGACGACAGCGACGAACTCGCGCGTCTGGGCGAGGCGCTGACCGATGTCGCCGAGCTGGTGTGGCGCTGGCGCAACGACCACCTCGTCGCGACCCGGCGGGCGATGGGCTCGAAGACCGGCACCGGCGGCTCCGCCGGAGTGGCCTGGCTGGAGAAGCGCGCGCAGAAGAACGTGTTCCCCGAGCTGTGGACGGCGAGGTCCTATGTCTGAGCGAGCCGTTGTGTCCGCGCTGGGCGCGCGGGCGGCGGAACTGGACGCGGCCGACGAACTCGCCGCTCTGCGCAAGCGGTTCGTGCTCGACGACGTGGTGTACCTGGACGGGAACTCGCTCGGCGCGCTGTCGGTGGAGGTCCCCGGCCGGGTCGAGGACGTCGTCCGCAGGCAGTGGGGCGAACTGCGCATCCGCTCCTGGGAGGAGAGCGGCTGGTGGACCGCGCCCGAGCGGATCGGCGACAGGATCGCCCCGCTGGTCGGCGCGGCGCCCGGACAGATCGTGGTCGGCGACTCGACCAGCGTGAACGTCTTCAAGGCTCTGGTGGGCGCGGTACGGCTGGCGGGCGAGGGGCGCGACGAGATCCTCGTCGACGCGACGACGTTCCCGACGGACGGGTACATCGCGGCTTCGGCGGCCCGTATGACGGGCTGCGAGCTGCGTCCGGTCGATCCGGACGAGCTGTCCTCGGCGCTCGGTCCCCGCACGGCCGCGGTGCTGCTCAACCACGTCGACTACCGCACCGGCCGGTGCTACGACCTTCCGGCCCTCACCTCCGCGATCCACGCGGCGGGCGCGCTCGCCGTCTGGGACCTGTGCCACACCGCCGGCGCCCTGCCGGTCGGTCTTGACGAGCACGGGGTGGACCTCGCGGTCGGCTGCACCTACAAGTACCTGAACGGCGGCCCGGGTTCGCCCGCGTACCTCTACATACGCACCGGCCTCCAGGACCGCTTCGACTCCCCGCTCCCCGGCTGGAACTCGCATTCCGAGCCCTTCGCCATGAGCTCGTCGTACGAGCCCGCGCAGGGCGCGCTGCGCGGGCGGGTCGGCACGCCGGACATCCTGTCGATGCTGGCCCTGGAAGCCGCGCTCGAAGTCTGGGACGGCGTATCGATCGACAGCGTCCGCGCCAAGTCGCTCGCCCTGACCGACTTCTTCCTCGAGTGCGTCTCGGCGTACGTCCCCGAAGGCCGGGTCGAGTCCGTGACCCCCTCCGCCCACGCGGAACGGGGCAGCCAGGTGGCCCTGCGCTGCACGGACGCGGGCGCCGTGATGAAGCGTCTGATCGAGCAGGGCGTCGTGGGCGACTTCCGCCACCCCGACATCCTCCGCTTCGGCTTCACCCCGCTGTACGTCAGCTTCACCGACACGGAACGAGCGGCACGCATATTGGCGGAGACGCTGGCCTGAGGCCCCAGCCTCGCGGCCTCCCGGGATGGAGGGCGCCGGGGAATCTCAGCCTCCCCGGTCCGTGCTTCGGGTGCGGGGTGAGTTTCAGCTTCCCCGGCCCGTCGTTCGGGTGCGGGGCGAATCTCAGCCTCCCCGGCCCGCCCCTCGAGTGCGGGGGGAAGATTTCAGCCCCTCCGGCGTTTGAGGAGCGGGGTCTGGGGCGGAGCCCCAGGTACGGGACGGGCAGGGGCGGAGGGGGCGAAACACCTCTTGCCCCGCCCGGTATCGCCGGGTGTTTGCCCCACCCGGCGATACCGGGTCCGGACCCGCAACCGGACCCGCAACCGGACCCGCCCCGGACCCGGCCCCGGGGCGGAGCACGCCGACTGACGAAGACGTGCGGCCCCCGGGACACCCCCGGTCAGCGCAAGGCAACAGCAGAACCGTTTACCCCTCACCGAGCGTGACAACGGCTGTCGGCGCACGTCACCGGCCTGATACCGTCCCCGCCAACGGCCGAATTGTTCCCTCGCTCGCCAAATCCGTTTCACCGCTGAGAGGTTGGAGCATGCAGGACGACGCTGCATCCCGGGACGGCGACGACGCCGCGGCACAGCACCGAGCGGACGCACACGGCGAAGGCGATGGCCGCACCGAGCGCGAGCCCACCCCGCCGAGCGCCCCGGCGGCACCCGACGCGGCGGCGGCACGTGACGCAGCGGCAAGCGACGCCGAAGCCCGCGAGGCCACAGCCCGCGACGCAGCCGAGGAAGCGTCGGCCTTCTCGCACCCGGCAGTGGACCCCGACGTCACCCTGGCGTACGGCGACCACCCCGACCAGGTGATCGACTTCTACGCCCCGCGCGATCCCGACCCGGCGGACCTCACGCCACTTGTGGTCGTTCTGCACGGCGGCGCCTGGCGCGCCCCGTACGACCGCCGCCACATCACCCCCTTCGCCGACTTCCTCACCCGCCGCGGATTCGCCGTGGCGAACGTCGAGTACCGCCGCGGAGAGGCACCGTCACCCGCTCCGAACGGACCCGTGATCCCGGCGCAGAGCGGCCCGGCGGATCCCGGCCCGGACGCAGCACCCTCGTCCAAGGCCTCCCCTGGGACCACGCCTGGGACCTCGCCCGGAACCTCGTCCGGGGCCGACGGCACCGCCGCCGGAACTCCGGTCGCCGGCCGCTGGCCCGACACCTTCGACGACGTGGCGGCCGCACTCGACGCCCTCCCCGCACTCGTACGCCGGGCGCTTCCGCAGGCCGATCCCCGACGCATGGTCATCACCGGCCACTCGGCGGGCGGTCACCTGGCACTGTGGGCCGCGGCCCGCCATCTCCTGCCCGCGGACGCGCCCTGGCACAGGGACCGCCCGGCGCCCCTGCGCGGCGTCGTCGCGCTGGCGCCGATCGCCGACTTCGAGGTCGCGGAGAAACTCGAGGTGTGCGGTGGGGCTTCCCGCCAACTCCTCGGCGGAGAAGCCACGTTCGCGGAACGCCTGCCCTACGCCGACCCGGTGCGACTGCTCCCCACAGGGATCGCCACCACGGTCGTCCAGGGCCGTACCGACATCGTCGTCCCGCAGGCGGTCGCCGAGTCGTACGCGGACGCGGCCGCCAAGGCCGGCGAGGTGGTGGGTCTGACGCTGCTGGAGGGCGTCGGCCACTTCCCCTTGATCGACCCGGCCGCCGACGCCTGTGCGGTGGTGGCGGAGGAGATCGCCCAACTCGCCTGGTAGGTGCCCAAAAACCGCGTAGTCAAGGGGAGTTGAGCCACGTCTCCCCGCCCCCCGGTCATACCCGTAGTACCTGAGAGCTACCTCTCGAATGGGGTCCGCAGCGGGACGCGGACGACAGGCGGCGATCCGTAATTTCCCTTCCAGTGACGCCCGATGAACGGGCGGATGGGGAGGGGCGGACACCATGGATCACCGGGCGAAGCCGGCCACCGGAGCGAGAGGGGACACCCCCGCGACTTCGCGCGCACGCCCACGAGCCGGTGCCATGCGCCTGCACTCGGCGCTGCGCGACGGGTGGCCGCGACGGCCGGTGAATGACCGGTGGCTACGTCACGAGTCGGGCGACCGGCGGCAGGGCTCGGCGGTGCGTGAGGGGCGGCCGGGCTCGGCGCTGCGCGACGGGAGGCCGGGCCGGCCGGTGGACGACCGGCGCCGGCGCTGGAGCGGGCGGGTCCGCCGGCTGCGGCGGACGCTGCTCGCGGCGATCGTCACGGCCGCGGTCGTCGTCCCCGTGTCCGCCGCTGCGCGCCCCACGATCCCCGCACCGCCACCCGCGGTCCTCGCACCACTGACGGCGTCGAACCTGAACAGGGTGTACGAGGCGAACCGGGCGGACGCCGCGAAGGCGGCCCGGATGGCCGCGGACCACGGTGACCGCACCCGGGCCGCAGCCGACCGGGCGATGGCCGTGCCCTCACGCCGTTTCCTCTCCTTCGACGGCCGGGGCACCGGCAGGGCCGTCGAGGTATTCGGCGATCTCGCCCACGCCGACCGCGTGGCCGTTCTGGTCCCGGGCTCGGACACCACACTGGAGACGTACGGCCGGTTCCGCGCCGGCGCCCTCGCCCTGAGCGAGCGCCTCGGCCCGCGCGGCGCCGTCCTCGCCTGGCTCGGGTACGAGACGCCGGGCACCGTGAGCACCACGGTCCTGACGCCGGACCGTGCCGAGGACGCGGCGCCCCGGCTGAGATCGTTCCTGCACGGGCTGCGCGGAGTCGTCGGCCCGTCGGCGCACATCTCCCTGCTCTGCCACTCGTACGGGACGGTGGTCTGCGGCCGTGCCGCCCCGGAGCTGGACGTGAGCGACATCGTCCTGGTCGGCAGTCCGGGCACCGGAGCGTCCTCGGCCGCAGCACTGCGCACCCTCGCCCGTGTCTGGGCCGCCCGGGGTTCCGACGACTGGGTGGCGCACGTCCCGCACGCGAGCGTCGGCCTCTTCGGCACGACCGTCGGCTTCGGCCCCGACCCGGTGTCCCCCTCCTTCGGCGCCCGGGTCTTCCGGGCGGGCGCGGCAGGCCACAGCGGCTATTTCGCGCCGGGCTCCGAGTCTCTGGCCAACCTCACCCGCATCGTCCTCGGCGACACCTCGGAGGTGACCCGTGCGTGACCTGACCGGCACGACCGTCCTGGCAGACACGGCCGGCAAGACCGGCACGACAGCCCTGACCGGCTTACGGACCGCCATCCACCGCATCGACCGGGCCACTCCCGTGGAGCGGGACCGAGCCGTGGACGCCCTGCGCGCCCTCGCCATCCTCGGCGTGGTCCTGGGCCACTGGCTGGTGACGGCGCTCGTCGCGGACGGCGGCGCGCTGCGCACGGCGAGCCCGTTGCGGTACATGCCCTGGCTGACCCCGGTGTCCTGGATCTTCCAGACGCTCGCCGTGTTCTTCCTCGTGGGCGGCCATGTGGCGACGAAGAGCTACGCGACGGCGCGAGCGCGCGGCATGACGTACGGGCAGTGGACGCGCGCTCGCCTGGGCCGTCTGCTGAGGCCGGTGGCGGCGGTACTGACCTGCTGGGCGGTGGCGACGGCGGGCCTGCTGGTGTCAGGCGCGGACTTCGGCACGGTCCACACCCTGGTCAAGCTCGCGCTGTCGCCGCTCTGGTTCCTGGTGGTCTTCGCCGGACTGACGGCGGCGACACCGCTGCTGACCCGGCTGAACCCGCTGTGGCCGCTGGCCGTCGTCCTCCATGTGGACGTCGTCCGCTTCGGTTTCGGCGGCCCGGCCTGGCTCGGCTGGGTGAACGTCGCGGCGGGCTGGCTGGTGCCGTACACCCTGGGCGCTGCCTGGACACGCGGTGAGCTGGAGCGGCGGCGCGCGGGCTGGGTGCTGTTCGGCGGCGGCGCGGTGGCGACGGCCGCCCTGGTGACGTGGGGCGGGTATCCGGCGTCGATGGTGGGCATACCGGGGGCCGCGGTCTCCAACCTTGACCCGCCGACGCTGGCCGCGGTCACCTTCGGCCTGGCGCAGTGCGGACTCGCCCTGCTGCTGCGCGAACCGCTGAGCCGGGGGATGCGGCGCCCGGCGCTCTGGGCCGGTATCGCCTTCGCCAACCTCTCCGCGATGACGATATTCCTCTGGCACCAGACGTCCCTGATGGCGGTGACCGCCCTCGGCCTGCTCGCGGGCAGGCTTCCCGGCCTGCACACCACCCCCGACTCCCTGGCCTGGGTGGCCGCGAGAGCCGCCTGGCTGCCTGTCTTCGGCTGCGCTCTCACCCTGTGCTGGTTCGCCTTCAGCGTCCACGAGCGGGGTCCCCGCCGCCCCACCGGCCGTCCGTCCTTGGTGGTCCGCGTCCATCGTGTCCACCGCGACCCCGGTCAGCCCACACCCATGGCGGTGCCCCGTGCCTAGGGTTGACGACGTGACCAGCGAGGAGCACCGGCCCCCGACCGGTAAGCAGGCAAGGTTCCCTGACACCCCCTCACACCGAGCCGAGCCGCCCGTCGGCACCCGCCCGACACCCACGAGCCGGACCGCCACGAGTCCAGCCCCGGGCGCCGGGCCCACAGGCCGCGGTTCCCGCGACGGCGGACGCGTACAGGCACGTGCGCAGACACCTTTCCCGTTCCTCCCGCTCCTGCCGTTCCTGGCCTTCCTGCGCGGGATCCTGGCCGAGCTGGCGGTGCCGGCGGCCGCGCCGCTGCCGCCGCTGTCCCGGCCTCGCCGGCTGAGCCGGCTGCCGCACGTCGTGGTGTGCCTGATCGCCCTCGGAATCGGGCCGGCGGCCATGGACGAGCTGAGTGACGGCTACCGGCTCGGCTTCCCGCTGGGTACGGTCAGCGGCTTCGTACTGGGCGCGGCCGTCGCGTTCGCGCTGTGGCGCCCCGTACCGGCCTGGTGGCTGGCGCTGGGATCCACCGTGGTCGCGGCCGCCGCCGCCCGGGCGGACATGGTGGCGGGCATACCCGGCCCGGCCGTGGGCCCGGACTGGCCGTGGAGCAACTCCGCGATCATGGCGCAGGCCGTCGTGCTGTTCCTGCTCGCCCTGCGGTCGCCCACCCGCGTCGCCGTCGGCGCCCTGTCGCTGACCTGTCTCGCCACCTATGCGCTCCAGGGTCTGACCGGCGGACCCTCGTATCCTCCGACGGTCGTGCCCGGTGGGCCCTTCTACCACCCGACGGGCGGGCTGGCGGTGGTCGTCTTCGCCGCCGTCGTCCTGCTCGGCACGGCGCTGCGGGGTCGCCGTGAGGCCCGTACGCAACTGGTCGAACAGGCCTCGCTGACCGAGGAGGAGCGAGCCCGCCGCACGGTCCTTGAGGAGCGCAGCCGTATCGCGCGCGAACTGCACGACGTGGTCGCCCACCACATGTCGGTGATCTCCATTCAGGCGCAGGTCGCCCCGCACCTGGTCGAGAATCCGACCGACGAGCTGAAGGAGAACCTGGAGGGCATCCGGCAGAACGCCCTGGAGGCACTGACCGAGCTGCGCCGGGTGCTCGGAGTACTGCGTTCGGAGAATCCGCAGGACCCGTACGGCCTCGGCGCCGGGGCGGGCGCGGCGCCGGACGCCCCGCAGCCCACACTGAGCCGGCTGGACGCCCTGATCGAGAACACCCGCGCGGCGGGACTGCACGTGACCACGGAGATCGCCGGGGAACAGCTTCCCCTGGCCCCGGGCGTGGAGCTGTCGGCCTACCGGATAATCCAGGAGGCGCTCAGCAACGCCCTTCGCCATGCGCCGGGTTCCGCGGTCAAGGTGGAACTCTGGCACTTCCCGCGCGGCCTCCAGGTGAGAGTCGTCAACTCCCGGCCCGCGCGGCCCGCCCCGCCTTCCCCGGGCGCGGGACACGGACTGCTCGGCATGCGGGAACGCGTGGTGATGCTGGGTGGCACCCTCGTGACCTCGGAGACGTCGTGCGGAGGGTTCGCGGTGGCGGCCTTCCTCCCGGGCAACGGCACCGCGTCCGCCGACGGCGCCGCCCGAACCGACGACCCCACAGGACCGCGAGGAGAAGAGACGACATGACGACCGTGAGCGGCACCATCCGCGTAGTGATCGCCGACGACCAGCAGATGGTCCGCCAGGGATTCACCGTGCTGCTCAACACCCACCCGGGCATCGAGGTGATCGGTCAGGCGGTCGACGGACTCGACGCCGTCCGCAAGGTCGCCGAACTCTCCCCGGACGTCGTCCTGATGGACATCCGCATGCCCGAACTCGGCGGTATCGAGGCGACCCGCCGCATCACCACGGACACCCCGCACATCAAGGTCCTGGTGCTGACCACCTTCGACCTCGACGAGTACGTGTACGAGGCACTCCGCGCCGGTGCCTCAGGCTTCCTCCTCAAGGACGCCTCGGCGGATCAGCTCGCGGAGGCGGTCCGGGTGGTCGCGGCCGGCGACGCCCTCCTCGCCCCCGGCATCACCCGCCGCCTCATCGCCGAGTTCTCCCGCCTCGGCACGACCCCGCGAGCACCCCTCAAGCAACGCGTCGGCGACCTCACCGAGCGCGAGACCGAGGTCCTGGCCCACATCGCCCAGGGCCTCTCCAACGCCGAGATCGCCCAGCGTCTGGTGGTGGCCGAGCAGACCGTGAAGACCCACGTCGGCCGCATCCTGGTCAAGCTGGGGCTGCGCGACCGTACCCAGGCGGCGGTCTTCGCCTACGAATCGGGCCTGGTCCGCCCCACGGGCTACTGACCGGCCCCGGGCCGCTACCCGTAGTACCTGAGACGGACCCCCAAGGACCCTCCTCGCAGGTGACGACCACACCCCCCACCCGGCCCTACCGTTTTGAACGTGACCGAGACGACCCAGACGCAGACGACGTCCCCGCCCCCCGGCGGTGCCGGGGCCAAGCCCCGCAGCCCGGAGTACCGCCTCGCGGCGGACGCCTTGCGCGGCCTGCGGCAGGACATGTTCCACGACGCCTTCGCCTACCGCCCGCTGCCCCGTATGCGCACGGACGGCCCCATCACCCGCCGCCTCCCCGGAACCCTGCGCGCGTACGCCGCCTGGACCCCGCACGCGGTGGTGGCCGCGGCCGGTCTGCTGGCCATGGCCGCGGGCTCCACCGCCGCCGGCGGCCCGGGCAGCGGTCCGGTCGCGTCCCTGCTGTGCGGGCTGCTCGCCCTGCTCCCGGTCCTGGCGACCCTCGTCCGCCCGATCGGCGCCTTCTGGTTCTCGATGGCGGCGGTCCCGGTCGTCGCCGTGTTCGACGGCGCCTGGGGCGACTGGCCGTGGGCGCCCGGCAGCTTCCTGGCGCACGTCACTGTGCTGACGGTCGTCGCCCTGCGGTCGCGCCCCCGCGTCGCGGCGTGGATGTGGCTGTTGACCGCGGCGTACAGCTTCATGGCCGAGACGCTCTTCGGCGGGGGCTACTACAGCGCCACCTCGTTCCCGCTCCTCTTCGTCTCCGCGCTCGCCCTGCTGATCGTCACGGTCCGGAACATCCGCAAGGAGGCCGCACAGGAGGTGACGGCCCACCAGTCGGAGACGGCCCAGGAGCGTTCCCGGCGCACGCTGCTCGAAGAGCGCACGACGATCGCCCGCGAACTGCACGACGTGGTCGCGCACCACATGTCGGTGGTCGCCATCCAGGCGGAGGCGGCGCCCTACCGGGTGGAGAATCCGCCCCCTGAGCTGGAGCAGGCCTTCGTCACGATCCGGGAGAACGCGGTGGCGGCGCTGACCGAGCTGCGCCGTGTGCTGGGCGTGGTCAGGGCCGAGGACTACGAAGCGCCGGACGCGCCCCAGCCCACCCTCGCCGACCTGGACAGGCTCCTCGCCAATGTGCGGGACGCGGGTCTGACCGTGGAGAAGGCCGTCACCGGTGCGGTGCGCGAGCTCCCTCAGGGCGTCGAACTGTCGGCGTACCGGATCGTCCAGGAGGCTCTCAGCAACACCCTGCGGCACGCACCGGGCGCGTCGGCCCGTGTCGAGATCGGATATGTCCTCGGCGGGCTCGGCCTGCGCATAGTCAACGGGCCCGTGCCGGTGACGACCCTGGAGAAGTCGACGCACGGCGCGGGCCACGGCATCACGGGCATGCGCGAGCGGGTCACGATGCTGGACGGTGAGATGACGGCGGGCGCCATGGCCGACGGAGGGTATGAGGTGGCGGTGTTCCTGCCGGTGCCGTCGGGGGAGGAGACCGGATGACGGGCGGCCGGAGTCGCGCGATCCGTGTGCTGATCGCCGACGACCAGATGATGGTCCGCGAGGGCTTCTCCGTACTGCTCGGCGCGATGCCCGACATCGAGGTGGTCGGCGAGGCGGTCAACGGCCGGGAGGCGGTCGACCGGGTCCGCGAGCTGCAACCGGACGTCGTACTGATGGACATCCGCATGCCGGAGATGAACGGCATCGACGCGACCCGGGAGATCGTCGCCGCGGACGGTGCCGCGAAGGTGCTGGTGCTGACGACGTTCGATCTCGACGAGTACGTGTACCAGGCGCTGCGCGCGGGGGCGTCCGGCTTCCTGCTCAAGGACGCCTCGGCCCGCCAGCTCGCCGACGGGGTGAGGGTGGTGTCGGCCGGGGAGGCGCTGCTCGCCCCCTCGGTCACCAGGCGGCTGATCACGGAGTTCTCCAAGCTGGCGGAGGAACCCCGGCTGTCGGCGGCGCACGGGGCCTACGGGGATCTGACCGACCGGGAGACGGAGGTGCTGGTTCTGATCGCGCAGGGACTGTCGAACTCGGAGATCGCCGAGCGGCTCGTCGTCGCGGAGTCGACGATCAAGACCCATGTGAGCCGCATCCTGGTGAAGCTGGGCCTCCGGGACCGGACACAGGCGGCGGTGTTCGCCTACGAGGCGCGGCTGGTCACCCCCAGATGACGGCACCCGCCGCTCGCGGTCCGGGTCGGCCCTGGTCAGCGGAGGGTGGGCCGGGCTAGCGTCCGTTCATGGCAGCTTTGGAGAGTTCGCGGGCCTTCGACCCGTGGGATCCGGCCTTCGTGGCGGACCCGTATCCGGCGTACGAGGAACTGCGTGCGCGAGGCCGGGTGCACTACTACGAGCCGACGAACCAGTGGCTGGTGCCGCACCACGCGGATGTGTCGGCACTGCTGCGGGACCGCCGGCTGGGCCGGACGTATCAGCACCGGTTCACGCACGAGGACTTCGGGCGGACGGCGCCGCCGCCGGAGCACGAGCCGTTCCACGTGCTCAACGATCACGGGATGCTCGATCTGGAGCCTCCGGACCACACACGGATCCGGCGGCTGGTGTCGAAGGCGTTCACACCCCGAACGGTGGAGCGGCTGAAGCCGTACGTGGAGGGCCTGGCGGGTGAGCTGGCCGGCCGGCTGGTGGAGGCGGGCGGCGGAGATCTGCTCAGCGATGTGGCGGAGCCGCTGCCGGTTTCCGTGATCGCGGAGATGCTGGGTGTCCCGGAGTCCGAGCGGGCGCCGCTGCGGCCCTGGTCGGCGGACATCTGCGGAATGTACGAACTGAATCCGTCCGAGGACGCGGCACGCAAGGCCGTCCGGGCCTCGGTCGAGTTCACCGAGTATCTGCGAGGGTTGATCGAGGCCCGACGCAAGGAGCCGGGGGACGATCTGATCTCGGGGCTCATCGCGGCGCACGACGAGGGCGACCGGCTCACCGAGCAGGAGATGATCTCCACCTGCGTGCTGCTGCTGAACGCGGGGCACGAGGCCACGGTCAATGCCACGGTGAACGGCTGGTGGGCCCTGTTCCGGCATCCGGGGCAGCTGGCGAGGCTGCGGGCGGACCACTCGCTGATCCCCACGGCGGTGGAGGAGCTGATGCGCTACGACACCCCGCTCCAGCTTTTCGAGCGCTGGGTGCTGGACGACATCGAGATCGACGGTACGACGGTGCCGCGGGGCGCGGAGATCGCGATGCTCTTCGGTTCGGCCAACCGTGACGCCGAGGTGTTCGAAGATTCGGAGGCGTTGGACCTGTCCCGGGCGGAGAACCCGCACATCTCCTTCAGCGCCGGTATCCATTACTGCATCGGCGCTCCGCTGGCCCGGCTCGAACTGGCCGCGTCCATGAAAGCGCTCCTGACCAAGGCCCCGGGCCTCAGCCTCGTCGAGGAGCCGGTCCGCAAGCCGAACTTCGTGATCCGCGGGCTGGAGGGCCTGTCGGTCGAGGTCTGAAGGCCGGCACCGCTCCCCGGGCGGCGGCGCACCCCGCTCACCACGGTGGTCGCGCCGCCACTCGATGGCCTCGTAAAAAATCGTGACAGCGGCGGTTGACACTGTCCGGGCGGATCCGTAAAGTTCTCCGAGTTGTCGCGGGACCGAACGGTTCCGCGGCGGTACATCTGCCGCTGTAGCGGCAATCAAACCACCAGCACGATCTCCCAGCCGGGATGAATTCGGCGTGCCCGAATTCAATTCGATTTGGGTTCGGCGGCCCGATTAGGAACTGCCGGGAAGATCCGCTAAAGTTTGAGACGTCGGAACGGCCCAACGGCCGGGAAGGCAAACCCCGCTGACTGGGAGTCAGGCCCGAAAGAGTCTGATAGAGTCGGAAACGCAAGACCGAAGGGAAGCGCCCGGAGGAAAGCCCGAGAGGGTGAGTACAAAGGAAGCGTCCGTTCCTTGAGAACTC
>NZ_JBEXGX010000069.1:0-14594 GCF_040607495.1 Streptomyces sp. NPDC005281 | reverse complement strand
GAGACGGTGTAAGACCTCAACGGGAGTCCTCCCGGACGGGGCAGTCGTCGGTGAAGCAGGAAACCCAGCGGGCGACCGCTGGAATCCCCCGCCTTTAGACGGGGAGGAAGTCAAGACGCCAAGCTTCACATGACAGAAGCAGCTGCCGTACGAGCCTCTGGAGCCACCGCGTTTATGGCGATCGGCGCAGCGACACCACCCGGGCGGGCGACGAAGCGGCACGAGCCGTTGCGCGGTTCCTACGGTCGTGATCGAACCCAACGGAACAAACGCGAAGGAACGATCCGTGAACCGCACAGTCGCCAGGGCCGCCGCACTGCTCGTCTCCGTCCTCGTCGCCCTGCCCGGCACCGCCGCCGCGACCGCTGTCGCCGCCGGCAAGGGCGACGGCCCCTTGGTCGTCATCAACAATGTGAACCAGCGCGCCGACGGCGACATCTTCAACGTCGGTCACGACAACATCGTCGGTTCCGGGAACGGGAACGGAGCCCCGTCGACGGGCGTGGGCGCTCCGGGCGCGAGCTCGGCGGTGCTGCGCATCACCACGGGCCCCCGGCTTCCGTTCGACGGAGTGCGGCTCGCGTCGCACGACGGCAGCGGCGAATACCCCCTCACCATCTACCCGAACTACCTCGTCAATGTCGCGATCGACGGCTCCTCCTCGGCCGTGTACCAGTCCGAGGGCGGTGCCGGGCAGGTCCGTGTCACGGCGACCGTCGCCACGGACGGCAAGGCGCAGCCGAACTGCTCCTCCGAGGGCAACCTGACCTGCCGTGTCGACCGCGACAGCCAGGGCCAGTTCCTCGTCATCGACGGCCGCTGACCGAGCGAAACGGTGACGGGGCCGTCGCGGCCGCGGCTTCGGCCGCACCGGGGCGCCCCGTCCCCCCGCCGTACGGCAGCGGTTCGCACTCCACCCGCAGCAGTGAGAGGAAACGCCCATGAGGCCCGACCCCGCGACCGTGGTCCCGTCGACCGGCCCGACGCGCAGGACGGCGATCCGGGGCTTGATGGCGGCAGGCCTGGCCGCCGGGCTCGACGTTCCGTCCTCCCCGGCGCGGGCAGCGGAAGTGCCGCACGACTGGGGGGAGTTCGGTGCCCGGGTCCGGGACGAGTTCGCGGCCATGGGTCTGGCGGGCGCGGCGGTGGCCGTCGTGAGCGGGGACCGGGTACTGCTGAGCATGCCGCTCGGTGTGCGCGACCTGGAGAGCCGTTCGCCGGTCACATCGTCGACCCGGTTCCTGGTCGCCTCTACGACCAAGTCGATGACCTCGCTGCTCGCCGCGACCTACGTCGACCGGCGGCAACTGGCCTGGGACCAGAGGGTCGTCGACGCCTGGCCGGGCTTCCGAGCGCCCACCGATCACCTCACGCGCTCCCTGCGGGTCCGCGACCTGCTGGGCATGGCCACCGGCATCGACGAGCCGCCGGCCCTGTCCGGTCTCCACGAGGGTGACCCGACCGCGCCCGAGCTGCTCCGGTCCCTGGCCATCCTCCCGGTGGTGGCGCCGCCCGACACCACCTACCTCTACAACAACACGGTGTACTCCGTCGGCGGCTACCTTCCGCTGCTCGCCTCCGGAGTGTCCAGCGCCGCCCTGACCGGTACGTTCGCCGACGAGATGCGGGACCGGGTGTACGGGCCGGCCGGAATGACCGGCGCCCGGATCGCGGACGACCCCCGCGGACTGGTCACCGACTTCATGCGCGGCCACGTACCCGATCTCAGTGGCGCCGCCAGGCCGCTCGCCTATGGCCCGGTCGGCAGCTACGCCCCGGCCGGCGGCACGCTCGCCTCACTCGACGACATGGCCGCCTACGTCCGTATGCAACTGCGGCGCGGTGTCTCCGTGAACGGCCGCCGAGTGGTGTCGGCCGGGAACCTCGCCGAGTGCTGGAAGCCGCACATCCCGGTCCCCGTCTCGCCGGATCTCGACCCGGACGTCACCGAGTCCGGCTACGGGATGGGCTGGATCCACAACCGGTTCCGCGACGGCACCTCGCTGATCTGGCACAACGGTGGAATCGACGGCTTCACCTCGTACATCGGATTCCTGCCCGGGCACGACCTCGGGCTGGTCGTGCTCAACGGGATGAACCCGACCCCGACCGGCCCGTTCTTCTACCTCTATGTCCTCAACCTGCTGCTCAGCGAACGGTTCGGCCTCAACGACGGCGTCCCGGCCAAGGTCCACGCCGCGTACCTCGCCGCCCTGGAGGACCTGCGCGCCCTCGGACGCCGGACCGCGCCGACCGACCCGGGCGCCACCGCGCCGTACCTGGGGCACTACGAGGGCGGATACCGCCTCACCCGTGACGGACGCGACCTGAACCTCCATCTCGGCTCCCGGACCATGCCGCTCGGCGTCCTGCCCGACGGCAGCTACGTGGTGACCGGCGGACTGCTGGTCGAGAACAAGGTCCACCTGACCCGGGATGTCGACGGCACGCCCCGCATCGAGGTGGTCGGCTTCGAGACGGTCCGCCGTACCGTCGGCCTGGAGGGTCCCCGCGCGTAGCCGGTCCCACTGCCCGACCAGGGGACAGGTGTCACCGTGCGTCGCGCAGTCGAAGAAGGTAGGCCGCGGTCAGTGCGACGGCGCGGTCCTCGTCCGCCGACAGTTCCACCAGCGCGTCCGACGCCGTCGTCCCCGGGATGCCCGCCAGTGCCTGGGTGAGCCGTCCGCGTGCGGGTGCGTCCGCGCTGTGGTCGGCGAGACGGTCGAGGAGCCCGTTCGCGAGCCCGTCCGCCGTGGCGGTGTCGCCCGCCAGCACGCTCAGCGCGTCCGCCGCCTCGGTGTCGTTGCGCCCCTCCACGATCATGTCGATGAGTGTCGGGACCGCGTCGGCCACCCCGCGCGTACCCAGAGCCAGAGCCGCGACCCCACGGACCACGGCGTCAGCGTCCGCGAGGGCCGTTCTCAGGTGTGCGGTGGCCTCGGGGCCGGGCATCTCGGTGAGCGACCGAACGGCGCGTTCCCGTACGGCGGCCCGTGGTGAGCCCAGGCCCTTCGCGAGCAGCGCCGGTCCGCGGTCGCCGGAGCGCGCCAGCGCCCACCGAAGGGCCCCGGCGACGTTCGGGTCACTCTCGCGCAGCACCGCCTCGGCCAAGGCCTCCACGGGCACCGGAATCTCGCCGGCCGAGGACAGCGCCGCGCGCTGGCGAGCGTCGGCGCTCTGCGAGGCCAACGCCTGCATCAGCGCGACGACTTGGAGGACGTCATCCCAGTCGGCGGGTTCCGCGGCCCGGATCCCGCGCAGCCGAGTGAGCAACTCGGTCTCCGCCGCGATGCGTTCGCGCGTCCGGTCGATGAGACCCTCGACGAGCGACGAGGGTGTGAAACCGGGATCGTCGAGCGCGCGCCCGATCTCACGCAGCGACAACCCCAGCGACCGCAGGCTCTCGACATGGAAGATCCGCCGGATGTCGTCCCCGGAGTACTCCCGGTAGCCGGAGCCGGTACGCCCCGAAGGGCGCACTAGACCGAGCGACTCGTAATGCCGCAGCATGCGGGCACTGACACCGGACCGTCGCGCCATCTCACCGATCAACACGCCCTATCGTCCGTCCTGGCCGGGTCCGTCGAGGACCGCGACGCGCTTCGCCTCCTCGATCGCCGACTCGAATCCGGCGTCCGGATCGCGCAACAGCCCCTGGGTGGCGAGCGCGTGCGTACGTACCTCTGCGTCGGGGGACTTGGCCGCGGCGAGCAGAACCGGCTCGATCACGTCTCCCAGCGCCACCATGGCCTGGCTGAGGCTCAGCCGCGTCTCCCGTCCACCGCGTCCGAGCTGGGCCGCCAACTCCGTTGCCAATACGCCTTCTTCGCCCGGTGCCACGAGGACGACGGCGGCGCGCCAGGCGCTCCGCGCGACCTCGTGGTCGGCGTCGGCGAGCAGGGCCGATGTGATCGCGGGCCATGCCCGCCGGTCCCCGATCTTGGACAGTGTGTGCAGGGCCTGGCTTCGCGCCTGCGCCCGCTCCGAGCGGACTTCATCGAGCAGGGCTGGGAGTGTCATGGACACCGGGTGGCGGGTGAGCGCCCAGGTCAGCATGTCGCGGACGAAGAACTCCGGCTCGATCGCGCATCGCCGGATGAGTTCGGCGACGAAACGCGGGTCGGGCGCCGTGCCGGCCGCCAGAGCGGCGCGCAGTCGCGCGGACGAGCTGCCGTCCTCCAGCCCACGCAGAATTCGTACCGCGTCCGTGCCCTGTCCCGTGACCGTCATCGAGACCACCTCCTTGGCATGCAGTGAAGGCCTTGCCACGGTGTCAAGGTCAAACGGGGACGCTCACGCTCCTCCACCGGGCGGCGGGCGAGGGACGCGGCGTCGGGCCTCCTCCCGGTGTCCGGGGCCGCACCCGCGGAGCCGACGCCGCCGCCGCCGTGTGATCATGCCCGTATGACAGCCGGCCGCATCGTCTTCCTCAACGGCACGTCCAGTTCGGGCAAGTCGAGCGTCGCTCGCGAACTCCTGGATATTCTCGACGACGGTGTCTTCTTCCACTTGGCGGTGGACGGCTTCAACGCCATGCGCACCAGGCGAAGCCTCGAAGCCGCGGAACTCGAGACCGCTCTGCGGCGGACCAGAATGGGCTTCCACCGGTCGATCGCGGCCATGGCCGAGGTGGGCAACGACATCATCGTGGACCATGTGCTCAGCGAGCGGTGGCGGCTGCTCGACTGCCTGACGGTCCTCCGGCCCGAGGACGTGCTGTTCGTGGGCATCCATTGTCCGTTGGAGGAACTCGTGCGCCGGGAACAGGCCCGCGGAGATCGCCCGCCGGGCCTGGCCGCCCACCAGTACGACCTCGTCCACGTTCACGGTGACTACGACCTGGAGTGCGACACCGGTACGTCGAGCCCCCGTGAATGCGCCGAAAGGATCAAGGACTTCCTTCCCTCCCGTCCGAGCCGGACCGCTTTTGCCCGCCTCCGCCATCTGTATGTGCCGGATGCCGAAGCCCTGGACATAACCGGTAGCCAGTCATGAGCCGCCGCGACGTGCGGGGGACAGGCGGGGTCGCTCGCGGGTCCGCCGTCGTCCTCCTGTTCCTGCTGGCCGCCGTGACCTCTCTGCTCTCCGGGTGCTCATCGAGCGAGGGAGCCGATGTGAAGCTGGTCGTTCCCCCGGTTCACTACGTCTCGCGGGATCCGCATCGGACGGTAACCGACCTAAGGGTCGAGGAGAGGGTCGGCGGTGCGACGGTCGGACTCAGGATCACCTTCGATGCGCGCGATCTGAAGGACGTCGTCACCGTCAAGCGGGCCCTCGACGACTGTGTCGTCCACCTGCCCGTCTACCACTGCGACACCCGGGCGGGCCGGACAGGCGCGGGAGGTCTCCAGGCCTTCCATCTGAGTCCCGCCAAGGGCGCGAAGGCGGGTGACTCCGGGGTGCTGCGCTACCGCGTGACCGCGCCGGGCCGGCCGGCCGTCACCGGTCACACCCTCATCGTGGTCGGCAGACCGGAGCTCCGGGTCGCCCTGCACCCCGATCCGGGCCCTGTGGAACCCGGTGAGAGCCTCGCGGTCGGTCTGACCGTACGCAACGTCGGTGACGTGCCCGCCCATGGAGTGGCGCTGCGCATGGAAGCCGGCAACGGCATCACCTTGAGCGACCGGCACCGCAACTGCCGCTATCGGGGGAGTGGTTCGGCGTGGTGCCGGCTCCCCGCCACCGACGTCGTCATTCCGCCCGGCCGGTCCTACGCCCTGGGCGCCCGCGAACACCTGCGGGCCGCCCGGGACGCCACCTATCCGACCGTCGGCTTCAGCGCCGACGCCATCGGCGCCGACTACGTACCCCCACCCGAGATCGCCTCGGGGTACCGGCCGGGCAACGCGTCTCCACTGCGTCTCGTCCCGGCCTCCGATACCGGCCCCGGTGCGCCGAGCACAGCCGGCGACGATCAGCAGGTGCTCCACGTCAAGGTGCGCAACCAGAGCGGGCTCGCGGCGGTCGCCGACACGGCCCGAGGTCCCGTCGGCAGTCACGCCAGGGTGCGGATCGGCGTCCGGAACAACGGTCCCGGCGCGTCGGCGGCCGCGGTGAAGGTCGTCTTCACGGTGCCGGCGGGCACCACGGTCGTGGCTTCGCCGTACCGCTTCGAACGGGACGAGGAGGTGATCGACCAGGACTGCCGGGCCGTCTCCGCCGATGACAAGCCACTGGCCGAAGCGTCCGCGAGACAGCCGAGCGCCGGACGGTACGTGTGCACGGCTCACGCGGGAGCTGTGGGGGCCACGACGACCTTCCCCTTCACCCTCCGCATCGACAAGGAGAGCGCCGGTGGCGGCGGCCGGGTCACGGTCTCGGACGGCGACCAGGCACACCCCAGCGGCGACACCGATCCGGCTGACGACGTGGCGGACGTCCATGTGTCCGTCTGGCCGGGTCCGTCCTGGGCCACCCCCGGCCTCTATATCGCCGCGGCGGTGGTCCTTCCGCTGCTCATTCTCACCACGGCCCTGTACCTGCGGCGCCGAAACTCATCCGCCCCCACGAAGACATGACACCTGCCGGATCCTCGGGGCCGCGTCAGGCGAGTGACGCCCCATGTGCTCGGGCGCGCACCCATGTGACCCGACCCGGCCCCGGCGCCCGCGACTTGGGAATAGCCGACGGTCGTCCCCGCGTTCTGGCGATCATGACAACGAACGCGCCGCTGCCCGAGGTCCTGCGATACACCGCCTTCTCCGGCGAACCCGAGGGCGGAAACCCCGCCGGTGTCGTCCTCGACGCCACGACCCTGGACGACGCCACCATGCTGGCCATCGCCGCCGACCTCGGTTACTCGGAGTCCGCGTTCCTGACCGAGCTCCCGGACGGAATCGACGGCCAGGAGGGGCGGGCCTACGACGTCCGCTACTTCAGCCCGAAGGCCGAGGTCCCGTTCTGTGGGCACGCCACCGTGGCGACCGCCATCGCCCTCGCCGAGCGGATCGGCCCCGGGGAGCTGGTGTTCAGCACACGGGCCGGCGTCGTGCCGGTGAGCGTGACCCAGGAGAACGGCAACGTCCGGGCCACACTCACCAGTGTGGAGCCGCACATCGAGGAGATCGCCGATGCCGACCTCGACGAGGCGCTCGCAGCACTCGGCTGGCCGGGCGCCGATATCGACCCCGCCTTCCCGCCCCGCATCGCGTTCGCCGGTGCCCGCCACCTCGTTCTCGCGGCGGCCACACGTGCTCGACTCGCCGATCTCGCCTACGACTTCGCCCGCCTCGAAGCCCTGATGCACCGCCTCGACCTGACCACGGTGCAGTTGGTCTGGCGCGAGTCAGCCACCGTCTTCCATGTCCGGGACCCGTTCCCCGTCGGCGGTGTCGTGGAGGACCCGGCGACCGGCGCCGCCGCCGCGGCGTTCGGAGCGTACGTCCGTGAGCTCGGCCTCGCTCCCGAGGACGCCGTTCTCACCCTGCACCAGGGCGAGGACCTGGGCCGCCCCGGCGAGCTCACGGTGACGCTGCGCGCGGGCGACCCCCGCGTCCGTGTGAGCGGCACGGGAACCCGTATCGGCTAGCCGATCGTTCCGAACGGCGCGCGGCCCACCGGCTGCGCGCCGTTTCGAAACGGCGCGCGGCCCACCGGCTGCGCTTCCGCGCTCAGGGGCGCGGAAGGCAGACGGTGGGCCGCGGGCCGTTTCGGGAATCAGGGCCGGCGACGGCGACACGGCCGCGCCCGAAGCCGAGGCAGGGCGCGCCGGGCGCGGGCCTCAGCGGGCGAGAGCGGCTTCGCCCGACGCCTTGGCGCGCGGGTCGGAGGGAAGGGCGCGAAGGATGTCCTCGACGCTCTGCTTGGCATCGCCGAACAGCATGCCGCTGTTCTCGCGGAAGAACAGCGGGTTCTGCACGCCCGCGTAGCCGGAGGCCATCGAGCGCTTGAACACGACGACCTGCTCCGCCTCCCACACCCGCAGCACGGGCATACCCGCGATCGGGCTGGTGGGATCCTCCTCCGCGGCCGGGTTGACCGTGTCGTTGGCGCCGATGACCAGGACGACGGACGTGTCCGCGAGGTCGTCGTTGATCTCGTCCATCTCCAGGACGATGTCGTACGGCACCTTGGCCTCGGCCAGCAGCACGTTCATGTGCCCGGGCAGACGGCCGGCCACCGGGTGGACGCCGAAGCGGACCTCCACGCCCCGCTCCCGCAGCTGACGCGTGAGCTCGGCGACCGGGTGCTGCGCCTGGGCCACCGCCATGCCGTATCCGGGGGTGATCACGACCGACCTGGCCCGAGTCAGCAGCTCGGCCACCTCGTGGGCCTGGACCTCGCGGTGCTCGCCCTGTTCCTCGTCCCCGCCCGAGGGAGCCTCGATGCCGAATCCGCCCGCGATGACGGAGAGGAAGGAACGGTTCATCGCCTTGCACATGATGTACGACAGGTAGGCGCCCGAGGATCCGACGAGCGCGCCCGTGACGATCAGCAGGTTGTTGTCGAGCAGGAATCCCGCCGCCGCGGCGGCCCAGCCGGAGTAGCTGTTGAGCATGGAGACGACGACGGGCATGTCGCCCCCGCCGATCGAGGCGACGAGATGCCAGCCCAGGACGAGCGCGAGCGCGGTCACCGCGATCATCAGACCGAGGCTCGGCGTGATCGTGAACCAGACCGTCAGTGCCACGAAAGCGGCCAGCGCCGCGACGTTGAGCGCGTTCTTGCCCGGCAGGACCAGCGGCCGGGAGTTGATGCGCGCCGACAGCTTGAGGAACGCGACGATCGAGCCGGTGAAGGTGACCGCGCCGATGAAGATGCCGATGAACACCTCGGCGTGGTGGATCCCCACGAGGTCGGCCGTGACGTGGGTCTGCGCGGCCCCGCGCGCCTCGACCTCCAGGTAGCTGTTCCAGCCGACCAGCACCGCGGCGAGGCCGACGAAGCTGTGCAGCACGGCGATGAGCTCGGGCATCTGGGTCATCTCGACCTGCCGCGCCCGCCAGATGCCGATCGCGGCGCCCAGCACCATCGCGACGACGATCAGCGTGACCGCGCCCGCGGTGATGCTCTGTGCCGCGAGCACGACGGTGGCGACCAGGGCGAGGGCCATGCCGGCGATGCCGTACACGACACCGGCACGGGAGGTGCGGTGCTGGGACAGCCCCGCCAGGCTGAGGATGAACAGCAGAGCGGCGACCAGATCCGCCGCATGTGAGGCTGTGGTTGAGGTCATGGCGGCTCAGCCCTTCGAGAACATGGACAGCATGCGGCGGGTGACGGCGAAGCCGCCGAAGATGTTCACGCTCGTCAGCAGGATCGCCACGAACGAGAGCGTGGTGACGACCGCGCTCTCGTGCCCGATCTGCAACAGCGCTCCGATCACCACGATCCCGGAGATCGCGTTGGTGACCGACATCAGCGGTGTGTGCAACGCGTGGTGCACCTTGCCGATCACGTAGTAGCCGATCACCACCGCCAGCGCGAAGACCGTGAAGTTCGCCGCGAGTTGTGCCGGCGCGAACGCGACCAGGGCGAACATCGCCAGCATGCCGGCGCCGATCAGGGCGAACCGGACCGCCGGGGTGAGCCGCGACTCCTTGGGCTGCGCGGCGGCCACGCGGGCGGGCTGGGCGGCGGCCGGCGCGGAGACGGCCACCGGCGGCGGAGGCCAGGTGATCTCACCGGCGCGTACCACGGTGACCGCACGCTGGACCACGTCGTCGAAGTCGACGACCAGCCGGCCGTCCTTGCCGGGCGTCAGCAGCTTGAGGAGGTTCACCAGGTTCGTGCCGAACAACTGAGATGCCTGGGTGGGCAGCCGGGACGCGAGATCGGTGTACCCGATGATCGTGACGTCGTTGTCGGTGACCACGGTGCGGCCCGCGACGGTTCCCGCCACGTTGCCGCCCTGGGCGGCGGCCATGTCGACGATGACGCTGCCGGGCTTCATCGCCGCCACGTCCTCCGCCGTGAGCAGACGGGGAGCGGGGCGGCCCGGGATCAGCGCGGTCGTGATGACGATGTCCACGTCCATCGCCTGCTGGTGGTACAGCTCGGCCGCGGCGCGGTCGTAGTCGGCGGAGGTCGCCTTGGCGTAACCGTCGGTGCTCTCCTCCTGCGCGACGTTCACCCCGAGGTATTCGCCGCCCAACGACTTCACCTGGTCGGCCACTTCAGGCCGCGGGTCGGTCGCCCGGACGATCGCGCCGAGACTGGAGGCGGCGCCGATGGCGGCGAGCCCGGCCACGCCGGCGCCGGCCACCAGCACCTTCGCCGGCGGAACCTTGCCCGCGGCCGTCACCTGGCCGGTGAAGAAGCGCCCGAAGACGTGCGCGGCCTCGATCACGGACCGGTAGCCGGCGATGTTGGCCATGGAACTGAGTACGTCCATGGACTGCGCCCGCGAGATCCGCGGCACCGCGTCCAGCGCCAGTACGGTGATGGGCCGGCTCGCGAGCTCCGTGAGGAGGTCCGACCGCTGGGCCGGACTGATCAGCCCGATGAGTGTCGCGCCGTCGGGTACGCGGGCGATCTCACCGGACGAGGGGGCGTTGACCTTGAGTACGACGTCCGTCTGCCAGGCGTCGCCCACCCGTGCGCCCGCGTCGCAGTAGGCGGCGTCCGTGAAGCCCGACGCCGTGCCGGCGTCCGACTCGACGACGACCTCGTAGCCAAGACCCACCAACTGGCGCACCGTGGCGGGCGTCGCCGCGACACGGGTCTCCCCGGGAGTGGACTCGGCCACCACTCCGACACGCTGGGGCGGGTGGTGGGCCGGTTCTTGTGCGGGCATGGCGATGTCTCCCTCGGGGGGCGCGGATGTGCGGCACGGATGGCTGATCAGGGGGAGTCCACGCCCCTTGGACGCAGGAACTTACATGGAGGAGCAGCCTGTTTGGCACAGCGCGCAGCCGTGACTTGTTTCACGCGAGGTGTGTTGCCGACAACACGACGACGAGGGCGCCGCGACGGCGCTGTGAACAGCCCTCCGACCGTTTCGGCGCCCCAGGACTGGGTAAGGGCCCAGCCCCGATCCGGGCCGGGCAATCCCCACGCAGGCGGTGCGATTCGAGGCAATCAGGACGACGGAGGACAGGTTCGGCCCGCGGAGGGGCGGGGCCGACCGGGGTGACGGTGTGACGGGCCGAGTGGGCGCGAAGTGTGGGCGCGAAGTGTGTTCGACGCGGTCCGCGCTCCGCTCCTGTGGCGCACCGAGCTCCAGGCACCTCACCGTCACTGCAACCTCCTTGCCGTGTGCCCGAAATGGGTCTCCGAGATGACCGGGGGAGTCCGGCCCCGACGCACTATCGTGTACGACATGTCCGCCCCTGAGCTGATCCGCATCGTCTCCCGCGACTCGCCCATGGCCCTGGCCCAGGTGGAGCGCGTACGCGCCGGGCTCGGCGTGCTTCATCCCGGTCTCCGCACCGTGGTGGTCCCGGTGAAGACGACCGGCGACAAGTGGATGGGAGACCTCTCCCAGGTCGAGGGCAAGGGGGCGTTCACCAAGGAGGTCGACGCCGCCCTCGTGGCCGGTGAGGCGGACCTCGCGGTGCACTGCGTCAAGGACGTACCCGCGGACCGACCACTGCCGGCCGGCACGACCTTCGCCGCGTTCCTCAAGCGTGACGACATCCGTGACGCCCTCGTCCACCCCGGCGGCCTGCTCCTCGACGAACTTCCCGTCGGTACCCGGATCGGAACCTCCTCGGTGCGCAGGGTCGCTCAACTCGCGGCCTCCCACCCGCATCTGGAATGCGTGCCGTTCCGAGGCAACGCCAACCGCCGCCTGGACAAGCTCGCTTCGGGTGAGGTCGACGCCCTGCTGCTGGCCGTCTCCGGGCTGGAGCGCATCGGCCGCCGCGACGTGATCACCGAGGTCCTGTCGACCGAGACGATGTGCCCGCCGATCGGGGCCGGTGTCCTGGCACTTCAGTGCCGTGAGGCCGATACCTCCACGATCGACGTCGTCAGCGCTCTGAACGACTCCGACACCTATCGGGAGGCCACGGCGGAGCGGATGTTCCTGCACGTCCTCCAGGGCCACTGCAACAGCCCGATCGCGGGATACGCGAAGGCGTCCCGGAGCGATCTGTCCCTGCGCGCCTGCGTGTTCAGCCCGGACGGGAAGACCGTCCTGAACGCCCACGAATGGGCCGGGCGACTCAGCCCGTCGGACCTCGGGGCGTCCGTCGCCCTGGCCCTGCTGCGCCAGGGCGCCCGGGAACTGATCGACAACATCGCCCACTGACACGCGGACCGGCGCGGGGGTTCGGCCGGGACCGTCATGGCGGGCGCGGTGCAACCGCTCCTGTGGGGTGGTTGCACCGCTGTGGCTGCTGCCGCGGTGGTGGTTGTCGCCGTCGCCGCTGAGGAGCCGGAGGTCAGCTGGAGAAGGTGAACCAGTTGACGTTGGTGAAGTCCGAAGTGCTCCCCGAGAAGACCAGGTAGACGTCGTGGACTCCGGTGGCGGAGGCGACGGTGTTCGCGGGAACGGTCTGCCAGCTCTGCCAGCCGCCGTTGTTGGCGAAGTCGATCTCGGCGATCTTCGTACCGGTGGTGCTGTCGAGCCGTACCTGGATGGCACCGCTGATGCCGGCGGCGGCGCCCGACGCCAGCCGGGCCTTGAACTGGGCCGGGGAGGCCGAACCGAAGTCCACGGAGGAGAACTTCAGCCAGTCACCGTTGGAGATGTAGCCCACGTCGCTGCCGCCGCCGGTGTCGGAGCAGCTCTCGGTGGTGGTCCCGCTCTGTGCCGAGTAGGACTCCGCCTGGATGGTGCTGTAGGCGCTGACGGCGCCCGAACCGCCCCCGGACCCTCCGCCCGAGCCGGTGCCGGCGCCCAGGGTGATGCTCCACGAGGTGGGCGCCCCGTCCTGGATGTGCCCGTCCACCGGGGCCGAGCCGGTGGGGCCGACGTCGTCGTAGGGGAAGGCGTAGCCGATGGTGGCGTACTTGTGGACGAGCCGCGCGTAGTGGTTGGTGATCGAGTCCTGGTAGTACAGCGAGGGTAATACGCCGTCGGGGTTGTTGTTGCCGCCCGAGACCAGGAGCGAGCTGCGGTTGATCGCGGCGGCGAGCCGGGCGGCGATCGCCCCGCGTGCGTCACCGCCGGAGTTGTAGAGGGGACCGGAGGCGCAGCCGAAGATGTCGACGGCGCTCGGCTTGGTGAACGGGACGCCGTTGGTGTTGAGGCCGGAGAAGACGATGGCGTTGCCCGAGACCGTGCCGGTGTAGGAGCCGATGCTGCCCTGGCCGTTGATGGTCAGGGGGGTGGAGGCGTAGTGGCTCCAGACCCGGTTCAGGTAGTCGTCCCAGTAGCCGCCGAAGTCCACCGGGGAGTGCGAGGGCGCCATGACGCGCAGCACCCCGCCCGTGGAGTCCGTGACCACCAGCCTGTCCCAGGGGGCTCCGTCGGAGGCGTGCTGTGTCTGTAGGCCGGAGGCGATGGAGGCGAGGGCGCCGGCGGGCAGCGGACTGACCGACTGGTTGCCTCCGCTGCCGGTGCTGGCCATCGAGATCGGCAGCGCGACCATGTCGACGTAGGAGATGTTGGCGTAGAGGTTGGCGCTGTTGAAGGTGAACTCGCAGAACGTCCAGTTGGTGGCCCAGTTGGGGTCGGAGCTCACCAGGGCGGGCTGCACCACGCCGGGCACGGTGCCCGGGTTGACGAAGAACTGGAGCTTCTTGCCGACCGAGAACCAGACGCGGCCGCCGATGACGTAGTTGGTGAGGTTGACGGTGGTGGCGGCCGAACCCGATGCGCCCAGCGGAATGGAGTAGTCGGCGATCGGGGTCACCGCGGACGACGGGTTGGGCAGCCGGTTCAGGGTGCCGTTCGCCGAGACGAAGACAGGCCAGCCGCTGCTGTCGGTGCCGGATATGTAGGCGTAGACAGTGTTCTGGCCGGAGTTATTCGCCAGTTTCACGGGGAGTGAGACTCCGGCCGCCGCCGCAGTGGACGTCAACGGCGAGACCGGAGAGAACGGGCTGAGCGCAGCCGTGCCGGCGACGGCAACGGCTCCGGACAGGAAGGAACGTCGGGAAACCACGGGGGCCCTCCCGGAGGGATGATGGTCCGTCAACAAGCTGACGGCATGGGGGAGTTGTTTACTGTGGGGTTCTGTGCGGGGGTGACGCTATTGGACTGGACCAATACAGTCAAGGTTGCGGAACTATTACCTCCAGGTAACGGCTGCTCGATCATGAGCGGTTCCGCTCGAATCGGCGGCCGTCGCGACGTTCGCGGCCGTCGCGATGCTTCTAGCCGTTGCTATGCCTGTAGCTGTAGAGACGCTTGTACGGGTGTCGAGGCAGGGACTCGCCGTCGGCTCAGTTCCGTCGCAGCACCCGGTTGAGCCCCGCCGCGGCGGTCGTGGCGAGCAGCCACCCGGCGGTGACCAGGGCGACGACGGCCCAACGCAGGGCGCCGTGCGGCGCGTACGCGGACTGCTGGCCGAAGTCGACGACGGGGATCAGCACGTCAAGGGTTTGGCATCCTCGCCCACCTAAAGGAGGGCGATTCCCGTCTGCCGCGCTGTTGTCGGGCGCGGCTTGGGGTGGGTTCCTGTTTCATCGCGCTGCGCCGGGACGAGTCCCGGTCTTACCCGCGCTCCGCAGGCTGACACCGCCAGTCCGGCGGCCTTGGCGAC
>NZ_JBEXGX010000068.1:0-14949 GCF_040607495.1 Streptomyces sp. NPDC005281 | reverse complement strand
CAACGCGGCGTGGGGGTACCCCCTGCTCGAAGAGCTTGGGGGAGCCGTAGCTGTCGTCGTGCGCCCGCCGGGGATTACGGGACAGCCCTTAGGCGACTGAATCACTCCGACTTTGGTGACTCGTGCGCGAGCCTGGCTGCCGCACGCGTGAGCCGAATGTGACGACCGTACGGCTGAAGAACGGCATAGCCGAGCGTCGCTTCCAATTCCGCCAGTCGCCGGCACACTGCGAGTGGCGTCATTCTCAGTTCCTCGGCAGCTCGCGCCAGTGTTCCCACACGCACGAACGCATGCAAAACTTCCCTTTGCTCATCACTGAACACGGCAGCCCTCCGGGCGAGTCACCGAGAGTGCAGAATGAGTCAGGCGGTGGCTTTCTCTCCGCCACAGGGTGGGTGACAGCCGATCGGGGATCGTCGAGATCGTTCAGTCCCGGGAGATCCCGGAGCCTGTCAAAATTTCCACCGATTCAGAACACTCTGCACATCGTTTCCGGAAATCAGCCTCACACGAACCGTTTCGCGATCCTGAGCATTCGATACTCATTGGCAAATTCGGGCGACCGGGTCAACTCAGCTGTCCGAACGGCTCGTTGAGACTCCGCACTCGGAGGAGATGCGCCAGAGGCAGCCCAGGGTTACGTCCAGGCTGAGGACAGCGTCCTTGAGGAAGCTTCGACCCCGCTGGAGTCCACCTCCTTCCGCCGCAACGCGATCACCAACTTACGGAGACGGCGCAGGCTCAGCGAGACGAACGGGCCTGTACAGCACGTGGGCGGCACAGTGATCCCACCTGCCGCCGCGAGACCTCACACGGACAGCACTGATGCCAGTACGGAAATCAGCAGGCGGACAGCCGCAGTTCGCCGGCCTCGCTCTCACACCGGACACGGCCGGATGTGAAGGTGATGTCCAGTCGGAGCCGTCCGGTGACCGCGTCGCCTTCCTCGCGTACCGCCAGAACCGTCTCACCGAGGTGGGCTGCGAACGGCGTCCTGTCCTTGACGGACGTCACCTCGATGCGGCCGGCGTCACGAATCTCCCGAGGGATCCGCAGGCGGCGAATCGGTGCAGATGGCACGGATGAGCCTGCGCCGCGGACAGCCGGGCGGCGCTACCCGGCGTCGGGGCGTCCGAGCTTGCGCAGCAGGTCGGCGAGTTGGTCCTGCTCGCGCGCCGAGAGGCGGTCCAGGTCGTCGGTGATGCTCCGGACGTACGGGGGCATGGTCTCCTCCACCGCCGCACGTCCCGCCTCGGTGAGTTCGATCATGACCACGCGGCGGTCATGGGGCGACTTCTCCCGGCGGACCAGGCCCCGCTTCTCCAGGTTGGAGATGACGACGGTGAAGTTGTTCGGGCTCTTCAGGTGCTTCTCCGCCAGGCGTCCGGCGGGCAGCGGACCGACGTAGTACAGGGTCTCCAGGGCGCCGAACTGACTCGTCGTGAGACCGGAGGCGAGCAGCGGGCCGCTGGTGCGCGCCTCCACCGACGCGGCGGCCCGGATCAGCTTGATGAAGAGGTCCAGCGACCGCTTCTCGCGGGCGCTCCCGTCGTAGTGCGTCGGCATCGCACACCCTCTCCGTCACTCTCTGCGGTCGTGGCCGACCCTACCCCGAAATCTTTTCCTTCCAACTGGAATAGTCATGACCCATGAGCATGTTGTACGGGGTGACTCACCCACCCGCATCCACACAAGGAGCATCACGATGAGCGGCATCAACAAGGTCCTCTTCCTGGCCTTCCCCAACGTCGGCGAGCAGGACCTCCTCGCGCCCTGGGAGCTGTTCAGGGCCCTGGCCTACGACCTGGGCCGGAGCGGCGAGCAGCTGGAGGTCACCCTCGGCAGCCTCGAGGGCGGCACCGTGACCACCCACATGGGCGCACAGATCCACACCGAGAAGGTCAACCCCGAAGACCGCTACGACCTCCTCTACATCCCCGGCGGCATCGGCGGCGGCGCCGCCTCCCACGACCCGCAGATCCTCGACCTCATCCGCGCCCACCACGCCGAGGGCCGCTGGGTGGCCGCGAACTGCGCCGGAGTCGGCGTCGTCTTCCGCTCCGGCATCCTCCAGGGCACCCGCTTCCAGGCCGCCGCCGTCCTCGGCCGCCGGCTGAAGGAACTCGGCGCCGACGTCGCCGAACCGCGGCGCGCCTGGTCCCTCCTGCCCGACGCGAAGATCTTCACCGCCGGCGGCGCCGCCACCGTCCACCCCAGCACCATCGCCCTCATCACCCACCTCTACGGCGAAAACCGCGCCCGCACCCTGGCCAGCACCTGGGACACCCTTCCCCTGCACGGCGAAACCCTCTTCAACCCCGAAGGCCCCCTCACCAACGACGACGACACCTTCGTCAAGGGCCTCCAGAACGCCATGGAAAAGGTCTTCCTCCCCGACAACTGACCCCACCACCGCCAGGCATCGGCACGCAGATGGACGGCGGTACGACGTCGGTTGAGTAGCGCCTGCTCAACCGGCGGGTGGGGACCGCGACCTAGCGTCGGAGTCTCCGCGGATCAGCGGATACCGAACGGAGAATTCCCATGAAGACAGGGTCGTACAACCACAACGAGATCGTCGTCGAGAGCGGCGCGCAGGCTTCCGAGCCGGCGCCGAAGGACATCGAGTCGGGCGCGACACGTCGTGCCGGAGCGATCGGCGGCAATCACCATCAAATCGTTCTGAAGCCCGCCGCGCTCGACAAGAGCGGCGAGTAGCGGGCATGGGCGGCCTCGGAACGAGGACGCGGGGAAGGGCTCCGCTCGGGCTCCGTGTGTCGACAGCGGGATTCCCGCGTGTCGCCATGGTGGTGCTTGTCGCCGAGTTCCTCTCCAGCGTCGGTTCCGGGGCGACGTTCCCCTATCTGGTCGTCTACCTCCACGCCGTCTGCGGCCTTTCCGCCGGTCAGGTGGGAGCGGTTCTTGTGGTCCGCTCGCTGGCCGCCGTCGTCGGCGCCGTGGTGGGAGGCGCCCTCAGCGACCGGTGCGGGCCGGCCCGCACCGGTCGTGGGCGTCGCCGCGACCGCTGCCGCGGCGACCGCCGTCTTGTTCGGTGTACGCGGGGGTGTGGTGCTGCCCGCGGTGGTGGCGGCCGTCGTCGGTACGGGCGCGGCGGCGGCACTCGTACCGACGCTGGACGCGTTGTTGGCCCGATCGGTGCCCGGAAGTGCACGGGAGAAGGCGTTCTCCTGGCGCAACGCCATCGTGACCGGCGGAGCGATGATCGGCGTCGCCGGGGCGTCCGGGGTGCTCGGTGTCTTCGGAGTCGTCTCCGGGCTGCACTGGGTGTACGGGCTCGACGCGGTCTCGTTCGTCGTGCTGGCGGCGCTGGTGGGCAGGACGGCCGGTCGCCGCGGGGCCGTCGCGGACATCGCCGAGGCCCACGGCGCAGCCGAAGACGCACAGGCCCGTAGGGGCCCTCAGCCTTCAGACAAGGGTTACGCGGCAGTTGCCCGCGATCCGGCCATGCGTGGTGTCTTCACCTTCGTACTGTTCGTGGTGGCGGCCGGGTTCACTCAGCTTCAGATCGGCCTACCGGCGGTGTCGGTGCTGACGAACGATGTCGGTGGCCTCGGGTGGGTGTTCACGGCGAACATGCTCGTCGTCGCGCTCGCCCAGGTTCCCGCCCAGCGAATTCTGAGCCGCCTGCCCCGACCCGTCGTTCTCGCGGGGGGAGCCTCCTGCATGGCTGGGGCCTGGGCGATCGTCGCCATGGACCCAACTCCCGATTTCAGAAGCCTGCTTGCCGCGGCCGTGGTGTTCGCTTTCGGGGAAGTCGCCTACATGCCGGTCGTGGCCGCGCTGGTGAATGACCTGGCGCCGCCCGGACTGACGGGACGCTACAACGGAGCCCATACGCTGGCGTGGACGAGCGGTTTCGCGATCGGCGCTCTGGCCACCGGAACGCTGCTGGCGGCCGAGATCCCGGTCGACGGCGGCGCCCGGGCGGACCTGGGTGCGATGCCGTGCGTGAATCAGCCACCGATGTGCCGGGAGATCCCCCGAGATGGGCCGTAGGTGTTGCTGGACGGAATGTGTCATCTGTAGCTGCCAAAGGCGGGCCTGCGGCCCTTGGAACGCGTTCACGTCTTCCTCGAAGGTGAGAAGACCGTCGATGAGGACACTGGCCCACCTGCGCAGATCATCGGTCTGGGCAGGTTTGCGGTCCGGTGTCTCGATTGCTTGGCGGGCCGTCCACCACAGCTGGCTCGGCGCCGCTTTCGCTGCCTGGCAACGTGGGCCGGTGGCGGCGGCGCGGCACCTGAGTGTGTCGGCGGACACAGGGTTCAAGGGACTCTTCATCTCGTGCAGTGCTCTTTGATTCCGGGGACTGGTGGACGATTTGCCTCCTGCCAAACCAGCGGCCTGTTCCGGGCGGCTCGATCAGCTACGAGCGTCGGCCATCGATCCGACCGGTGTCCGCTGAAGGGGGCTGAGAGGGGGCTCCGTTCGACGTCCGCTTCCTTGATCGGAAAGCCGGCATCGGCGGGCTGATCGATCTCATGCTTCGCATGGGTGGGCGAAGCACTCCTGCCCGCGGACGTCGGGGTCGCCGGCCGTGCCACGGTGATCGATGCGACGGGAACCACCAGGAGCGCGCCGGCCACCGCGGCGGTCAGACCTGCTGCCGTCAGGGGCTTGTGCATGACTCTCCCTCCTGGTCAACCGACACCCGCCTCTCGGAGAGCAGCCATCGGGCGGTGCCTTCAGGCGCCTCGGCCTTGACGCCGAGCAGCCGCATCCTGAAGGGCTGGTTCACCGCTATTCCAGGAGATATCGATTCAGGGTGGTGGCGACTGAGCAGCCGGTACTCAACCTTGTGCGCCGGCCACCCACCAGCACGCTGTCGAAGTGCTCGAACGGGGCGCCCCTTGCCGCTTGCCCGAGGCCTGTCCGGGGCCATCCTGGCGCCGGTCCGGGCAGGCCTCGGACCCGGGGCGGCCGTTCTGGGCCACCGTGCGAAGACGGAAGCGGGAAGAAGGGCTCGCCGGTCCACACGGACTCGGCCGGCAATGCAGGTACCAATTACTCATTTCAGGGTGTCGGACGCCCAAATACGTTTCAGGTGTTCAAACGCCCCGCAACCGCGGGCGATTCGTCACCACGAAGGAGCAGCTGTGCAGCAGGTAACCGACGCCGGTTTCACCTACGCCGCCAAGACGGGCAGCTACAACCACAACGAGATCGTCGTGGCCGTCGATCTCGGCGCCGAGGCCGACAACAACGGCGAACTCAGCCTCAAGGCAGGATCGATGAACCACAACGAAATCGTGATCGCCGGCTGATCCAGCCCAGGAAACTCAAAAGGCGTCACCGGCCGGTCGGAAGCGTTCCCGACCGGCCGGTCCGGCGCGATCGGTTTGGCTCTTACGGGTGTTGGGACCGACCGACTTCATACGCCCGTTCGTCGCCATCTCGGTCGCTGGTCCCGGCGCGAGCGCGCTGATGACGTCGAGCCTTGCCCGCACTCTCCCCAAGGGGGCTCTCCATGACCGGTCGTGAACGTATCCCCGCCTTGCTGAAGGCCGTAGGACAAGCCGAGCGCGCGCTGGAGGCGGGTCTGGCGGGAGAGGCGGAGAAGTTGCTGCGCCGGGCGCTCAACACCGCCTCGTCCTCTGAGCATGAGGCGCATTCGGGCCCCCTCGGCGTGGCCGACTTCGAGGTGCGCGGCACGCTGGCCACCGCATGGCGGATGCAGGGCAGATACCGGCACGCCGAGCTGCTGCTGTCGCTGACCCTCACCGCGGCGGAGGACGCCACCGGTCCCTCATCGCTCACCGTGGCATGGCTGTGCAACGAGTTGGGAGTCCTGGGCAAATACACCGGAGACTTCGACGCCGCCCGAAGACGCTACTTGCGCGCCCTGGAGATCTACGAAGGGGTCTTCGGGCAAGACCATGGCACCGTGGCCATGGTGTGCCACAACCTCGGAGGGCTCGCACATGCTCGCGGTGACGCGCGGGCCGGGGAACCCTGGGCCGCGCGGTCCGTGCGGATCCGAACCAGGCTCCACGGCCCGGACCATGTCCTCACGGCCCTCGACACAGCAGCGTGGGCGGCCCTCCTGGACGGATGCGGCCGCCTTGAGGAGGCCGAGCGCCACCTGCGACAGGCACTCTCCGTCTTTCACGATGTCTACGGACCCAAGAGCTACGACGTGGCCGTGACCCTGCACAATCTCGCCGCCATCCAACACCGCCGTGGGGAGCTCGATGTGGCCCGCGCGTACTACGCCGACGCTCTGAGCGTCAAAGAACATCTGCTGGGCCTCGACCATCCCGACCTGGCGCCGACCCTCGTGAACCTGGCGGCGGTGAACGAGTCCCAAGGCGACTTCAGGCGTTCACGAACACGGTACGCGCGTGTCGTCGAGCTTCTACGCCGTCGGGTCCACGCGACGCACCCCACGCTGACCGCGGCACGGGCGGCGCTCAACCGCCTTGCTGCCGAGGGCATTTGAGTGTCCGGAGCGTCGTCGTCGCGGAGTCTCGGCACTGGCCTCGGCCCATCGATGTCCGGGTCACTAGCGGTAGTTGAGCTCGGCGAGTTCGGTGGCGAGTTTGGTGGGCAGAGGGGTGTGGCCCAGGAGACGCATGGCGGTGTTGCGCAGGGTGCGTGCGGCGACGTTGCGAGTGGTGGCGATGCGAGTCATGCGATCGGTGAAAGCGACCACACGTTGGGCGACCGGGCGTCGGTGGGCTTCGTAGCCGTCGAGGGTGTCCGTGGCGAAGGCGGTGCCGAGGGCGTGGCCGTCCTGGATCCCGGTGTTCATGCCCTGACCGCCGGCGGGGCTGTGGACGTGAGCCGCGTCTCCGGCGAGGAACAGCCGCTGGGCACGGTAGTGGTCGGCGACCCGGTGGTGGACACGGAAGCGGGAGGACCAGGCGACGTCGGTCACCACGGCCTGGCCGGGGGTGCGCTGGTCGAGGAGCTGCTGCACGAGGGCGAGGTCAGGGTGTTCAGGTGCCTGGTCGGTGGTGGCGACGACCCGGTAGTGGCCGCCCGGCAGCGGGGCGACGACGAGGAGGCCCGCGACCCCGAAGGTTAGGGAGACCTCGTCCGGCCCCGGGGCCCAGTCCATCACGACGTCGGCGAGGACGAACGACTCGGCGTAGGAGCTTCCGGTGAAGCCGATGCCGGAGGCTTCTCGGACGGTGCTGTGCATGCCGTCCGCGCCGACCGCGTAGGACGCGCGCAGGGTCTGTCCGGTGCTGGTGGTGAGGGTCACGCCGTCCTGGTCCTGGACCACGGAGCTGACCTGGTGGGGCCGGTGGACGTCGCCACCCAGGGCTCGCAGGCGCCCGAGCAGGACCGCCTCCGTCTCGTACTGCGGAACCATCAGCGTGTACGGGTGCGGGGTGGGGAGCCGGTCGAAGGGGACGGTGAGCAGCCGACGAGCGCCGTCACGAACGGCGAAGCGGGTGAGTTTCACGCCTCGGCCGATCAGCTCGCTGGATGCGCCGAGCTCGTCGAGGACTTCGAGGGTTCGAGCGTGCACCACGGCGGCGCGCGAGGTGTTGGCCCCTTCGTCCTGCTGGTCCAGCAGGACGAAGTCGATGCCGGCGAGGGCCAGGGTCACCGCGAGCGCGAGGCCCGTGGGCCCGGCGCCCACGATCGCGACCTCGGTGCGGACGGGCAGTGCATGGGCGGGGCTGTTCACGGTGGGCCTCCGGGGCTGCGCGACTCGGATTGCCAACAAGCGTTGGCAAACGGTTGTTGACAGAGTGCACGCAGCCGCCCTGGCTAGTCAACAGGTGTTGGCCTACAGTCGTGGGCATGACGCAGGACATCGACAACAACACCTCGGGCGCCCGACGCTCCGATCGCACCAGGGCGGTGATCCTGGACGCGGCCCGCCGCCGCTTCGCCGCCCACGGCTTCGAACGCACGACCATCCGCGCCGTCGCGGCCGACGCCGACATCGACCCCTCGATGGTCATGCGCTACTACGGCAGCAAGGCCCAACTCTTCGACGCGGCACTCGACATCGACCTGGATCTCCCCGACCTGTCCGCCGTGCCGGCGAGTGACCGCGCCGAGGCCTTGGTCCGGCACTTCCTCCGCCGCTGGGAGCGGGACGAGGCAGGCGACGCCCTGCTTCTGCTCCTTCGCTCCGCCGTCACCAACGAACACGCCGCCGGGCGGATGCACGCGATCTTCGCGACCCAGGTGGCACCGGCACTCGCCAAAGCGGCCGGTCCTGAGCATGCCGCGCGGGCCGGACTGGTCTCGGCCCAACTCCTCGGCCTCGCCCTCACCCGCTACATCCTGCGCATCCCCGCGGTCGCCCACCTCTCCCCCGAGCAGATCGTCGCCACCCTGGCTCCCGCCGTCCAAGTGACCCTTGAACAAGGCGGTGTCAGCGGGTGACGTCCACGAAGACCATCGGCCGGTCGGCGACCGTGTTGAACGCGGCCTCGTTCCTGCCCCACCAATAGCCGGTCGCGCCGCTCCACTCCTTCGTGGTGAGTCCGGGAGAACCCTCGACACGAGTGTCACGGAACGCCCAGTGCGGCGACGTCTTGGAAGAGAGCGCCACGCCGTGCGGATTGGACGTACTGTCCGCCACGGTCACGGCGTACTCCTGCGTGGCACGGTTGCCGTCGCGCTCGAACGGCGCGACGGACTCCACCGTCATCATGTGGCCGGTCGCGCCGCCCTCCGATCCGTCCAGGTACTTCACCGCGATGATGGACCCGGCGTGCAGGTCCTGGACCCGCTGCGCGGAAGGACGGGTGATGTGGTCGCTCATGTCCTCCAGCGCGCCGCCGACGGACGTGTCCGTGAAGGCGTCGTAGTACTGCTCGGAGGAGGGGCTGCGGAAGCCGATGCCGTTGGTGAACCACGTGTCCGTGGCCCAGGTATAGGCATGCTTCAGCGAAGCTGTGAGGAACTGGGCGCACCTGGCCTCGACTTGATAGGAACGCGCGTCCCCGCGTGTCCCCCAGACCACGGACGCGGCGTCGGCATGGCCGGCCGCTCCGGGGTAGAAGTTCTCCGAGTCCTGGCCCGGCCAGCCCAGCGGGGCGAGCTCGTCGATGATCTCGTTCTCCGCCGCCACCAGCGCGGCGCCGTCCTCTGTCCCGGCTGCCTGGGCCGTGGTCGGCAGGACCGTCAATGCGAGTGCCGCCGATACCGTGAACAGCGAACCTGCCAGCCTCTTCATTCTCATACAGACTCTTTCGATGGTGGCTCTGACAGGGGCAGGGCGGCCTTTTATCGTGAGGCGTCGCCCGATCGCCCGTAGGGTCCGCTGCCGCCTTTGACGAGGCGCGAATCACCCGGCGCGGAGCACCTTTCCCCCTGTCCGAGTCCGGGCAGATTCATTGAAGCGTGAGGTGGCCCAGCGCACGTGAGTAATTGGTTCCCATAGGCGGTGCCGGGGCCTCTGATGACCGGTGGCGGCAATGCCGGTGCTGACCCGTCTCAACGCGCTTTCGGCCGGAATTCCCGTACTACGGTCAACAGGTCATGAAGTCACCGGGTCACTGAGGCCATGAGGTCGTCGGTGGCATGATCAGGCGTCGCAGCAGGTCTTCAACCGCTTGGAGGAGCGGGTCGCCGTCCCGGCCAGCGGAGCGGACGAGGGCGACCTCGACATCGGGCAGCTCGGGCAGCCCTTCCACGGCGGTGCCCGGCTCCACGTTCGCGGGGAGCAGCGCGGTGGCGCCGAGGCCCGCCCGCACGGCGGCCTGCACCCCGCCCATGGCGGTGCTCTCGAAGACGACCCTCCACCGGCGGCCCGCGGTCTCCAGAGCGTCGAGGACCGGCGCTCGCCAGCGGCACGGCTGGGAGAAGAGGACGAGCGGCAGCGGGTCCTGGGTCACGTCAAGTCCGGGCGCCGCGGACCAGGCAAGAGGGAGGCGGGCCGTCCAACGAGGCGTCTCGGCCAGGTGGTACGGGTCGCAGAGTGCCAGCTGGATGCGTCCCTCGGCGAGGGTCTGCTTCATCAGCGGGCCGGTACCGGTGACCAGTTCCAGTGTCGCGTCCGGGTGCAGCACGCTGAAGTCGCCCAGCGCCTCGACCAGGGACGGCGTGACGAAGTCCTCCATCAACCCGACGCCGCAGTGCCCGGCCACGTCCGGGCCGGCCGCCGCGACGGCCTGGGCCGAGAGGGACAGAATGCGCTCGGCGTAGGGGAGGAACACCTCCCCGGCCTTGGTCAGCGACACGCCCGTCGTGCCGCGGTGCAACAGCGGGCGGCCCACCGTACGCTCGAGCCTGCGCAACTGGCCGCTCAGCGCGGGCTGGCTGTGGCCGAGGGCCGCGGCGGCACGGCTGATGCTTCCGGACCGTACGGAGCTCACAAAAGCACGCAGGAGTGCGGTTTCGAGATCGGGGGCCATAACGACATGCTATGCCCCCTCTGTTCATTCGAGTGGTTCCCCCGGTTTCCGTCCTTGGGTAGCGTCGGAGCATGCACTATTTTCACGTCGATGTTTTCAGCGGACTTCCTTTCAGCGGAAACAGCCTTACGGTCTTTCCCGAAGCGACGGGATTGAGCGGATCCCAGATGCAGCGGATCACCGAGGAAATGCGGCACTTCGAGTCCATCTTTCTGGAACAGAAGGACGGGCGCCACGACGCGTGGCGGGCCCGGGTCTTCGATCTCGCCGAGGAACTGGACTTCGCCGGGCACCCCGTCATCGGAGCGGCGAGCGTCCTGCACGCCATCGAGGACACCGACGGCAGCCGGACCTGGTCGCTCGAACTGAAGGCACGCACCGTGGAGGTGGTCACCGAGCGCCGCGCCCCCGGGCGGTACGCGAGCGTCCTCGACCAGGGCGCTCCCCAGTTCCTAGGCCGGCCCGTGCTGAACGACCTGGCCTCCTGGTTCTCCCTTGACGAGGAAGACCTTCACCCGGAGCTGCCTCCCGAGATCGTCACGACGGGACTGCGGTACCTGATCGTGCCCGTACGCGCCGGAGCACTGGCGCGGGCCCGGATCACCTCCGACATCGGGCAACGACTGGCCAGGGCCGGAGCGCAGTTCGCCTATCTCCTGGACGCGGACGACCTGGAAGGCCGGCACTGGAACAACGACGGCGTCGTCGAGGACGTGGCCACCGGCAGCGCGGCCGGATGCGTGGCCGCCTACCTCCGACGGCACGGACGCATCGAGGACGGCGACCGGCGGACGCTGCGCCAGGGGCGCTACTGCGGCCGTCCCAGCGAGATGACGATCAGTGCCCACGGAGATCCGCGGGACATCACGTCGGTACGGGTCGGCGGCGAGGTCGCCGTCGTCGCCCGCGGTCGCCTCGAAGGGCTGCCGCGATGACGGGCGGCCCGGTCCACTTCGGCCCCGAGGAGATCCGCGCCGTGGTCGGGTACCCCGAGGTCCTGGAGCCCGTCGCCGCGGCGCTGCGTGACTACAGCCGCGGCTTGGGCGACTCCCCCGTCGCCGTCTTCGCGCCCGCGGGCCGTGAGGGCGATGTGCACGTGAAGTCGGCCTGGCTGCCCGGGCGAAGCGTCTTCACCGTCAAGGTCGCCTCCTGGTTCCTGGAGCGGGCCCGGCGCGGCGGAACAGCCGGGAGCGGGGTCATCGCGGTGTTCGACGCATCGACGGGGGATCTCCGGGCGCTCCTGGAGGACGAACACCACCTCTCCGACGTACGGACGGCGGCAGCGGGAGCCCTTGCCGCCCGGACCATGGCCCGGCGCGACTCCCACGTTCTCGGGGTCATCGGCAGCGGCACCCAGGCCTATCTTCAGACCCTTGCCGTGGCCGATGAACTCCCGCTGCGTGACGTACGGTTGTGGGGTCGGCGCGCGTCCCAGGTCGAGGCATTCGCCCGGGCGCTGCACGCCAGGCGCCCCGATATTCGGGTCGTCGCCGTGGACGATCCGCGGGCCGCGTGTGAGGGCGTCGATGTGCTGGTGACGGCGACGTCCAGCACCGAACCCCTGGTACACGCCGGGTGGTTGGCGCCCGGAACGCATGTCAACGCCGTGGGAGCCGACGATCCTACGAAGGCGGAACTGAGTCCCGAGTCCCTGAGGCGAGCGGATCGGATCGTGGTCGACAGCCGCGAACTCACCGCGGTGCACGGCGACTTGTCACGACTCCCGGAACGGGACCGCCGACACCACGCGGAGCTCGGTGAGGTCCTCGCGGGTACGGCGCCGGGGCGCGAGGACGACGAAGAGATCACCGTCTGCAAGCTCATCGGTCTCGGCGTCCAGGACCTGGCGGCCGCCGAGGTCACCCTGGACCTGCTCGGCAAGCCCCGAGTTCCCGGGGCGGCCGCTCCCGCGCACGCGCGTGAGGTGCGGCCTACGTAGCGGCGGGGAGTACCGCGGTGAGCGAGTACAGGACGGGCAGGTAGGTGTCGCTGAAGGGGAACCGGTACAGACCGTCCGGCCCCTGAGGAAGGATGTGCCGCCCGTCCGTCTCGGTCTCCGTGTGCTCACCGAGCCGTTCCACGGTCAGTCCCGCCGAAGCGGCCGCCGTGACGATCTCGCCGACCGAATACGGGTACTGCGTGGATGCCTGCGGCTCGAGCGGAGCGTCCGCATGGGCGTACGTGCCCGTCATCGCGTCGAGCTGCGGCTCGCCACCGCCGTAGGGCCAGTCGGCCACGAACGGATCGAAGGTGAGCACCGTCTGGAGGACGGGGTGCAGGTCCACGAGGACCAGTCGGCCGCCCGGCCGCAGCGCTGTCGCCGCGCCCCCCATCCACGCGTCGAGGTCCGCGATCCAGGACAGCACTCCGTAGGTCGCGACGACCAGGTCGAACCTGCCCGTCAGAGCATCCGGCAGACGCTGGGAGTCGGCTTCGACGAACTCCGCGGCCAGACCGGTACGCCGCGCCAGCTCCCGTGCCCGCGCGATCGCCTTGGGTGAGAAGTCCACGCCGGTCACGCGTGCGCCCAGACGCGCCCAGTTCAGGGTGTCCATCCCGAAGTGGCACTGCAGGTGAAGGACATCCCTGCCGGCCACGTCGCCCGCGAGTTTTCGTTCGATCCCGCGCAGCGTCTGACCGCCGGCGAGAAAGGACTCCACGTCGTACGACCGGTCGTCGGGGTCCGTTCCGTGGAACTCGGCGAGGTCGTCCCACAGGGCCCGGTTGGCCACGAGCCCGTCCGCATCGGCCACGCCGTCCGTGCCGGCACGCATGCCGTCAGAATTCTCTTCAGCGGCCATGGAAGCCTCCCGCTCATTTCCTCGGTTCGATTTTTTCGTCAGTATCCGCAGTTCCTCGGTAAGGACTGCATGACGCCCGCGGAATCGCGGCGGAATTGGCGTCGTTTCCGCAGATCGCCGATGACAGCCTTGAGTACGGACTGCTCACGTATTCGGTGTCGCTTTGCGGTGTGCTGGGAGACAGGTCAATAAATGTTCCGTCTCCCTTCCACCAGGTAGTGATCCTCATGTTCTCCACCCCGGACGTCGGCACCCGGCAGCACGACAACGTCAAAGCCGCCCAGTGGGTCGTCGACATGCAGTTGGAGCACAGCCCCCTCGCGCCGGCCGTCGCCCGCAGGGAAGCCCGCCGCGTTCTGACTGCCCGAGGTGTGGACGAGGACCAGATCTACGACACTCTCCTGGTGGTCTCCGAGCTGGTCACCAACGCCGTGACCCACGCGCTGCCGCCGGTGGCCCTTCATCTGCGGGTCGCCGGGCGCGACGTCGGCCGGATCCAGGTTCATGTCAGCGACGGCGGTCCGCAGCTCGATCCCACCACGTGGGCCGCGACCCGGCCCGAGGACGAGCACGGCCGGGGTGCCGCGATCATCTCCGCGCTGGTCGACAGCGGTGGCAGTCACAGCACTCCCGAAGACCTCATTGATCATTGGGCCGATCTCGCAGCAGCCTGACCTGCTGTTTGTAACAGGGCTGGGGTGCTGCGTGAGAGAGTCCCGCCGGTCAAGGGTTTCCACGGGAAGGCCTGTTCACAGCGACAGAACGATCTTTCCGATCGTTCGCCCCTGCTCGCCCATGCGGTGGGCATCGGCCACCCGCTCCAGCGGAAAGGCCGTGTCGATGTGCACGTCGAGCAGGCCGTCCTCGGCCAGGGAGGCCAAGGACTCCAGGTCGCCACGGTCGGGCTCCACGAGCATGAAGTCCGCCCGCAGGCCGTTCTCCACAGCCCACTGAACCGCCCCCGCGTCGACTCCGTTCAGCGCCACGACGCGGGCGCCTGGCACCAATGTGCCCGCGAGTTCCCGGATCTGCCCCGCGACCGTGGCGAGGAGGACATCCACGTCCGCGACCTGCGCGCCGACGTCCGTGGTCCGGTAGTCGATGACCTCGTCCGCCCCGAGCCCCTTGACGAACCCGTGTTTGGCCGCGCTCGCGGTACCGATCACGTAGGCGCCACGGGCCTTGGCGATCTGGACGGCCAGGTGCCCCACTCCTCCTGCAGCGGCGGGAATGAGAACACGCTGACCTGCGGCGATCCCGGCCACGGTGACCAGGGCCTGCCAGCCGGTGAGACCCGCGAGGGGCAGTCCGGCGGCCTGGACATGGCTCAGCCGGGACGGCTTGACGGCGAGGTGTCTGGAGGGAGCGGTCACGTAGTCCGCGTAGGCCGCCGCCTCCGAGGGGAATCGAGGCATGCCGAACACCTCGTCCCCCACCTCGAAGCGGGTCACGCCGGGCCCCACGGCCGCCACGACCCCCGAGACGTCCCAGCCGACCGAGAAGGGCGGATCTCCCAGACCGCCGCCGGCACGCATCTTCCAGTCGACGGGATTCACCCCCGCGGCCTTCACCTCGACCAGCACCTCTGTGGGCCCCGGTTCCGGCACCTCCACGTCACGGACTTCCAGAACTTCCGGGCCGCCGAGCCTGCTCTGCATCACTTTTCGCATAGGCAATCGATATCAGGTTCTGACCGTTGAACGGGTGAGCCTCGATCCACCGCGTAATGGCCGGGCTGTGGACAGGGAAATGAGAAGAGGTGCCCGCTGACCTGGGATAATGGGAGTTCTCTACGCTTCCAT
>NZ_JBEXGX010000067.1:0-17364 GCF_040607495.1 Streptomyces sp. NPDC005281 | reverse complement strand
CTGCGGACCCGTGCTCACCTGCGGATCAGAGCAGTTCTGAGATGACCTTCACCCCCGACGTAAACGCCGGAGCACTGGCCAAGATCAAAGGTAGAGGGCGCCGGATCAGGGGGTGGGGTAATTTTCTTCGGCCCGGTTCGTGCCGGGAGGCATAGCGGGGTGTGGCGGCACGCGTCACCAGGGACACAGGGGTGGGTCACAAAGGGCCACCGGGAACGAGAAGGTGACGATGGATGCCGCAGCGGATGAGACCTTCCGGGACTTCGTGGCGAACAGGTCGTCCGCGCTGCTGAAGACAGCGGTGCTGCTCAGCGGGGGAGACCGGCACGCCGCCGAGGATCTGCTGCAGAACGCGCTGATCAAGGTGGCGAGCCGCTGGAACCGCATCGACGAACCCGAGGCGTACGTACGGCGGATCCTGTACCGGCAGCAGGTGAGCCGCTGGCGCCTGAAGTGGCCGAGACGCGAACTGAGCGTCGCCGAACCACCCGAGACGTCCGGCCCCGCGGTCCCCGGCACGGACGCCTCGGCGGCCGCCGAACTGCGGGTCGTCATGCGCGGCGCGCTGGCCCGGCTCACCGCGCGGCAGCGCACCGTGCTCGTGCTGCGCTACTTCGAGGATCTGCCCGAGGCAGAGGTGGCCCGGCTCCTCGGCTGCTCCGTCGGAACCGTGCGCTCCACGACCCATCGCTCGCTCGCCCGGCTGCGGGCGCTCGCCCCCGAACTGGCCTCGCTCGGCCCGGGGCACGAGCCGCAGCCGCCGTCCCGTGACTTCTCGCCCGTGGAGGTACGCCGGTGAACGTCGAAGAACTCCTGCGCGACACGTTCCGGGAGCAGGCCGAGGACGGCCCGCGCACCCCGCCGGGATTCGCCGACCGCGTGCTCGCCGTCCGACGGCGCCGCAGGACCCGTACGATCGCCGGCGCCGCCGTGGCGACCGTGGCGGCCATCGCCGTGGTGGTGGCCGTTCCCCGGCTCGACGCGGGCGGGGAGGACGTGCGCCCCGCGGGCCGGGTCGACCGGAGCGACATCAGTGCCCAGACCGACCAGTACCCGCCGCGCGACAGGATCGCGGCGGGCGACGTCGCGCTCGCCGCGTACAGCGTCCAGTCGCTGGAGAAGCAGCCGGACAAGGACCAGGTCCTCACCCGCACCTACCACCGGCTGGACCAGCGGACCGGCCGGTACGTGAAGGACACCCGGTGGTCCGTCATGGACACCGTGCCGAGCTCACGGACGGCGGTCGTCCTGGAACACCGGCTCCCCGCCCAGCGCGTCGGGCTGCTCGACCTGACGACCGGCGAGATCCGCCGCTGGATCCCTGTCCCGCAGGGCGTCGGAGGTGTCGCGCTCTCGCCCGACGGCAAGAAGATCGTCGCGACGACGTACGCCAGCGATCCGGACCGGCGCTACTGGAACCACCGGATCCCGACCAGCGGACCCGACGGCGAGAAGGGCTGGTGGCTCCGGGGCGTGCCCTGCCGGACCGGGTTCAGCTTCATCGACGTGGCCTCCGGGCACATCGCCTGGCACCGGGCGCCGGACTGGAAGGACCAGTGGGGGCGCTCGGAGGGCGGCCGCTGGGACTTCCGCTTCAGCGCCGACAGCACGCTGATCTACGAGCACATCGTCACCCAGGCCCACCGCCAGTACCACGATCTGTCGGGCAAGGAGGTCGCCACACCCGCGAACGAGGTGAAGTTCGAGCTCGAACTGGCCGGCTATTCGCCCGACAAGAAGTTCCTGGTCCACCCGTCGGGAGTGAGGGACATGACGACCGGCAAGGAGGTGCCCAAGGTGTCCGACTACATGGCGCGCCTGGCCTGGGCGGACAACAAGAGGCTCATCGTCTTCGAGAACAGTCGGCAGGGCAACCACCCCCACCGGCTCGCCCTGATGACCCTCGGCTCCTCCAAGGTCGTGCCGCTCACCGCGTACGGGCCGCAGATGATGACCGAACTGGGTTCATGGGAACCCCTGTTCAGCGCCCGCTGACCGCCGCCGCGTCCACGCCGGTCGCCTCCCGGTAGGCCGCCTGCGGCCCGTCGACCGCCTCCCGGTCGGCGGGCCGCAGGGGCGCCCGCACCGGACCCGCCGGCAACCCGAGCCGCCGAGCACCGCCTTCGCTGTGACCGCGCCGGGCAGTCCGGCCGACATCATCGACTCGACCAGCGGAAGCACCTGCCGCTGCCGAAGGGCCGCTCCCGCGGTGTCCCCGGCGTCGAACGCGTCGAGAATCGACCGGAAGTGGCGGGGTATCACATTGGCCACCGTGCTCACGTATCCGGCCGCCCCGATCGCGTACAGCGGAAGGACGTACTCGTCACAGCCCGCGTAGTACGCCAACTCCGTACGGGACAGCACCTTTTGCGTACCGAGCAGGTCGTACGCACAGTCCTTCACCGCCGCGATCCGCGGATGCCCCCGCGAGCCGGATCATCGTCTCCGGCTCGATCCGCGTCCCGGTGCGTCCCGGGATGTCGTCCAGCATGAGCGGCAGCCCCGAGGCGTCCGCGATCTCCCGGAAGTGCGCCTCGACCGCGTCCTGCGGAAGCCTGCTGTAGTAGGGCGCGACCACCAACAGCCCGTCCGCGCCCGCCTTCTCGGCCGCCAGGGCCAGTTCCACGGTGTGCCGGGTGTCGGCCGTTCCCACCCCCGCCACGATCGACGCCCGGTCGCCCACGGCCTCCCGCACCGCCCGCACCGCCCGCACCGCCCGCACCGCCCGCACCGCCCGCACCGCCCGCACCGCCCGCACCGCCCGCACCGCCCGCACCGCCCGCACCGCCCGCACCAGCGTGGCCTTCTCGGCGTCCGACGTTGTCGGTGACTCGCCCGTCGTCCCGGAGAGCACCAGTCCCTCGCACCCCTCGGCCACCAGAAGCGATCCTGGCGGCTCCTGCGCAAGCTCCGGTGCTCGACCAACCGCATCACCGGCCTGGTCAAGGCCATCCTCGCCCTTCACCTGGCAGCGTCACGCTGAGGTTTGAAACGGCTCACTGGCATGCCTTCCGCACGCGCAGCAGCCCACCCGGTCATCGGTTCGCAACCTCAGAAAGAGCCGCCCCGGCCTTGGCAAACCTCCTGATCAGGGCCTTCCCAGCAGACCTCGCAAGCTCATACGTCGACGTTTGGAGCTGCCCCCGTCGTCTACTGTCCCTCTGACGGGGACGATTCGATCGGGCCGGCCAAGACCTGAAGTCTGGATCCAGTTCAGGCCGACCACATGGCCGGCAGCTATGAGTTCTTGTTCCTGCCCAGGTGGAGAAAGCGTGCTGTTGTAGCTCTGAGCCATGCCCTCCCTGGTATCCGCGAACAGGTATAGCTCGGCGTAGATCTGGCCGTTGTGCTCCCACTCGTACCGCACAACAGGCTTGCGAAGGATCGTCTCGAACCACTCGGCAGCCCGCTCGGCCAGCTCCTCAGGGGAGCCGGTGACCTCCATCGAAAACGAAGTCGGCCGCTCCGGCAGAAAGTACAACTGATTGTGCAGCCGGTCGCCGCGCATCGTCGAACCGGTGATGTGGACTCCGAAGTCAGCCAGCGAGAGCCGCGACGCCCCCAACGTGACAACCGCCAAGAGCGATGAGTCGTCTTCGGCCCTCCCCACCCAGCTGGACGCGAAGGGCACGTCCCAGCACCCCGCGAGGGCTCGGAGCCTTGCCGCGAAGGCGAGCTCAGCCTCGTCAATCTCCAACTCGCCAACAGGGCCATCGATCTCGAACCACGGGTTTTCAGGCACCTGGCCACTGTAGAACGGCGAAAGTTCCGGCTACGTCACAAGTCAAACATGGGTACGTCCATCGACGCCGGGGACGGGCTGAGCACCGCTCGGAGGCCATTGATCATGGCGAGCCAGCGGCGCGCATCAGCGCATTCAACCCAGTCAGTACCATGCGAGGACCTCATCGTCGGCGGCAATCCGAGCGAGGGCTTCGTCCGCCAACGTCCGAAGATCAGCAGGGAACGTCGGCATCGGCGGCAGGTTGAAAACGGCTCAGTGTGGTCAGAACCTCGACAGCCTCGCGTATGTAGCGGTAGACCGTCGCGATCCAGATGCTGAACCCGGCAGCGAGCTGGGCATAGGTGTCACCGCACCGCAGGTGGGCCAGGGCGAGCAGGGCTTGACGCCCGGCCGCCAGCCGCCGCCACCGGGTACCGATCTCCCTGCGGCGGCCTGCGAGTTGCCCGGTCAGGTACCGCAGAGTGCGACTGGACAGGTCGATCGACGACGGGTAAACAAGCACGCGAAGCTCCTGGCGGTACAGGTGATCTTGGTCGAGAACCCGTCTACCAGGAGCTTCGCCGCTTTGCTGAACCGTCCAACACGCGGGCGCCATCGGCAGGTTGGAAAAGGCTCACTCGCCGTGAAACTCGTCAACGAACTAGTCGAGGCGGCTGACGAGAAGCAACTCACGAAGACCATCGCCCGCTACGGCCGCGTCGACCTTTTATGCATCAACGAACTCGGCTACATGGAGCTCGACAAACGCGGGGCTGAACTTCTCTTCCAGGTTTGACTGAACGAGAGGAAAAGAACAGTGTCGCCATCGCATCCAACGAATCGTTCTCCGGCTGGACAAAGACATTCACGACTCCTACCGCCTCTCCCACACCCGCGCCCAGAAGGCGGCGACGAATACCCCATCACGAGCGGAGGGACAGCAGGATCCGGCGTCTATGCAGGTTGATGCCGGCAACTTCGACTATGACTTCATCATCAATCTGCAAGACGCTCTCAGGCTGATCCGCATCCCGCTCTGCGAGCTCATGGATCGGAACCAGCCCCGCGAATTTCTCGTGGACTTGCACGAAGGCTCCGATCCTAACGACCCTCTCTACCCGGCCGGGAATCACGCGACCGAACTGAACGCGAGCAAACTCCTCAAGCGGATCCGGATAAAGCGCCTTCAGCGAGAAGGAAGCCCGTTCCCGCTCGACATCGACGTCCAGGACCACGATGGTGACCTCCTGTCCCACCTCCACGATGTCCGACACCGCCTCGAAGTGATGAGCCCAGGTCAACTCGGCTACGTTCACCAGCCCGTGGAAGCCCCCGATGTCGACGAACGCGCCGAACCTCTCGATGGACGACACCACCCCTTTGCGGACCTGGCCCCGCTCCAGCGTCTCCAGGACCGTCCGGCCACCTCGATCTGCCGTCTCCGCCATACCGCCAACCCTTCGTCAACGACCAAGAATCTCACGTCAGACCCGCGCAGGGGAGGCGGCAGCGCGGCCTGAAGATGGGGCCAACTTTCGTTGTTATTTCCGGCCATGAAGATCAGAAAGTGGGGCCAGAACTCGTTGTTGTGTGGGGCCACGACTCATCGGTGAAGCCACCGTGCCTAACTTGACTCTGTCGGGGATCTTGGAGTTTCGCAGTGCGGCAGCATGATCAACGGGCATGCTCGGGTCGTTCCGATGACCGATGCAGCTGTCGAGGTGCCCGTTGTCGCTCCGTCCCCGTTCCGGCGAGCAAGTCCCGCCTCTGACCGCGCAGATCGCGCGGGCGAGCAACCCGGGCGGCACGACGGCGATATGGGTGCGTGACCGGCTCGCTGGGCTGTGGTGCGACGAGGACTTCGTCGACTGGTACCCGCGCGACGGGCGTCCGGGTCTCTCGCCCGCTCAGCTGGCCACCGTCTGTGTGCTGCAGTTCCTGCTCGGCCTGTCGGACCGGCAGGCCGCCGAGGCGGTCCGCTGCCGTATCGACTTCAAGTACGCCATGGCCATGGAGCTGGACGATCCGGGCTTCCACCACAGTGTGCTGGCCGACTTCCGCGAGCGTCTCGCCGAAGGCGACCGTGCCGACCGCCTCCTCGACCTGGCGCTGGCCCGTCTCAAGGAAGTCGGCCTGGTGCGCGAGCGCACCACGCAGCGCACCGACTCCACCCATGTCCTGGCCGCGGTGCGGGATCTGACCCGTCTGGAGCTGGTCACCGAGGCGGTCCGCGCCGCACTGGAAGAAGTCGCCGGCATCTCTCCTCACCTGTTGGACGAGTTGGTCGACGAGGACTGGGGACGCCGCTACGGCCGAGCGGTCCGCCTGGGCAAGAACCCCACCAAGCCCAAGACCAGGATCCTCGCCACCGGAAACGACGCCGTCCGGCTCCTGGAACACCTCTACCGTCACGGAGCAGACCGCACGTCCGGCCCGCGTATCCAGGCCCTGCGCCAGATCATGGTGCAGAACTACCACCGTGACGCCGCAGGACACCTGCGCTGGCGCACCGCCGAGACGGAAGGCGGACCCGGGCTGCCGCCCTCATCCCGGACGATCGTCTCGCCCTACGACACTTCGGCCCGCTACGCACGCCACGGACACATCATCAACTGGAAGGGGTTCTCCGCTCACCTGACCGAGACCTGTGCCCCCGACAGCCCCAACGTGATCACAGACGTGGCCACCACCGCGGCCACCACCCACGACAGCCAGGTCCTGCCCGGCATCCACACCCGACTGCGGCGCCGCGGCCTGCTGCCCGCCGAGCACCTGGTCGACGCCGGCTACACCTCCCTGCCCCACCTGGAACAAGCCACCCGTGAACACCAGGTCACCGTCTCCGGGCCACTCCGCAGCAACCCCACCCGCCAACACCGTCAGAACGAGGGCTTCGCCCGGGACGACTTCCACATCGACTACGACCGCCGGCAGGTCACCTGCCCCCAGGGCCAGATCAGCCAGGGCTGGCACGGCCCCTACCCGACCTCCTCACCCACCGCGGCCCCGCTGATCGTGGCCCGGTTCACCAAGAGCCAGTGCCACCCCTGCCCGGCCCGCGCCCAGTGCACCACCTCCCGCGAAAGCACCCGCACCGTGGGCTTTCCCCCACGAGAACTCCGCGACCTGCAACTCCGCGTCCGCACCGAGCAGCAGACACCCGAGTGGAAGACCCGCTACGCGGTCCGCTCCGGAGTGGAGGGCACCATCAACGAGTTCGCCCACGGACACGGCATGCGCCACTGCCGCTACCGAGGACAGGAAAAGGCCCACATCCAACACGTCCTGACCGCCATCGCCGTCAACATCGAGCGCCTCAGCGGACTGCCACCCACCGAGGAAGCACCCCCTCCCCGCCAGGCAACCGCCTTCCAGAACTACCTCGACCAGCGCGAGATCCCCCGGCCAAAATCCTGGCGCACCCTGGGCACCTGACCTCGGCAACTCCAAGATCCCCGACAGAGTCAAGCTAAGGGCTGTCCCGCAACGTGGAGGTGGGCGGTTGAGAGACCGTAAGGTTCGCCGCCTATCCTCCTGTTGTGCAGTTGCCTCGGGATCCGTCGAACGTCGCCCACGCCCTGGTGGCGGCATTTCCTACCCCACTTGCCGGTGACGTACAGAGTGTCCTGGCGGGCCTGCCACAGGCCAGCTTCGCACCGATGATGCCCTTCGAGGCCGAGGTGCAGGGCGAGACCGTCGCCATCCCGTCGCGCATCTACAACGAGGAGCCGGGCGCCGGATCCGAGCGGGCCCTGTCCGGAACCCAGCAGATGATCTTGCACTGTCTGTACTCCCGGCACCACGATGGCCGGGTCCGCCAGCGGCATCTCGAGCAGATTACGGCGTCGGCTGAGCCGTGGGCGGTCCCGTTCGTGGTGCAGTGGCCGGCGAATACGTGCTGGAGATCATTGAGTCGATCGGCCGGGGGCTGCCCGGGCTAGCGGAGCCGGGCTCAACCCAGCGCCAACTCTACGGGGAGTTCATCGCTCGCAACCCGGGCTTCTTCGCACGTACTGAGCGGCGCGTGGTGAGCTACTGGTCGTGCTACTACCGCTGGAAGTACGGAGATTTTGGGATGTACCCCGGAAGCGTTCTCTTGGAAGCGTTCCGGGCCGCTGTTGTGGAACAAGTGGGCACGCAGTGGCCACGGCACACGCCTCCCCCGCGGGCTGACGAGAGTGAGGCACCTGCCTGAGTGCGGCCATGGCCTTATCCCGCAAGGGTGAGATTGTGTAGACGGGCGATGCCTCGCACGGCGTGGCGAACGCCGTCGCCCTTGAGCCGACAGTCGCGGAGGATCTGCCAGGTCTTCATCCGGGCAAAAACGTGCTCCACTCGTGCACGGACCTGCTTGTGTGAGCGGTTGTGTTCCCGCTTCCAGCCGGGCAATTCCTCGCCATGGGAACGGCGGTGCGGCATGATCAATCCGGTCCCTGGATAGCCACCATCCGCTATCACGGTCGTCCGGCCGACCGCCGCCTTGGCCCCCGACTCCTCCCACGCCTTGCAGTCGTTCCGGTTGCCCGGCAGCGGCCTCCCGATCACAACAACCAGGCGAGTGTCGGCATCGATGACGACCTGGTGATTGGTGGAGTACCGATAGTTCTTCGACTGCTCGGCCACCGAGTGATCGCGGGTGGGCACCAACGTCCCGTCCACAATCAGCACAGTGCCCCTCGCGAACCGGCGTCGGAACGGCAAGGCCAGCAGAGGGCCGATGTGGTCGATGACCCGGCTGGCTGCCGACTTCGAAATCCCGAACAGCAAGGCCAGTTGACGCATGGTCAAGTTGGTGCGCCAGTAGGCCGCGACCAAGAGAATTCGGTCCTCAAGCGACAGGCCCCACGGGCGGCCCGTCCGTGGTTCGCCTGCACCCTCACACCGCACCGCGGTCACCAACTTCCCAAAGCGGCGCGGGCTCAGCCCTGTGAACGGACGTATCCAAGACGGCTCAGACGCCGTGATCACACCAGCCACACCAAGATCGTCTCACCCGTGACCAGTAGTTGCGGGACACCCCTTAGAACTGCGACAACAGGGCCTCCTGGAAGGCTTTTTTGGCGTAGACACCCTCTGAGCTACCAAGCGGCCCTGTTCTCATGCACAGCAACCGCCGCAGTCACCCGATCGAGACTCCCGTTCGATCGACGCTCCTCAAGATCGGCACGCCGGACGGCCTCGACCGGGTAGCGTTGATCGCGGAAGACCAACCCCTCGTTCGGAAAAAGTGCAGGATGCACATCCTGGATGACCCCGTCGGCCTTACTCTCCGTGCAAGAAGTCTGCTGTGCCGAACTGGCTGGCGGGAGCCGTCGCAGGAACCCCGGCCCGCCATAGAGTTCCCCCGGACCCGCGACCGCTTCGGCGAGTCGATCGCCCCACCCACGATGCTCGTGATCCGTCGCGAGGGGTTCGAACGGAGATACGGCGGCCTGTGCTACCAGGTGCGAAACAGCTACGCGGCCGGGAGTGAACGCCGTGAGCAACTCCGGAGTTGGCACTTCGACCTGGGCCAGAACATGTGGAGCGACTCCGGCCACGGCTGGTACTTCGACTGGCTCGGGGAGCGTGTCTCCTCTCCGGTGCGCTATCTCATGCACACGGACGGACGAGTCGGCGTGGAGGATGGAAGCGGTGCGTTCATCGAGATTGCCCCTTCCATCCGAGCTCTCATCGAATCTCATGCACTCACCGACTTGGCCTCAACCTGGGACCGCGCTGACACCCTCGACATCGACAGCTTCGCCCTCGCTCAGCGGCTCTGCGGCCTGACCGAGATACCCGAAGCCTCCGGTCGAACCATCAGGTGGCGAGCCTCTCGCGCCGTCGCGGTCATGGAGTTCCAGGAATGGAGCAGCGAGGAACCGCGTCGATGGCGCGCATTCATCTGGAGCCGCGACAAAGTCGGCCGTCACCAGATCGGACAGGCGATCGCCTGAACGGCAACACAGTCCCCGCCGCGGTTCCCCGGTTGAGATCCCCGTTCGACCAACACGCCTCATGAGCGGTACGACAACAGCCACTCAGGGAGCCGGATGCTGGTCTGCCTGTTGAGGGCCTGCTGGTCGGGGGCATGAGCCGTTGTCGGAGCGGGCTGGCAGACTGCCCGCCATGACCTCAATTGATCACGATGGTGTGCGGGAGTCATGGGATCGAATCGGTCTCTGGCTGAAGACCCGTGTTCAGCTGTCCCCGCTCAGGTCAGCGGTGGACCAGGGACGCCTTGATGGCGTTGAGGCGTCCCTGGCTGTGACACTGCCGGCGGACGTGCGGGAGTGGTGGGCCCTGACCGACGTCAGGGCCCACTACTGGATTCCCGGAGCGTTCGCTCCGGTAGACCTGGACGAGGCCCTGGAGACGCGGGAGATCTGGCTACTGGTCGCAGAGCAGGAAGGGCTCACGTTCGATGCGAACGGAGAGCCGGAGCCGCGGTTTCTGCCGGAGTTCATGCCTATTGCGATGAGCCCGGGCGGTGACGGCCTGATCGTTGACCTTCGGCCCGGCGGGTCTCACGGGGCGGTTTTTCTCTGGAACCACGAGCGCTGGGGGCTCGGGCTGCCGATGTGGGACTCGATCGGTTCGATGCTTCGGGATGTCGCTGTCGCGCTCGAAACACAGACGCCGGTGCTGCTGCAGCATGCTGCTCTCGGCGGTGCCGAGGCGACCTGTGTGGGCAGGGTCGACGACCTGGGCGACTTGACTTGGGAAGCCGCGCGTTGAGAGGGAGTGAAGTCCTGCAAGGCGATCCTGGGCCTGTCACGGGTCCACGGGGCCGAGATGCCGAGATGCCGATCACCGAGGTCGTCGCCGCGGTGATCGACGGCACGGCCAGTGTCCCGGACGCGGCCGCCGCGCTCATGTCCCGCACGCCCAAGCCCGAGCAGTGCAGCGCCTGATCGCCGCCCGCGTGAACCGCGCGTGTGTACGCACGACTCGAACGTGCCGTTACAGCCGGGCCACGACCGTCACAGCCTGATGACCGCTGACCGGGCCAGCCGCCTCCTCCCGGCAGCCAGGTCCATGATCGCCTCTCCGGATCCACAGGAGGGGGAAGCTCTGATGCTGACCACATTCAGGAGCGCCGTCGCGGCAGCCGTACTGGCGGCCGCGCTCGTCGCCCCGGTCGCGGTGGCGACCGACGCAGCAGCGGCCACGTGCGCCCGGCACACCACGGGCGTGTGCAAGGCCAACTCACCGCACCCGCACGGGGCAACGGCGAAATGCAAGGACGGCACCTGGTCCTACAGCGCCCACGCCCGCGGCACCTGCTCGCACCACCGAGGCGTCAAGTACTGGTACCGCTGAACACCTGCTCGGAGCCCCCTCCCCCGGCCGTCCCCAGGCCGGGGCGGGGGCTCCGTGAAGCCTGACAGCGTCGGGGTGCCCGGCGCGGGGACGTCAGGACGCGCGGCCGCACGCGGCGACTGCCGCCGAAGCGGTGGGAGTTGATCAGACGTCAACGGTTTGCATACACAGATTTCACCTCCCCGGGTCTACCCGCGTAGCCCGGCTCTGCGCTGTCATGTCCCCATCCCCGGGACACCCCGCCCGGGCCGACAGCCGGAGACCACATGCGCCCCCTCACACGCATCGCCGCCAGCACCTCCGCACTGACCCTCGCCGCCGCCGGCCTCATCATCGGCGCCTCCTCCACACCAGCCTTCGCCGCCGCCTGCTCCCAGTCACGCCTGCCGCTCCCCGATGCGTCCTGCACCCCCGGCGCCTACAACCCGGACGTCACCCAGTCGACGATCGGCTCCACCATCTGCGTCTCCGGCTGGACCGCCACCGTGCGGCCGCCCACCTCCTACACCAACCCCCTCAAGGCCCAGGGCATCATCGACTACGGCTACGCGGACACCGCCATGTCCTCCTACGAGGAAGACCACCTCGTCCCCCTCGAGCTCGGCGGCGCGCCCCGCGACCCCGGAAACCTGTGGCCTGAGCCGTACGCGGGAACCAAGACCGCAACCACGAAGGACGGCGTCGAGACCAAACTGAAGAACGCCGTCTGCAAAGGCACCATCACCCTCTCCGCCGCCCGCTCCGCCATCCGCAACAACTGGACAACCGCACTCTCGGTGACCGGAATCGGCTGACAACGGACAGCAGGGCGGTGCGCGAAGCCTCTGCAAGGGACGCCGGACACGCCCGTCGTTACAGGGTGAGCGACCACCGGCTGCGGGAGAGGGCGGTCTCGCCATCGGGGCTGGACGTACTGGCTGGACACGTTCAACCTCGCACACGGCCCGGTGAATACCGATGCGTTCTTGTCCGCGCCCACCGTGCGCGCACTGTCGTCGGCGGCCGCGGCCTGCCGGACACGTTCGTGCTCCTTCGCGCGGGCCCCGGCCGGTGTGCTGACGCGCCGGCCGGGCAGGATGTGCCCAGCCAATTCCTGCTCGTGGGGGGGTCGTCATGCGCTCCAGCTACCGTGTCGCGTCATCCGTGCTGTTCGCCGCGGTGTTCCTGGCGGGCTGCTCACCGACCGCAACGGGCGGATCTGCCGCGTCACCGACCGGCACCACGGCCACGGGGCCTTCGAGCACGGATGCACGAGGCGGCCCGGACCGGGCGATCGCGGCCGGGGCGGGCCCGCAGGCCACCTACACCGTCCAGAAGCAGCCTCCAGCAGGGAGTTGCCACTTCCGGTACGAGAAAGGGGAGCCGCTGGAGGACCCGGCATGCACGCCGGGCGCGATCTCTCCAGCAGTCACGCAGGCGAATCTGAAGTCCACGATCTGCCGCAAGGGCGGCTACACCTCCGGCATCCGGCCATCCACCTCCGTCACCGGCAAGGAGAAGGCGCTGAACGCGGCCTCCTACGGTTACAAGGGCCGCATGGGCGATGCCGAGTACGACCACCTGATCAGCCTCCAGCTCGGCGGCGACCCCAACGATCCGCGAAACCTCTGGGTCGAGCCGCCGGACCCGGGCCACAAGACGGGCGGCGGGGTCAACAACGCCAAAGACCCGGTGGAGACGAAACTCCACACCGCGGTCTGCGCCGGCAAGGTTTCCCTGACGGCCGCGCAGAAGGCCATCGCCAGCGACTGGACCACCGCCCTGAGCACCCTCGGCCTCGGCTGAGGGCAGGCGTCACGTACGACGGCAACACACCACCACCCGTGCGAACACCCGCCTGCTTCAGAGTCTGGCGTTATGGGATCGGACATTCCCAGCTGCTCCTTCGGGCAGTTCCCGAAAGCGTGGACACCGCTTGCCTGGACCTGCCTTTCGAAGGTGTGAGTGCCATGCAGTTGGTCCAGCACTACAAGTCGATTGAGCTCTGCTCCACGAGCAGAGCCGAGGCTGAAGAGATTCTCGGTTTCTCTGGAGTCAGCCCGTCCAGCAGAGAGCTCCATCTGCCTGTCGTCGTTCGGTCCAGAAGCGGATCAGGGTTCGTGCTGTGCCGAAGCGTCACGGCTGAGCGCGGCGGAGAAGACCCCGTCGGATCCGACTTCGAACGCGAAGACCGCAGCGTCATCTGGACCAGCCGCCCGCAGTCGTAGGCGGACGGCGAGACAGCCCCAACGAGTAGAGCGCCACCACCGCACGGCATCGGGCGGAGGCCGGCGAGACCCAGATGTCTCTGGACCAGACACGAAACTGGCCTGCGCCTGCCCCTGGGGATCAGATGCTCTCTTTAGGGCTCGGGGACGGTGTCGGCGACGCGGGGAGGTGCAGGCCGCCTCCAGGCCGCGATCTGTTACAGCTACAGCCCTCAACTGTCCCCTGGCGTGCAAGGGCGGGACGTCAGCCCTTCGCGGGGCAGTGATCTGCGAGGAGCAGGGCCAGCGGCCCTGCAGGGAGGAGGAACCGCCCATCCTGTACGGCCTGAAGCGCATCGGCCATGGGCCACCACATCAGCTTGAAGTCCTGCTCCGTTTCGGTGAGTTCCTGGGCGCCGAGGGTCAGGTCGCGGGCTTCGTAGATGTGGACGCGTGCTGGAGAACTCAGCGTGATCGCGTGTGAGCCCAGTGGTTGCCAATGGCCGGCGGTCACTCCGGCTTCCTCGCGCAGCTCGCGGCGGGCGCAGTCCAGGGCGGTCTCCCCGTGCTCACGGCGCCCGCCGGGCAGGAACAGGTACTCGCCTCCGTGGTCGGGAAAGTCGGCGCTCAGCAGTGCAACAAGGCCGTCTGCGTCGCGCGCCACGACGACGGAGGCGTCGCGCATTGATCCATCGCTCATACGGATCGAGCGTAGTGGTCAGTTGTGCACCAGGCGGCGAAAGGAACATTCCACACGGCAGGGTGGGCGATGCCTCGTCCGTAAAAGCCGTCGTCTCCGTATGCGTCGCCGTGGTCGGCGCACATGATGACCAGCCACTGCCCGTGAGCGGAAAGCCCGTCGAGCAGCCGGCCCAGGTGAGCGTCGGTGTAGGCGAGCGCTGCGGCTTGCGAGGCGCCGTTGTCCGTGCTGTTGCCGAGGTAGTGGCCGTGGGGGACGTGTGTGGCGGAGATGTGGCCGTCGTAGTGGTCGGCGAGGGCGAGGGCCTGGTCTGTCTGGTGGCGAGTGGAATCCGGTTCCGGGGAGCAGAACTCGGGCTGCCAGTGCGCCTCGTGGAACATTGCCGGCAGGACCGATCCGAGCGGGGTCTCTTGGGAGAAGTAGGTGACGCCGCCCACGCATACGGTGCGGTAGCCGTGCAGGGCGAGTCCGTCGAGGAGATTGGGGGCGTCGAAGACGAACGTCTCGGGCGGCACCTTCTTGAAGGCGGTGGGCGGCACTCCCACAGGCGGGCCGGGTGGGTTTGGGCAGGAAGCCGGACAAGAACGCCATTGCACGGGCAGGGTGAAGGTGCCGGGCGTCTGCTGGCGTTGCCACTGCCCGCCCGGAAGGAGCCCGGCGAGGCGTGGCGTGCGACCTTCCTGGAGGTCGCGGTGGGCCACGTCGTGGCGCAGGGAGTCGAGCGTGACGAAAAAGATGTCGGTGCCGGCCACGGTCAGGGGAGCATCCCCGCGCGTGCGGGGAGCAGTTCACGAAGTAGGTCGGGTCCTCTCGAGGGTCGGGACCATCCCCGCGCGTGCGGGGAGCAGACCAACGGGAATCCCCTCCCCATCCCCGTCCAGGGACCATCCCCGCGCGTGCGGGGAGCAGATCGTCGCCAACGTGATGTCGAGGGCGTAGGCGGGACCATCCCCGCGCGTGCGGGGAGCAGTTGTGCCAGGTGACGGTCAGAGACCGGATGCTGGGACCATCCCCGCGCGTGCGGGGAGCAGTCACCGTCTCAACACCGGGCAACACCACCCCCGGGACCATCCCCGCGCGTGCGGTGAAGTTCCCCCCGGGTCCTGGACAGCGGGTGTTTACGCTGCGGGGGTGAGGTCCTGCCTGAGCAAGGTTCTCGTTTCGAGTGGGGTGACGTAGCCGTACTCGGGGTGTCTGCGGAGTCGGCTGCGGTTGTACTCGATCTCGATATAACGGAAGACGTCGGCCCTGGCGGCCTCGCGGGTCTCCCAGACGGTCGTTCCGATCTCCGCTTTGAGGACGGCGAACCAGCTTTCCGCAGCAGCGTTATCGTAACAAGAGCCGACACGTCCCATCGACTGCCTCATGCGCAACTTACGTATCTCGGTGCGGAATTCGTCACTCGTGTATTCGCTGCCGCGGTCGGTGTGCATGATGCAGCCGTCGTCCAGGCCGCCGCGTCCGGCCGCCATCCGCACGGCGGCTACCGGCAGTTCGGCGCGGTGGTGACCGGCCATCGCCCAGCCGATCACCTCCCGCGTCGCGAGATCGATGCAGGTCGCCAGATACATCTTCCCTTCCAGCGTGACGAGTTCGGTCATGTCGCCAACGAGCCGCATCCCGGGACGGGGTGCGGTGAAGTCCCGGCCGATCAGATCGGCGGCGAACACCGCCCGCTTCGCCTGCCGGGTCAGGCCCCGACGCCGGCGCCGGGTAATCCCGACGATCCGGTGCTTGCGCATCAGCCGCTCGACCTTCTTCGAGTTCACCACCCGTCCGGCCCGCCGCAGGGCGGCGTGGATTCGCGGGGCCCCGTAGGCGCCACGCGATCCGGCGTGGAGCACTCGGATCTCGTCCACCAGGCGTTCCTCCTCGCGCCGAGCGGCCCGGCGCGCCGATGCAGCCGCCTGGTATGCGTAGTAGGTCGAGCGCGGCACTCCCAGCGCACGACACAACAGTGCAACGCTGTGACCTGCAGGTTTGTCGGTCGATGCCTTCTCCGCCTCGATGAAGCGACACCGCGCGGCGGTGTCTACCTCAACTTGTCCTGCGCGAAGAAGGCGGTCGCTTTTCCCAGAACGTCGACCGTCTTCTCCAGCTCGCGGACCTTGCGCCGCAACTGCGCGAGCTCTTCCCGCTCGGCGCTGGTCAGAGCCCCGGAAGGACCCTCGCCACGATCGACCTTGGCCTGCTTCACCCAGCCACGCAGACCCTCCGGGCTCACCCCCAGGTCCCGGGCGACCTCGGTGACTGTCTTGTCCGACGACAGCGCCAGCGCCACGGCATCCCGCTTGAACTCCGCCGTGTACCGCTTGCTCGTATTGCTCTTCTTGCTCACTACCTGTGACTGCTTCCTCCGGAACCTTCCGTCCCAGTATCAGGCTGTCCAGGCCAAAGGGGGAGCTTCACTGCCCGACATCGACCTGGATGTGGAGTCGGAGCGCCGACTGGAGGTCTACGACGCGATCATCGAGCGGTTCGGGAGAGAGCGCACCGCGGTGACCGGCATGCCCGAGACCTACCGGGCCCGGCACGCCCTTCGCGACACCGGCCTCGCTCTGGGGATTCCGCCGTGATCGGCGAGGTCGCCAAGAGCTTCCCGCACATCCGTGCCCGCGACATCCGCGGCGCCCTCGCGGAACTGCCGGAACTCCGCGAACTCGCCGGTCGAGCCCATCAGTTCGGGCCCCTGTGGGAGCTCGCAGAGGGCCTGGACGCCCTGCCGCGGGCGTACGCCATGCACCCCTGTGGGGTGATCATCTCCAACGCGTCGCTACTGGACCGCGTTCCGGTGCAGCCGACCCCGGCTGGATATTTGATGTTGCAGGCCGACAAAGAGGACGTCGAAGATCTCGGGCTCTTGAAGCTCGACGTGCTGGGCGTGCGGATGCAGAGCTCGATGGCCCACGCGGTCGCCGAGATCCACCGGGCCACCGGCCGGGTCCTCGACCTGGACAGCCCCGATCACGTCGACCTCGACGACCCGCTGGCGTTCAAGCTCATCCAGGCCTCCGACACCGTCGGTCTCTTCCAGCTCGAATCCCCCGGCCAGCAAGACCTGGTCGGCAGGCTCCAGCCCCGCCACATGCAGGACGTTGTCGCAGACATCAGCCTCTTCCGGCCCGGCCCGGTCAAAGGCGGCATGCCGGCGCTGTTCATCGCCGCCCGGCACGGCGCCACCCCGCGCTACCCGCACCCCGACCTGGAGCCCGTGCTCAACGACACGTACGGCGTGGTCATCTGGCACGAGCAGATTATCGCGATCCTGGCCCGGATGACCGGCTGCGACCGGGCCGCCGGTGACGTCGCCCGCCGCGCCCTGGCCGACCCGGACCGGCTGCCAATCGGCTATTGAGAAGTCATCTCATTTGGTGAGTCTGCGATAGCAGATGAGGGTGCAGGCGATGCTGGTGAAGGCGAGGAAATGAATGGCTTGTCGTTCGTAGCGG
>NZ_JBEXGX010000066.1:0-18020 GCF_040607495.1 Streptomyces sp. NPDC005281 | reverse complement strand
CAGCTCGGCTGCCTGCTCGTCCGCCGGATAGCAGCGGTACTTGAAAGCCCGCTTGACCTGCTGCGTCACATATCACACGGTATCAAATTCCGTGTGAGCGACGGCTGTCCGCCGGTCGACGGTGCACGCCGGTCCGCCCTGACCGCGAACCGGCTTTCCCAGCCCTGCTCCACAGGAGCTTCGTTTCCTCCCCGGCCTGAAGGCCAGGCTATCCACGAAGGAAAATCCCGATGAGCGCATCCATCGCCCCGCCCACGCTGCTGCGGGCGAGCGCCCTCGCCGTGAGCGACCCGACCTGGCTGGCCGAGGGCTTCCATCTCCGGGTCAGGGTCAGTCCCTGGCTCGGCCTCCCGCTGCACCCCTTCGCCGCCTGGCGGTTGTCCGGCGTCGAGACGGAGGCGATGCCGGTCGTGTGGCGGGACATCCGCGGACGGCGTCTGTCCGTCCCGTTCCGGCTGGAGGACGCCGGCGGGCTGGCCGAGGGGTCCCTCTTCGGCGTCCCCGCCGAGGATCCGTACATCTGGGCCGAGGTCTCGGTGCCCGACGACCGGGGGCTGCGCGTGGACCTGCTGGACGCGCGTCGCACGGCGGGCGGGGGTGACCGTGTCATCGCCACCCGGACCTCGAAGTACTACCGCTTCGGTCACACGCCCGTCGTCCGGCTGAGGGCGACCGGTGCCGGAACCATCGACGAGACGCGAGGAGTACGGCAGTCGAACGTGAACCTGTCCGGCCTCGGTGACATTCGCCCCGAGATCTTCGGGCTGCCGATCAAGTTGCCTCCGTACTGGTACGCGCCGGATCCGGGCGCCTACCCGAGGGACGCCGCCCGGGACCGGGTCGCCTCGGCCGTCCCGCCCCGGCTCGGCCCGCCGGACGCATACGGGCCGGACCCGTCCGGCCCCGATCCGACCGCCGACACGGAAAGGATCATGGAACGGATCGGGCCCGAGTTCGTCGACCCCTGGCTCATGAGCGGCTGGAGCGATCCCGCGACCGCACCGGCCCTCGCCTACTTCGGCGACCGGCTCACCCTGGCGGACGGCCGGACCGGCCGCGCCACGGCACCGGTGACCCCGTCCCTCCTGACGATGTCCGTGGACCCGCAGATCGCCCGGTATCTCGGTCTGGCGACCCTCGTTCCCTACAGCTCCACCGGGCCCGTCGAGGACTGCACCATCTGGCTCGTCGCGGCCCGCTGGGCGGTGCAGGAGCAGCGTGTGGTCCAGGAGCCGGGCAGCCCCTTCACCGGCCCGGTCACCCTGGGCGACGTTCTCGGCCCGCCGCTTTCGCTGCCCGGCAACCTCGACCAGACGCTCGACAGCCTCTTCCCCGACGCGCCGGGCATCATCGCCGGCCTTTCCTCCCTGGACGGGGGCGAGTCCGGCCCCTGGAGTTGCCACACGCTGACGGCGCTCGCGGTCGCGCCGGGCGACGCGCAACAGGATCCTCCCGATCCCTTCCGGCTCGCCGCCGATTCCCCCGGTGCCTGGAACCCGTACGCCGACCCACGGCAGCCCGGACCCGAGAGCTGGCGGCAGACGCTGTCCCTCGGCGACGTCCCGGCCCCCGGCATGGTCGGATTCGTCCGGACGGCTCCGGGGAAGTCCGTGCCGCTGAACCGTTTCGAGCCGCCCGACGGCCAGGGTTACGTCAGCCGGGCCCTGCCGCTCGTACCGAACTGGGCCGGCAACAACCGCCGGGTCCTGGAGGACGGCGCGGTCCCCGCCGACCCGGGCGGCGCGAGCTGGCGGGTGTGGGGCGCCGACGAGTTCGGCCAGTGGTCCGACGGCTCCGACCTCGCCGCACCTCCGCCCGACCGCCCCGCCCCGCCCCCGCCCGTGATCGAGGCGACGTTCGACGCGGACGCCGACGACGGGACGAGCGAACCGCGCGTGCCGGGCACCCTCCGTCTGCGGTGCACCGTCCCGGACTCCGGGCACACGGCCCCCGGCAGTGTGCCCGTCGCCGAACTACGGGTCGAGGCCGACGGGTTCGCGCTCACGCCCGAGCCTGCCGCCGAGAACCAGGAGGTGCTTCTGACCGCCCGGCCCACGCCCTTCACTGTGGGACAGCGGCGGAGGGTGCCGGTCGTCGCCTGGTTCGTCGACGCCGGGGGCACCGAGTCGCAGAGACGCACGGTCCTCGTCCCCGCCCATGACGCCCGGTCACCGCGGGTCGTGCCAACGTCGCCGACGATCGTCTGGACCGCGAGGGCGGACTCGACGGGCCTGGCCGAACTGTCGCTGCGCTGGCCGCCGCGCACCGGGGCCGCCCGTTACCGGGTCTACCTCGGGGACGCCCGGCGCCTCGCCGGGTCACTCGCCACGCCCATGATCTTCCCGGCGGATTCCGTCCGGGCCACGCAGGCGCGGCTGCTGCACGCCGTCGCCAACCGCTTCACCGACAAAGGGGCGTTCACGTTCCTCGGGGAGACCGGCGACACCACGGAGGCCGACGGCACGATCCATTTCTCCACCCGGCTTCCAGGAGGACTGCGCAGCGTCCAGTTCGTCCGGATCGTCCCGCTCACCACCGGTGGCGCGGAACCGCCGTTCGCGGCATGCGGTCTCGTACCGGTCGCCGTCCCGAGCGCCGACCGCCCGCAACCGCCCCTGGTGGACGCCGTCACCACCGCCGGCGGCGGGGTCACCCTCACCGTTCGGGCCCAAGGCCTGCGGCCGGAGCTGCTCGCCGCGGCGGCCGGCCGGCCGCCCGAGTTCCGGGTCCGGCGTACCCGTTCGGGCGCCGACCGCCACTTCGCCCCGGTGTGGACGACCGGAAAGCTGACCGCGCCGGACAACGGCGCCCCGTGGACGGCCATCGTGACGGTCCCGGCAAGCGGGCTCAGTCCCTTCGTGCACACCGACTGGTTCGCCGAGGTGCGCTGTCCGTCCGAGCCGCCCCTGCCGCCGGGGACGACAGCCGAACCCGTCGACGGTGGTGTGGAACCCGTATGGGGAGCGATCGGGGACGAGGCCGAGGGGGCTTGGAGCGAACCCTCGCTGCCGGCCGTGTCCCTGCTCGTCCCCGCCGGTCCACCCACGGCTCCCGCCGCTCCGGTGCTCACCACGGCGGCCGACGGCTCGGTGACGCTCGCGCTCAGCGGCCTGCCGACGACGCACCCCGCGTCGCAGAGCCCGTACCGCCTGGAGATCTACCGGGGCACGCCCGACAGCGTGCCGCAGGAGCGTGCGGTGCTGTCCCTCGCCTCCGCCGCCCTGTCCTGGCAGGACGCCGCGCCGGTTCCGGCGGACGCCCGCTACGCCCTGGTCGTCGTGGACCCGCTCGGCCGGCGCAGCCCCGTCACCGAGGCCGCCGTGACCGGTCACGCGCCCTAGACATCACGGCAGCCGCCCGGAAGCCGTCGGCTTCCGGGCGGTCGAGTCGGTCAGGCGTACTGCGCCGGCCGTGTACGAAGGGATCAGCCCTGCTGCGTCCCGGGCGGGAGCGCCAGGCCGGCGGGCGCGCCGGACCAGGTGTGCTCGGCCGCGGTGGGCGCCGAAGGCCGGAGGGGCGGCATCACCCGCTGCAGGTCGCTGCGAATCCGCTCGGCCTCACCTCGGACCTGCGCGGGGACGTCACCGCGCTCCGCGACGAGCTGGCGGTAGATCGGGGCTTCCTGGAACACGGACAACGCGTCCTTCCTGTCGGGGCCTCGCGCCGGACACGGAGGCGGTTGCCGAGTGTACGGGCCTCCCGGGCCCCCTCCGTTCCAACGCTGGACCTCGGCGGCCCCGTCGCACGCCCGACGGGTCGTGGCCGACGGAGAACACGGCTTCCCGTGTCCCCTGGTCAGCCCCAACAGGCCGCGCGGGAGCGGTTCTTCGGCAGCGACCGATTTCCTCCCCGGGGGCGGATGTGCATCAGGCCACACTGGTGCCGGTCGGGGTTCGGCGGGGCGGACGGCCCCGGCCAGGTTCCGTGCGGCGGGACCCCTGGGCCCGGGCTTGGTCGCGCGCTGGGGTCGGGTTCCGTGCGGGGGAACCCCGGGCCAGGGGTTGGTTCCGTGAGGCAGAACCCCGGGCCCGGGTGTGGTCCCGGGCTGCCGTCCTGGCTGCCGCCCACGCGCTGGGCGGGTTGCCGAGGGTGCCGGCTTCCTGCGGCGGCGGGCATCGGCGCCGGTGGTGGTGCCCAACCACCGGACTCATGCGTCCGGTGGTGCCCGGCCACCGGACCCACGCGCCGAGGGGGCCGGAACGGCGACGGGCAGGGATCCGGGGGCGGAGGGGGCGACGGCTGCTCGTCAGTCCGCCGCCGGCGCGGAGGCCTTGCGGGCGAGCAGGTGAACCTCCTGGAACTGGCGTCGATCGGCGGGCTGAGGCTCACGGATCATCCGGGCCACCTCGTCCAGCCCGGTCTCGCGCAGCATCGCGGAAAGGTGATCGGGCGACCAGCGATGGGCCGGCGTGACCGCGTGATCGAAGACCTGCGTCGGATGAGAGGAATCCTCGGTGGCCCAGAATCCGACCAGAAGATGGCCGCCTGGCGCGAGGACGCGATGGAACTCCGCCAGAACGTCCGGTACTTCGCGCGGCGGGGTGTGAATGATGGACCAACGGGAGAGTACGCCGTCCAGCGCGCCGTCGGCGATGTCCAGCGCGGCCATCGCGCCCACCTCGAAACGCAGGCCCGGACAGGCCTGCCGAGCCAGCTCGACCATCACGGAAGAGGCGTCGACACCGAACACGTCCAGACCCAACTCGCTGAGATGGGCGGTGACATGGCCGGGCCCACACCCCAGATCCGCGACCTGCGCTCCCCCATCGGCCCTACCTGACCCGGCGGCCTCGACTGCCTCGGCGAAGACGCTCAACATGGCCCGGTCCAAGGGCCGCTGACTCAACTCGCCCCGGAACAGCCGCGCGTACTCGGGAGCTGCGGCGTCGTAAGCCTCACGGACGACACCCAGACCTTCATGTTCAATCACACGCCGGACGGTAACTCCTGCCACTGACACCAAGCGGGAAATCCCTGCCCCCTGGCCAGACCGGCCCACCGCACCTCGCGCCTCCCCCGACGCAGTCACCGGTCACCGATCACCGGTCGCCCAGACCCGCCACCACTCACCACTCACCACTCATGCAACCCCCATCACTGCCCATCACCACCCCGCCACCCCACCGCCGCGCCTGACGGGCTGCGCGCCGCGAACAGCGTTGACTGCGACGGAGCGCACCCGCGGACACCTCGGGCACGCCTCCCCCACCCGCTCCCCTCGACACCGACAGGTGGTCCTATGCACGACCTCACAGCACTGCTGCGCGAATACGACCGTGCCTGTGCCTACACCGACGAACTGTGGAAAGACCTCACCCCGGACGAGGTGACCTGGCGCCCGCACGAGAACTCCAGCGCCATCGGCTGGCACCTCGGCCACCAGGCCCACGTCGCCCACTTCATGATCCGCAACCTCACCGCGGCGGAGCCCAGCCCCGATCCGGAACTGGACGGAATCATGGACTCGGCGAATCCGGAGAAGTTCCGCGGCGCGCTGCCCACGGTCGAACGGCTCACCATGTTCCGCGCCACCGTCGCCGAACGCGTCCACGCCCGTATCGGCGACATCGCGACCGGAAACGTCGGTGCCCCCGCCCAGCTGACCATTGTCGCCACGCACCTGCTGACCACGCTCGTCAACCACGAGTACCAGCACGACCAGTGGATCGGCGAGGTCCGTTCCGACAGCCTCGGCCACGTGCTCCCGCCCGACCCCTCATCGGACCGGCTCACCCGCCTCGACGGCTACCTGGTCCTCGACGCCTACGCCTGACCGCTGGACCGGGTGGCGCCCCTCTCGTCCGGGCATCGCACCGGAACAAGCGGCAGCGGCCGAGTTCGCGGGGCGCCGAGCCGCGCATCCGGCGGGACTTCCGCCGCCCTTCGGCCTCGCGCCCATTCTCGCCGCGTCGGGCACTCCCGTCCACTTCCGCACCGGGCGCTGTGCGGTGTCAGGGGCTGACGGCCCCGGTGATGGCACCGATCTGCGAGCGCGTCCTCAGACCCGTCAAAAGGCATCCCGTACGCCCAGATGCAGCCAATGTGCGCGGAGGTACGCTGGAAACGGCAACCGACTACCCGCTGAAGATATAAGCGGCCCGCAGCAGGCGCCCTCGGAGTAGCTTCATGGCATCACACCGGTCGCACACCCGTCGTTCCGGCATGAACCGGCGTGTCTGGATCGCGTCCTCGCTGGCGCTGTCGATCGCGGCGGCCGGCGTGGCAGGCGTACAGATCTCGCAGGCCGCCGCGATCGACCCGTCCGTTCCGGCCTCGAAGTCGGCGGCGACGACCTGCGCCGACCGGACGTACTCGGCGATGACGGCCTCGCAGCGGGTCGGTCAGCTCTTCATGGGATCGGTCACGCCGTCCGCACCGGACAGCGCGCGGATCGCCCTCATGCGCCAGTACCACGTCGGCTCGGTGTTCCTCGCCGGCCGGAGCAAGGCCGGGACCGCGGCGACCAAGACCCTTGCCGACAGTCTTCAGGCGAAGGCGGACAGTGTGGCCGGGCATCGTGTCGGCCTTCTGGTCTCGACCGACCAGGAGGGCGGACAGGTGCAGGTACTGACCGGCCCCGGCTTCTCGACCATCCCGAGCGCGCTGACCCAGGGAACGTGGACGACGACGAAGTTGCGCGGCGAGGCCGCCACGTGGGCCAAGCAGCTCAAGTCGGCCGGCGTCAATCTGAACCTCGCGCCCGTGGCGGATGTCGTGCCGGCGAGTCTGGGCACGGCCAACGCTCCGATCGGCCGGTTCAACCGCGAGTTCGGTCACACCGCAGCGACTGTGGCTCCTCACAGCAACGCGTTCCTCGAGGGCTCGGCCCAGTCCGGGGTGCTGGCCACGCTCAAGCACTTCCCGGGACTCGGTTACGTCCGGGGCAACACCGACACCACTGCCGGCGTCGTGGACACGGTGACCACGAGCACGAGCCCGAGCGTCACCACGTTCAAGTCCGGCATCGACGCCGGGGCGCCGTTCGTCATGATCTCCTCGGCGACGTACAGCAAGATCGACGCGAGGAACCGCGCCGCGTTCTCCCCCACGGTGATCCAGACCATGCTGCGCAAGAACATGGGCTTCAAGGGCGTCGTGATCTCGGACGACCTCGGCAACGCGGTGGCGGTGAAGGCCGTGGCGCCGGGCGACCGCGCGGTCAAGTTCATCTCGGCGGGCGGTGACGTGGTCCTGACGGTCGAACCGAATCTGATCCCGGCCATGACCAAGGCCGTGCAGAACCGGATGACGCAGAGCTCGACCTTCCGCTCGCAGGTGAGCCAGAGCGTTCACCGCGTCCTGAACGCCAAGCAGAAGGCGGGCCTGCTGACCTGCGGCTGACGGCGGCAGATCCGGTCGGCTGCCTGCTCGCGGATCACCCGGTCGCCCTTGAAACCGTGCACGACAGGATCGGGATTCATGGTGCAAGGTACCGGCATGAGATCCCGGACGGGCGGCATGTGGTGGGGAACGACGATCGAGGCGCCGGACCCGAGCGGCCTGGCGAACTTCTACGCCCAACTCCTCGGCTGGCACGTCGGGCACGAGAAGCCGGGAACGGCCGTCGTCGCCGCTTCGCCCCAAGGACCGTTCTTCGTGTTCCAGCAGGCGGACGGCTACAGGGCTCCGGTCTGGCCTCCGGCCGACGGGGAGCAACGGCCCATGATGCACTTCGACTTCCAGGTCGGCGATCTGGAAGCGGCGGTCGCCGAGGCAGTCGCCCTGGGCGCCACCGTGGCGGAATTCCAGCCGCAGCCGAACGTACGCGTCCTCTTCGACCCGGCCGGACACCCGTTCTGCCTGTGCCTCGACGAGACATGAGCTGGGCCGGCATCACTATGGATCGCCGCCAGACCTACGCGTAGAGGGAGAGGATCCGGTCGTTGAACCCGGCGAGCCGACGGGCGTGCTTCGGGACCAGACGCGGTTCGAAATCGCCGTTGCGGTCCCGTGGAACCGCCAGCGTGACTGCCCCTGCGTCGGTGAGGACGGTCTTGGACGAAGTCCCGTTGCGGGAGTTCCCCGAGCCGTGACCTGCGGTATCTCCACGTTCGTAGCCGAGGTGTTCGCCCATGTCGGCTTCCAGGGCCCGCTCCAGCACGGCCCGGGTGATCTCCGTCAGCAGCCCACCTTCACCGAGCAGGGCTGCCCCTGAGGCGTCAGCCTTGTCGAGCAGTCGCTCGACGACCTCGTCAACCATCTCGTCGTCGGCCACGGACGCGGCCGCTTCGTCTTTGTCCGCCATGACTCGTCCGATCCGCCCGGCCCAAGGGCCCGAGGCCGAGCCCCGGACCAGGCTTCCACATCACGGACTTACACGATCATTCAGAGACGTTCATCCCCGGATCCGCAACAGCCGTACCGGGGCCGAACAGGACGGTGCGGAGGGCGAGTTCGAGAACGAAGACCGGGGCGAGGGCCAGGGCAAGGGTCGGGACGAGGGCCAGGGCGACGGTCGGGACGAGGGTCGGGAGCGGAATGTCGTGCGGGTGAGTGGGGTAGCGGCCGGGGTACTGCGGTTCAGTGAGGAGCGCGATCCGTTCGCGCTGCCGCAGTTCATCCGGCTGCGGATCATCGCCCCCGAAGGAGCCTACTGGCGCCGCGGCATCGAGGCCGCGAGCCGGTGGCTGCGCGAGAGCGGCAACGTGGAGCTGCGGGTGCCTTACGTCTTCGCCGTCCCGGAGGACTGGGGTGGCGCGGTGGGTGGGTTTCCGCTGGGGCGGTGGCTGGCAGATGTACAGCGCTCCTACGCGGCCGGCACGCTGGAGGCCAAGCGCGTCGTCGAGCTCGAGGTGCTGGGGATGGTGTGGTCGGCGTGGGACAGTGCCTGGGCTGACGGTCTCGCCGTGGCGAAGGACTATGCGGCCGTCCACGGGCACTTCCTCCCACCCACCAACGCGCTCTGGGGCGGTGACGGCGGTCTGGCCATCGGGACCTGGGCCAAGAACCAGCGCGCAGCCGCCCGCAAGACCCGTGAGAACGCCAAACGGCGCGCCGTCGGGGAAACCAGGCGTGCCCTACACAGACGAACTGTCAGAGAGCCGCATGGACGCCCTCGACGCGATCGACCCGGGCTGGTGCCCGGCATGGGGCATCGACTGGCAACGCAGGTTCACCTTGACACTCGCCCACGTCCGGGCCGGCGGAACCCTGCCCGTGCGGGCGGGCGGGATCATCGTGCAGGGCGAAGACCTCGGCGCCTGGACCCGGCCGCAGCGGGCGGGGTGGGAGAAGCTGACACCGGTACAGCAATGGCTCCTCGACAGCGTCCTCGGCATCGAGCCGCTCACACCAGAAGAAGCCGCGGCGCAACCGACGCGACGGACACAAGCCGACCGGTGGGCTACCCACCTCGCCGCCACCCGCCAGTACCACGCCCGCGAAGGCCACCTCCACGTCCCAAGGAAGCACATCGAGGAGTTGGCCGGTGAGGATAGGGAGAGCGGCACGTCCGTCCGACTCGGGGGATGGCTCGAAAACACCCGACGACGAGCCAGCAAACTCACCCCAGAACGCCGAACAGCACTCGACCAACTCGGCATGCACCGGTAGATCACGTGGGGTGTAGTCCGCGTGCTCCTGCGGCAGCGGGTTGTCCGGCCGCGGACGTGCCTCAATGCTCCATGCGGGTGGATGCGGCCAACCCTCACATGCGGGCCGCTCCCCTTTCCCGTTCAGCGTGCTTCTATCGGCGTCCGCCCTCAACCTGATCATCAGGCGCCCGATGTTGAGATGCGGTGGCGCGGTTTCAGGGAGCGCCGCAGCTCGTGGCTCCGCCGGGGCAGGTGACGTTGTCGTTGGACACCGCGCCCGCGAGCATCAGTACCAGGACGATGAGAGCCAGGATGATCCCAGGTACGTTGTCTGCAGCCCAACTGCCATGCTCGCGCGGAGGTTTCGGAGCGCTGGGCTGTGGGCTCGCAGGGTCGCGTGCGGGCTCGGCACCAGGCCCATCGCCATCGTGCCCCTCTGTCACCGTTGCATCACCCGCCGTCGTTGTCCCTTTCACGATGACACGGCATCGGACCTCATCCGTCAAGCCCCGCGCCATATGGGCTCTCCGAGGAAGTACGCAGCGTTGAGGCCTTGTCCATCCATGGGCAGGTACCCACTGTCTGTACTTCCGCCCGCCCATCACCGCTCATCCCTTCAGCGTGGAGCTGCACCGCCCGGGATCTGCCTCGACGTCGCCCGCTCCTACGCCGCTGTCCACGCCCACTTCCTCCCGCCGGCCACAGTGGTGTGGGAGGGCGCAGTGGTGGGGGTGTTCGCCAACCTGTTCCTGAACCTCAGCCGACGTGGTCCGCGTCCATGTAGCGTCGGCGCCAGGGGATGCGATGAGCTTCGACGAGAACGAACCGCAAGCTGTTCGCGAGCAGCGCTTCGCGGCAGAACGGGCCGTACGCAGAGCGGCTCGCAAGGCTGTGTCGCTCGACCTGCGGGGAGCCCACGTCGGCGCGGTCATCGTGACCGTCGCCCTGGTGCTCCTCAGCTGGTTCGGCAGGCTGGTCGCTCTGGGCATCGTCAGCGGAGTCTTTCTGCTCTGGTTCGCCTCAGCCCTCGCGTGGGCTTACGCCGACGGGGACCACGGTCGACACGCCCTCCAGCGGGCGTACAACGTCACCTTCGGATGGGGCGACGGATTCTGAACACCAAGGCCGAAGCAGAGGGGCGGTTTGACGAGGGATGTCGACCCGATGGGGAGCGGTCCGCAGTACGCCGATGAGCTGACGACCGACGTCGTGCGCCCACGGCGCCGTCAGCCGGGGGCGTGAAGACGGACTCCAGTGCATGCCTGCGGCGTCTGTAGGGCCACCCTGTCGTGTCGGTGCCGGACAGGCGCAGGAGGTCGAATGCGACGAAGTGTGCCGGCCATTCGTCCGCGGCCCGGACCGCCCCGGCACCACGCTGCAGCCTCGAAGGCGAGCCGTCCCGCCTCCCATACGATCAGTTCGCCGTCGAGCGAGGTCGCATCGGGCAGCTGCGCGGTGCCGTCCACGATTTCCGGGAAACGCCGGCGCAAGCGCAGCTCTACCCGGCCTGCGTCGACGGAGAGCAGAGCCCGGTACCCGTCCCACTTTGGTTATGCGCTGTTGAACTGTCTGCAGGATAGAGTCCGGCGCCATGTCGATCACGGGATGGCGGGTGCACTTCACTCGCCGGGAGCTGGCACGGCCATGCAAAGTGACGCCGTTCATGCGGGAGTTCGGATCGCTTTTCGCCGGACTCGATGGATGGTTGGACGAGCGGGGGGTCCCGGAGGGGCAGCCGTTCCTGCTCAGCCCGAAGGGCCAGTACGACGTCGAACTGAATCGGTATTTCTCGGTGTGGCTGGCGTCATCGCCGTGGAACACGCAGGCTGCCCACGCTCGTGATCTGCGTACGTTCTTCGACTTCCTGTGGTTTGCGCGAGACGAGTGCAGTTGGCGGGATGCGACGGCAGACGACCGCGCGGCGTATGAGTGGTGGCGCCGGCGGGACGAGCATGGACCGCGCGTTGAAAACGGCACCTGGGACCGGGAGGTGTCCACGGTCAACCAGTTATCTGTGGGCGATCGAGCAGGATCTTGTACGGGCAAACCCGATCCGGCAACGTGCCGCGGCCGCGTGGGCGCCGTGGACCGGCGGCGCCGGGCGCGGAGCCGTGCGACAGGTTCCGGCTGAGGCGTCGCACACGGGGCCGCGGGGCGAGGTGAAGTGGCTGCCGCCCGCGTCGTACCGGGTGTGGCGGAACGTGGGTCTGTGCGGCTTCGACGCGGGGGAACTGCCTCGGCCGTCGTTCCGTGGCCGGTGGGCGGCGCGGAACGCGGCGTACGCGGACAGCATGGTCCGTACGGGCCTGCGGTTGTGCGAGCAGTCGGCACTGACGGTGTTCGAGCTGCCGGAGATGCCGTCTGCCGGATCGGGCATCGTCAACGCACGTACGGTGCTGCCGCAGGCGATCGCCAAGGGCTGTTCGGGGCGGGCGGTGTACTGGCCGGTGCCGGCATTGCGAGATGTGCGCGATTACATGGAGTGGGACCGCCGCGAGAGCCTCGACTACGGCCGCTCGCGCGGCTTCTACAGCCCCACCCGGCGCTCGCTGCTGGTGGAGGACCCCTCCAGACCGGTGGTGCGGATGGCGGGCCGGTGGCTTCCGGTGGCCCGGCTGGATGCCGGTGAGCGGCGGCGCCTGCTGGTGGCCACGCCGGAGGGTGGGTGGGAGCCCGCGATGGTGTGGCTGAACCAGTGGGGCCTGCCGATGAGCATGTCCGGGTGGAAGCAGGTCTTCGCCGATGCCAACGCCCGCTGCCGCACACAGGATGTCGGCGTGCGGGCGACGCCGCACATGCTGCGCCACTCGTATGCGGTGATCACCCTGGAGCTGTTGTGGCGGGGGCATCTGCAGGCGCTGGGCGAGATGAATGAGCAGCAGCGGCTGACCTATCAGCGGGTGTTCGGGGATCCGTTGAACTGGGTGCGGATCAGGCTCGGTCACCGGTCGGCGACCACCACGGCGATCTATCTGCACACGTTGCAGGAACTGGAGATGCGTACGCGGCTGGAGCTGGTGCCGGAGGGGGCTTGGGAGCCGGCGGGCTTCAGCGCGGAGGGCTGGCTGGAGCGGTCGGAGGTGGCTGCGTGAGCGGGGATCCGGCGCGCGCGGGGCGCGGGCGTACGGCGGCGGTGCCGGACGGCTTCTATCAGCAGCCGCCCACAGTGGAACTGCCCGAGGATGGCGGCGCACCGGTGGTTCGTTTCACCGGGGAGGACGGCCGCGAATGCGTCTTCCGGTTCGAGGAGCTGCCGCTGGAGGGGCTGCACCGGGACTTCGCCCACGCGCTCGGTGCGCGGATCGGGCCGGGCGGCGGGCGCCGTACGCAACGGGCGGCGACCTCCCACTGGCAGTCGGTCAAGCGGTTCTTCCTGCTCCTGGACCAGCTGCCCGCGCCGCCCGGGTGCGTGGAGGAGCTTCGGGTGCGTCATCTGCAGCGTTATCTGATGACCCGGCGGGAGACATGTGTTGAGAAGTCGGCCCGCAAGAACCTGCAGGACCTGCTGCTGCTCATGCGCGCGCTGCCAGGCCAGGGCCGGCTGGACAGCCAGGTGGCGGACTTTGTCGGGCAGCGGGGGCACGGCGTGGACGCCCAACAGGCTGGCCAGCCCGGGTACTCCGACCGCGAGTTCCAGGCGATCATGGCCGCCGCCCGCTCCGACGTCGTGGCCATCCGCGACCGGATCGCGGCTGGCGAGGCGCTCCTGCAGCAGTTCATGCACCGGCCCGGCTCGCTGTCCGTCGCCGACCGGGAACAGGGGGCGCGGCTGGAGGCGATGGCCCGCACCGGGCGGGTCCAGGTGGACTTCCGCGGCCTGGCGGTGGGCGAGTTCCCGGCGGCCTGCTACGAGCAGGCGCGGCAGCTGTTCGTGGTCGCCGAGGACCTCACCCCGCTGCTGGTCTACGCGGCCGGGCTGACCGGACGGAACCCGGAGACGCTCAAGGAGCTGCCTGCCGAGCATCGGCTGGTGGAAGACCGGGCGGTGGCGGTGACACTGGTCAAACGCCGTCGGGGCAAGGCCAACTCGCGCACCAGTGTGCACTGGAGCGTCGACGCGGACCCGGCCCGGCAGCTGCGGACCGCGGGCAGTTTCTATCTGCTGCTGCACCGGATCATGGCCCGCAGCCGCGGGTTTTCCGCTACGGCGTCGGTGTGGTCGATCTGGGCCGGCAACGGGCACGGCGCCGTCCATAACGCTTCAACCGGCGGGCACACCGGCCCGTTCGACGCCGAGCTGGCCCGCAAGCTCCACCTCGGCCACTGGGCCCAGGAACACGGTTTGTCCGGGGACGATGGGGCGCCGTTGCAGATGAAGCTGACCCGGATCAAGAAGACGGTCGAGGCCCGCACGGCCAAACAGGTCGGCGGACATCTGCCGTCCGCACGGTTGACGAACACGGCGGAGACGTCCTTCGCCCACTATCTGCGCGGGGACCCGTTTATCACCGAGTGGGCCGCCGAGGTCCTGACCGATGCGATCACGGACGCCGAACAGCACGCTCGCGCGGTCGTGCTTCGCCTGGGCGGCGCGGATGCCGGCACCGTGGCTGAGGATGTGCGGCAGCGGGCCGCGGCCGGTGAGCTGGACACGCTCGCCGCCGCGTGCGCGGATATCGAGCACGGTCCGGATGGCGGCCGGTGCCGGGAGTCGTTCCTGGCCTGCTTCGGCTGTCCGAATGCCCTGGTACTGGAGCGGCACCTGCCCGCACTGCTCGCGCTGACCGACACCCTGCGCGAGGACCTGCAGCGGCGGGAAGCCGAGCAGTGGGCAGCCCGGCACGGGGCGACCTGGCAGATCATCACCCGCGACATCCTGCCCCGGTTCAGCCCGGCCCAGCGCGCCGCGGCCATAAAGGCCAAGCCCGTCCTGCCGCTCGGTCTGCTGGACGGCCCGAAGGAGCAGGCGTGAGCAGTGCCGTCGATCCCGCTGGACAGTCCGAGCTGGTCCCCGGCGACGCCCTGGTGCTGGCCGGGCGTCCGCTGCGCGCCGACTGCGCCTTGGAGGAGACCTCCCGTTACGCCGACGACGTTTGGGTGCTGACACCGGCGTGGCTGCGCGTCGACCACATGCTGTTCAAGCTGGACTTCACCCTGGTCCCGCCGTCGCTGCGTGCTACCGCCAAGCGGCTGTTCTACGCCCTGCTCACCCAGGACCTCCCGCCGGGCGAGCTGCCGATCTCGATCAGCAGCATCCGCACCTACTTTGGCTGCGTGCGCCGCTTCTTGCTGTGGGCGGATCGCCGCGGCCGCATGCTGGCGCAGATCACTGGTGAGGACCTGGACGACTACCACCGGGACGTGGTTGCCCTGCGGCTATCGGCCGGTGGCACCAAGGGTCACCGTCGCGGCGTGCGGATGCTGTGGGCTTTTCGCACTCGGCTTCCCGACCACCTTGCGCAGGATCCGCTGCGGCGCTCTGCCTGGCAGGCATGGGTGCGAGCCCACTCCCGGCGCAGCGGGGAGAACCTCACCGACCGCGTCCCGGAGCAGGTCCTCGGTCCCCTGCTGACCTGGGCGCTGCGCTGGGTCGATGACTTCGCCGACGATGTCCTCGCCGCCCGCGCCGAGCGCGACACCATCGACGCCCGCCCACCGGCAGGCACCGACCCGGTGGCGGCGCTGCACCTACTCCTCGACGACCACCGGTGCCGCGGGCAGCGACTGCCCGCGGCACCGCCGCGCCTGGCCCCCGCGCGACGCCGGCCGGAGGCGTTCCCGAGCGTCAGCCACCTGGCCCGGCTGCTGGGCTTTCCCAAGCACCGGCTGAACAAGGGCACACCCCTGCGGATAATCGCCGAGGCGGCCCGTGACCTAGGAGTAGACACCGACTGCCCGCTCGCCCACAGCGTCCGAGGGCAGTTGGAGGGGCGGCCGTGGCTGGAGTACATCTCGTACTACGAGGCGGGCCGGATGGAGCGGCTTTTGCAGGTGTCCTGCTGGATCGTGATTGCCTACCTCTCCGGGATGCGCGATTCGGAGAACGAGGCGGAGTTGCATCTGATGCAGCACTCCGCAAGGTTCAAGTAAGCGCGAATCAGCGGGTGATGGGCCTCCGCTCCGCCATCCTCTCGCACTGCGCAGGCGATCTACCAGCGACTCTTGCGCTCCGTCGATGCCATCACAACAATGATGCGTCTAACGCAACGGAGGTTGGAGTGGCGAAAGCGGCCGATTTGGCAGGTGCGGCACACCTGATGCTCGTAGACGGGATCTCCTACATGGACCCCGCGCCCGCCGTGTTCGAGGCCATGCTGGAGGGGTGGACCAAGCAGCAGCGGGCCCGCTTTCTGAAGTGGGACGGGACCATCAAGCCGCGGCTGTCGCTGGTCCGCCGGTTCGCCGAGTTCTCCAACCAGTACCCGTGGCAGTGGCAGCCGGCGGAGGTCGAGGCGTTCATCGACCACCTGCGCACGAAGACGCCGACGTTCACTGTGTCGACCGGCCGCAACTACCAGAACCACCTCCGGATGTTCTGCGACTTCATCACCGATCCGCGCTACGGCTGGATGTCCGTCTGCCAGGAACGCTTCGGCGAGGTGCCGGTCCAGATCCTGCACGAGTGGAACACCGTCACTCACGTCAGCGAGTACGAGGGCGACCCGAGCCGCCGACCGCTGACCTACGACGAGATCCAGGACCTGTTCGACGCCGCCGACGGACGGGTCGAGGAGATCCGAAAGCGCGGCCGCAAGGGTGCTTTGACCGCGATGCGCGACTCCTCCCTGCTCAAGACCTACTACGCCTACGGCATGCGGCGCCGGGAGAACGTCGGCCTCGACCTCGCCGACCTGCGGCGCAACCCGAAGGCCCCGCAGTACAAGCGCCACGGAGCGGTGTTCGTACGCTGGGGCAAGTCCTCCAAGGGCAGCCCGCCCAAGCGCCGCACCATCTTCACCGTCCCCGAGATGGACTGGATCGTCGACGACCTCGACCACTACCTGACCGAGGTCCGGCCCCGCTTCAACGTCGGCAAGCACCCCGCGATCTGGGTCACCGAACGCTCCGGGCGCCTGTCGCGCCGGTCGGCAAACGAAGCCTTCCAGGCCGCCAAGCAGGCCGCCAGCCTGCCCGAAGAACTCGAATTGCACTGCCTGAGACATTCCTATATCACACATTTGACCGAATTTGATTACCCGGAACGGTTCATCCAAGACCAGGCCGGTCACGGCTATGCCAGCACGACGGCCCTCTATACCGGCGTCTCGGACGAGTACCGCAACCGGCTGGTGCACAAGAAGCTGGGCCAGCGATACCCCGGCATCTGGGAGGACGCGAAGTGATGAAGAAGATGGGCTACCGCTGGAACCTGCGCAAGCTCATGGCCGACCGGGAGATGTTCCAGACCACCGACCTGGTGCCGCTGCTGGCCGAACGGGGCGTCACCCTGTCGCGCGAGCAGGTCTTCCGCCTGGTAACGCAGCCGCCGCAGCGGATGTCGATGGACACCCTCGCGGCTCTGTGCGACATCCTCGGCTGCCAGCCAGGCGATCTCATTGAGGTCCAGGTCGTCAACGAAGAGGTACGCAAAGCCGCCGGCGGCGAGACGCCCGGCCCGCTGCCGGCCGTGCGCCGGACCTCGATCCGGCGACCGGAGGGCCTGTGACCGCGCCCTCGCCGACCGCTCCGTCGGTCGTCGCCCGTCTTGCCGCGCAGGCGGCTCGGATGGAAGCCGCCACGAACGCCGCCGTTCTCCAGGTCACCACGGTTCTGCCGGCCCTCAGCACCGCCGACGCGAACGCGGTGTTGGAGGCGGCGGTGCCGATTCCCGTCCGCGGCGCCGCTCGGTTCCTGGAGGAGCTGGCCGATCACATGACAGCTCACCCCGATGCCCTGACCTCGGGCAGCTCTCTTTGCCCACCTGTTCTGCTGCTACTGGCCGAGGTGCTGCATGAAGCCGGCCATCCGGTCGTTCGCCCTGGATGCGCGCACTGCGGCAAGATCCGGTCCGACCTGCGGCAACTCCGGCCTGAAGGACGGGTCTGCGGTTCGTGCGACGCCCGAAGCCGCAACCGCGAAACCTGCGCACGATGCCACCGTGACGGCCAGCGGGTCACTGCCCGGCGCCCGGAGGGCCCGATCTGCCATCGCTGCTACCGCGCGGACCCCGCCACGTTCGAGGAGTGCGCCGACTGCGGTCAGCTCCGACACCCGGTGGTGCGACGGGACGACGGCCGAGGGCTGTGCATGAAGTGCTGGAAACGCCCGATGCACACCTGCGTGAGCTGTGGGAAGTCCGCGGCGGCCGCCCTCGTTGACGACGACGGCGCACTCTGCCACCTCTGCTACAACCGTCATCGCCGGCCCCGGCGGCTTTGCGGCCGGTGCGGACAACTCAAGCGGATCGCCTGCAACGCACGCGACGGGCAGCCGGACCTCTGCGACGGCTGCTACCAGGGCCCCGAGGCGACCTGCTCGGTCTGTAGCCGGGTCCGCCCCTGCACCAGCCGCGATCAGCAGGGCCAGCCGATCTGCGCCACCTGCTAC
>NZ_JBEXGX010000065.1:0-20863 GCF_040607495.1 Streptomyces sp. NPDC005281 | reverse complement strand
ACCTCGCCGAGCCAGGCCCGTTCCGGCGTCCGCTTCGCGGCGGTGAGACGCCTGGACAGTTCCGCCGAGGTGACGAACCCCAGCCCCGCCGCTCGAGCCTCCTCGCGCACACGCAGCGCGTCGTTGAAGACGACCCGCACACACCCGAACGCCCTCGCCAACGCCATGCGCTGACCAGCACTCGGATACACGCGGAACGAGTACCGGAGCTGCATAGCAATCACTCTAACGTTGGCCTATGTCGCCACGATGGGAACCAAATCCCGATATCCGCAGGGGTCGAACAGTCGTCCACAGCCTGCACGCACACTTGGTATTTGTCACCAAGTACCGGGGTGGAGTCATGAACGACGAGACGCTGACGCGCTGCGAACAGGTCATGCGCAAGGTGTGCGAGGACTTCGCCGCGGAGCTGAAGGAGTTCAACGGTGAGACGGACCACGTCCACCTGCTCGTGCACCACCCGCCGAAGGTCGCCCTGGCCAGCCTGGTCAACAGCCTCAAAGGCGTCTCCTCACGCCGCCTGCGCGCGGAGTTCACCGGCCGGGTCAACCCGGCGATCATGCACGGCCGGTTCTGGTCACCCTCGTACTTCGCCGGCTCCTGCGGCGGCGCTCCGCTCCAGGTGGTCAAGGACCACATCACACAGCAGAAGCGTCCGCACTGAGCACAGCCGTGGGCGCGGGCAGGTAGCGCAGGCCCGTGCCCACAGCTGAGGTCAAAGCAGTCCACAGATGCGATTCACCCCCGACCTGAAGGCCGGGCCACTCTCGCAAGAGCAGAGGTAGGTCGACGCGGTCGGCGTCGATGTCCTACGGGCGGAGTCGGTGGAGAGTTCTAACGGACGGGAGTGATCCCGGGTGCCTGTCTCAGGAGCGACGGGTACGGCGAGACATGACAACCGCACCGGCTCCGGCGACGATCACCAGTGCCGCGCCCCCCGCGATCGGGCCGAGCATGCCGTTCGCGCCGGTCTCGGCCAACGGCGGCCTGCTGTCGCTGGGCGACGGCTTCGGGGTGGCGGGCGGCGTCGACGACAGCGGGGGCACGTCCGGTGTCGTTGAGGGTGTGCTGGACGGCTTGGGCGTGGCCGGCGGCGTCGTCACATCGGCGGGCGGCTGGCTGGCCGCGGGCGTCGAGGGCGTGGCGGGGGCGGACTGCGACGGCGTGGGCGAGGCCGGTGTCGCGGGGGTGCACTTCTTGTCGCCACCGTTCCAGGCGGCTATCAGGTGGTAAGGCGTGGCGATGTTGTCGGGCTCGTAGGGCAGGGGGCCGTGTCCCTCCCCGGTCTTTCCGTCGTACGAGACGTCGTCGCCGTACAGGTCGATCTGGCCGAAGCAGTCGGGCGCCCGCACCGTCAGCTTCTGCCAGGTCTGCTTCGCGTCGGCCGAGTCCGCGACGTCCGCCGCGGTGAGGTAGACGGTGGCCTTGTCGACCTGGGTCTGGTGGCCGGAGACGAACCAGTTCGGCCCCTCGGTGGTGTACTCGGCCAGGGAGACCGGGTACTTGCAGCCTTCGCCGACGTTCTGGCCCGGGGCCAGCCGGACCTCCACGGTTCCGGGAACGCTGTCCCACTGGTGGAACCCGCCCTGGGAGGACCAGTCCGCGCCCACGGGCTTTCCGTCCGCGTCGACGATGCGGTACTGGACCGTGGCGGACTGGCAGTCACCGGACGTCGTGGCGCCGGCGGTCCCGGCCGCGATGAGGGGGAGCATCGCACCGGCGAAAGCCGTTGCCCCGAGAGCGGCGAGAATTCTTGTTTGTTGCGAACGCGACAAAATGGGCCTCTGTGAAGGTCAGGGTGTGGGAGGTGGCAGAGTGCGAGCGGCCGACATGGGCGGATGCCATGAAGGCATGACCGAAGAAGACTTGGTCACCTGTGTCACTCGCGTCATTTCGCTCTCTGGAGACACAGCGAAGCGAGCCACATTCTTGTCACCTTTCACAACTCCCGTCAATTCTCCACGCGTTCAACACAGCAGCCACCTCGCGCCGTTTTCGCCGACGTCGGCCGGCGGGCCAAATCCCCATGCCGCAGGCGCCGGAGCGCGGATGATCTCGTACCCTCCGACGACTTCAGTCGACTCGTTCCCGGCACACCCGACCAGGGGCCCGTCCCGGCACATCCGACCAGGAGTCCATCCCGGCGAAAGGCCCGGACATCGAACCGATCCATCGCGCAGACCGATGAGTTGGGGGAGTTGACGGCCAGTCAGAACGTTGACACCGGGCCCCCTGTGTCGAAGCGCACCCACAGTGGCACTCTCGTCACCGAGCGCGCTTCCGCCGACTCCCGGGCGGGACCGGCGGAAGCGCGCACAGCTGGGCGATCGCGCCGTCCATGCGCAGGAACGGGGCCGGGACGCCGTCCACGCACAGGAACGGGACCGACGCACCGACCATGCACGGAAGCGCGGTCGGCGCCCCGAAGCGAATCAGAAGGAGTACGGGCCGAACCGGCCCCACGCGACGACAGCGGCCAGAACCAGCAGTACCAGGTTCATCGCGATCAGCGACGTCTCCCGGCGGCGGGCATGGACGACCATCGCGCCGGCCATGACGAGCGCCAGACCCAGCGCCGCCACCGGCGTGAGCACCGAGGCGATTCCAAGGGCCGCGGGCGCCACGAGCCCTATCGCACCGAGCAGCTCCACCGCCCCGATCAGCTTCACCGAGCGCCCGTCCACATCCTCGGCCCAGCCGAGACCGGCCTCGACCAGCTTCGCCTTCGGCTGCGAAAGCTTCATCAGACCGGCCGCGAGGAAGACGGCAGCCAGCACTCCGGCGAGGATCCACATCAGGACGTTCATCGTGCTCCAGACTCATTTGTGACTTAAATGTTTAACTTGAGACTACGATCCATTACTTAACGATGCAAGTCAATGGTTGGGGTGATCACTTCATACGTGAAGCTAGAATGGGAGAATGGAGACCTCAGAGGAGCCCAACTGGCTGGACGACGAGGAAGACCGGGCCTGGGTTGCCCTGGGCAGTCTGCTGATGCGGCTGCCCGCGGCACTGGACGCGCAGTTGCAGCGTGACGCCGGGATCAGTCACTTCGAGTACCAAGTCATGGCCGGACTGTCCATGGTCCCGGAGCGCACCCTGCGCATGAGCGAGCTGGCGGCGTTCGCCGAAGGCTCGCTGCCCCGCCTGTCCCAGGTCGTCGGCCGTCTGGAGAAGCGCGGCTGGGTGACCCGAAGCACCGACCCCACCGATGGCCGCTACACCGTCGCCACCCTCACAGACGACGGGTTCGAGAAGGTGGCCGCCACCGCCCCGGGGCACGTCCAGGCGGTGCGCAGCTACGTCTTCGACGCCCTCACCCGCACCCAGGTGCGCCAGATCACCACCATCGGAACACGCATCGTCGGCGCCATCGATCCTGCGCATCCCCTGATCAACGGCGAGGTCGACCGGCTCCGGCCCAAGAAGTAGAGAGTCACAGGGAGGGGCGGGCGGGCGCGAGCGGCGATTCGCCCGCCCGCCGACGGGGTCGACTGCCGCCGGGCTGCCGCTGGACTGGCGGCAGTCGAACCGGTCGGCCATGTCCACCCGTGATCGGCCACTCGTCATGGCACGGAACTCGTCATGGCACGGAACAGCACGGACCGCGCACCCGTCATGGCACACTGCGGCCATGCTTGACGGCCATGCCTCCGCGACGCCGTACGCCCGGCCGGATCCGCCCCGCGTGGCCTGGCGCAAGCAGATGTGCGAGCGGGTCATCACCGAGGCCAGGTCACTGGCCGCCGAAGACGGCTGGGACCGCGTCCGGGTGGCAGACCTCGCTCTGCGCGCAGACGTTTCACGTCCCTCGATCTACAAGGAATTCGGCGACCGGGCGGGTATCGGTCGCGCCTTGGTGGAGCACGAGACGGACGAGTCCCTCGTCGGCCTGGCCGCGGTGCTGGACTCCCACCAGGGTCGCCTTGCCCAGGCACTGGAGGCAGCCGTGGCCCACGCCCTGGAACAGGCCGCCGTCAATCCGTTCGTCGGCGCCGTACTGACCGCCACGCGCGGGGGTACGGACGCCCTACTGCCCTTCCTGACCAGCAGACCCGAACCCGTCTTCTCCAGCACCCGGCGACTGCTCTGCGTGTGGCTCGCCGCGACCGTGCCGCACACCGACGACGATTCCCGCACCGCCGCGGCCGATCTGGCCGTACGCCTCACCCTCAGCCACCTGCTGCTGCCCGCCCATGACCCGGGAGCGACCCCGCCCCACATCGCACGGGCCGTGTGCGCGGTCCTTGGTGTGCCAGAACAGGTCTGACCGGCACCGGCCCAACACCAGCACCAGCACCAGCACCAGCACCAGCAGAGGGAACTTTCCTCGCGACACCTTCGGGACCGCTCCGACCCTCGCCGACGCCTTGGCCGTCGGCGCCCGGGGTCGCCGCGTGGCGAAGCGGAGCCGGCCGGGACCGGCGGTTGCCGGGTGAGAAGACGATCACTCTCCGGGAAGGACGCGCCGGACGGACGGAACGGCGCTCGGACTCCGAAGACTGACGGGCCGACCCCGCCACAGATCATGTTGCTGCATTACTTACGCTGTTGCAAGTCATTCGCAATAAAGGCATAGGGTGTCCCGGACCGATCACCCACCCGGAAAGGGGACGTGCCTGATGGGCACCTACGCGCTTCCCGACCTGCCCTACGACTACGCCGCACTGGAGCCGGCCGTCACCGGGCAGATCCTGGAACTGCACCACGCCAAGCACCACGCCGCCTACGTCAAGGGCGCCAACGACACCCTCGAGCAGATCGCCGAGATCCGCGACAAGGACCAGATCACCCCCGCCTCACTGGTCGGGCTCGAGAAGACCTTCGCCTTCAATCTCTCCGGCCACGTCCTGCACTCGATCTTCTGGCAGAACCTCTCCCCCGACGGCGGCGACCGGCCCGACGGCGCCCTCGCGGACGCCATCGACGAACACCTCGGCGGCTTCGAGCAGTTCAAGAAGCAGCTCACCGTCGCGACGAGCAGCGTCCAGGGATCCGGCTGGGGCGTACTCGCCTGGGAGCCTCTCGGCAGGCGCCTGATCGTGGAGCAGGTCTACGACCACCACGGCAACGTCGGCCAGGGCAGCACCCCGCTGCTCGTCTTCGACGCCTGGGAGCACGCCTACTACCTCCAGTACAAGAACGTCCGCCCCGACTACGTCACCAAGCTGTGGGACCTGGTCAACTGGGAGGACGTCACCGCCCGGTTCACCAAGGCGGCCAACGCCTGACCTAAAGCGCCGACCGCGCCGACCGCGCCGCAGACCCGGCATCGCGGGCGTCGTACTTCATTCATCGGCAGCGTGGAGCGCTCACTCGCAGGCGGTGACCAGTCGGTGAACCGCGTCGACATCAGCGGTGGTTGCCGACCGGCTTCGATACCCGGCCGGCAACCACCCGGAGGAGGGGCCGGACATGGGTGAACCCTGCGTCATCCGTACTTCCAGGTCGGCCTGACCGCCGACCGGCCTCTGTCGCGGCAAGAGGCCGGAGCGCCTCGCGGCGGGCCGAGTCGCCAACTGCGGTGGCACGGACGCAAGTACCCAAGTGCCGCCCGACTACTCCCTTGTCCCGGACCCCTACCTCCTTTATAGTCACGCTGACCATAAAGGAGTTCGCCCGTGAACTGGAACCTCAGCTGGACCGAAGCGCTCGGCTTCGCGACCGGCGCCGTCTGCGTCTGGCTGGTGGCCCGTCAGCACATGGCCAACTGGCCTGTAGGCATAGCCAACAACGTCTTCTTCATCGTGCTCTTCCTGCAAGCCGGCCTGTACGCCGACGCCGGTCTCCAGGTCGTCTTCATCGCCCTGGCCGCATACGGCTGGTGGACCTGGGCCCGCGGCGACGGACCCGACACCGCCGGAGCCCTTCCGGTGCGCCGCACCACGGGCGCCGAATGGGCCTGGCTCGCCGCCGCGGGAGTGCTCGGCACCGCCGCCCTCACCCTGCTCCTGGACCGGGCCACCGACTCCACCGTCCCGTTCTGGGACGCGCTCACCACCGCGCTCTCCCTGGCGGCCACATACGGCCAGTGCCGCAAACTGCTGGAGTCGTGGTGGCTCTGGATCGCCGCCGACCTGGTCTACATCCCGCTGTACGGCTACAAGGGCCTGTATCTGACCTCCCTGCTGTACGCCGGCTTCCTCGCCCTGTGCGTGGCCGGCCTCCTCGGCTGGCGGCGCACCCTCGCGGCCGGCGCTCCCCGCCCCGCGACGGCGGTGACCGCGTGAGCGCAGCCGCCCGCCAGTACCGCCACGGCCTGGTGCTCGGCAAGTTCTATCCGCCGCACGCCGGTCACCACCACCTCGTCCGCACCGCCCTCGCGCAGTGTGAGCGGCTGACCGTCCTGGTCTGCGCCGCGTCCGTGGAGTCGGTGCCGCTCGCCGACCGGATGGCGTGGATGCGCGAGGCCCACCCGGGGGCCGAGGTCGTCGGCGCCGTCGACGACCACCCGGTGGACCTTCTGGATCCCGCCGTGTGGGATGCCCACATGGCGGTCTTCCGCACCGCCGTACCCGAGCCGGTGGACGCCGTGTTCACCTCCGAGTCCTACGGCGCCGAACTGGCCCGCCGGTTCGGGGCGGCCGAGGTCGGTGTGGACCCCGACCGCACCCTGTACCCCGTCTCCGGTACGGCCGTACGCAAGGACCCTGTGGGCTGCTGGGCGTACCTCGGACCGGGCGTGCGCGCCGCCCTCGCCCGGCGCGTGGTCGTCCTCGGCGCCGAGTCCACCGGCACCACTACTCTCTCCCGGGCGCTGACCGCCCACTACCGCGCGCGCGGCGGCATCTGGACGGACACCGGCTGGGTGCCCGAGTACGGACGCGCGTACAGCGAGGAGAAGCTCGACGCCCTGCGGGCCGTCGACCCCGGAGCCGACTGGACGGAAGTGGAGTTCACCTCCGAGGAGTTCCCCGTCATCGCCCGTCGCCAGGACGCGGACGAACAGCGGGCGGCCGGCGGCGGCTCCCCGGTGCTCTTCTGCGACACCGACTCGTTCGCCACCTCGATCTGGCACGAGCGCTACCTCGGCACGCCCAGCCCCGAGGTTGCGGCCGTCGCCGCCCACACCCCGCGCCACCTGTATCTGCTGACCGACCACGAGGGCGTGCCCTTCGAGGACGACGGCCTGCGTGACGGCCCGCACCTGCGCCCGTGGATGACCGCCCGGTTCCGGGAGGAACTGGAGCGCACCGACCGCCGGTTCCTGCTGGTCACGGGCAGCCCCGAGGAACGGCTGCGCATCGCCGTGGCGGCGGTGGACGGCCTGCTCGCCGAGGGCTGGCACTTCGCCGACCCGCTCCCGGAGCGCCGGTGACGGCAGGGTCCCGTCCGCGTAAGTCTGTTCGCGGTGGGACCACGTCCGTCCACATCATCCCGACGACTGCGCCGGTATAGGTCAGCACCCAGCGCGCAGTCTGGCCCGCCCGGTAGAACCGAAGCTGTTCGCCGGGCCGGACGGCCTGTCCGGTCCGGGTGCAGAACTCCTCGTGTCGCTGGGCGCGTCGCCCGGCCCGGGACGGTCCCGGTGCCGAGCGACGCGGTGGGCGTCCGCGGTCCAGCGGTCAGGTCCGGAACTGGTTCGGCGGGACCGGAAGCCCGTAGTGCTCGCGCAGGGTCGTGCCTTCGTACTCCTCACGGAACAGGCCCTTGCCGCGCAGGATCGGCAGGACGTGCTCGATGAAGGCCGCGAGGCCCGAAGGCAGGGCGGGCGCCATGATGTTGAACCCGTCCGCGGCACCTCCCTCGAACCAAGCGGTGATCGTGTCCGCGATCTGCTCGGGCGTGCCGATGAACTCGAAGTGGCCACGGCCGCCGCCGAGTCGCGAAATGATCTGACGGACCGTGAGTTTTTCGCGTACCGCGAGGTCGATGATCAGGTCGGAACGGCTCTGTGAGCCCTCCAGCTTCGGCCTCGCGAGGATGAAGTCCGGCAGGGGCGCGTCGAGTTCGAAGACCGAGGGCTCGGTCTCGAAGACGGCGGCCAGCTGGCGCAGCCCGTACTCCGGAACACGCAGTTCGTCGAACTCCCTGGCGAGTGCGCGGGCTTCGGCCTCGGTCGACCCGATGTACGGGACGATTCCGGGCAGGACGATCACGCCGTCCGGGTCGCGTCGCGCCGCCTTGGTCCGTGCCTTGATGTCGGCGTAGAAGGCGGCCGCGCGCTCGTAGGTCGTGTGCGCGGTGAAGATGGCCTCGGCGTGGCGGGCCGCGAAGTCCTTCCCGTCCTCAGAGGAGCCTGCCTGCACCAGCAACGGGTAACCCTGCGGCGGACGCTCGACGTTGAGCGGGCCGGCCACCTGGAAGTACGTACCCCGGTGGCCGAGCCTGTGCAGCCGCTCGGGGTCGGCGTAGCGTCCGCCGGCCTTGTCCGCGACGACGGCCTCCGGCTCCCAGCTGTCCCACAGTTCCTTGGCGACCTTCAGGAACTCGTCGGCGCGAGCGTAGCGCTCGGCGTGGTCGGGGCGGACGTCGAGGCCGAAGTTGGCGGCCTCGTCAGCCCCCGCCGAGGTGACGATGTTCCAGCCGGCCCGGCCGCCACTGACATGGTCCACGGAGGCGAGCCGACGGGCGAGGTTGTAGGGCTCGTTGTACGTCGACGAGACGGTCGCGATGAGGCCGATCCGGCTGGTCGCCTGGGACAGGGCGGTCAGCAGGGTCAGTGGCTCGAGCTGGCCCGGCGGCCGGAATTCACCGGTCCCGATGAGTGCCGGGCCGTCCGCCAGGAACAGCGAGTCGAACTTGGCGCTCTCCGCGAGCCGCGCCAGCTCGATCCAGTGGCGCAGGTCGAAGTCCGCCCGGGAATTGCTGTGCGGGAGCCGCCACGCCGCCTCGTGGTGGCCGGCTTCCATGAGGAAGGCGTTGAGGTGGAGCCGGCGTTGTCTTTCGGTCACGGGTTCTCTCCTTCGGGTGTCGAGGGGGATGGCGGGGTTCAGTTGAAGGTCAGCTTCGAGCTGTCGTAGCCGGCCGGGAGGAGGTTGTCGGTGATCGACGCGAGGTCGACCTTCTTGGTGATCTGGCCGGCTTCCAGGAAGGCGTCCGCGAGCTTCTGCTCCAGTTCGATGTCCGGCTTCTCCACCGGGGTCACCCGGTTCGAGTAGGCGGCCAGGGAGGCCTTGGCGTCCTCCAGCGGGATTCCCTGTTCCTGCGAGAGCGCCTGCGCGTACTTCTCCGGATGCCGGATGGCCCAGGCGTACTCCCGGGAGAGCCTCTTCAGCGCGTCCGTGAGGGCCGCGCGTCTGGTCCTGTCCTTCAGCGACTTGTCACTCGCCACGTAGTAGCTGCTCGTCTGGTCGATCGGCGGGAGGCCCTTGACCAGGATCCGCGCGCCGTTCTTGACCGCGATCGCGGACTGCGGGTTCCAGATCGACCAGGCGTCCACCTTGCCGGTGTTGAACGCCGTCGCGGCGGCAGCGGGGTCGAGGAACACCAGTTTCGCGTCCTTGGGGCCCAGGCCGACGCTCTTCAGTGCGTTCAGGGCCAGTCCGTGGGCGGAACTGCCCTGCGGAACAGCGATCCGCTTGCCCTTGAGGTCGGCGGCCGTCCTCAGTTCTGAGCCCTTCGGGACGATGATGTTCTCCACCGCCTGGTCGGGCGTGAGCGAGCGGTTCACGGCGACGATCTTGAAGCCGTACTCCTTCGCGGCACCGGTGATCGGGGGCACGTCACCGACACTGCCCAGGTCTATGTCCCCGGACGCCGCGGCCTGTACGAGCGGTGGGCCGTAGGTGAAGCGGGCGAACTTCACCTTGTAGGGCGCGTTGTCGAAGACGCCGGTCAGCTTCGCGAGGGCCTGGCTGCCGTCACCCCCGTTGTCTCCGATGGTGAAGGTGTACTTGCTCCACTCGGGATGCCGGGCACTGCTCGCGTTGCCGGCGTTGCTCAGCGGCGCGGCGGTGTCCGAGGACGATCCGCAGGCGACGAGGGAGCCCGCCAGAGCGAGGGGAGCGGCGGCGGTGACGAGTCTGCTGGTTGTCTTGCGCATGGGATGTCCTGGGCTTTCTGTGCTGGGTGAGGGTGTTCAGGGAGATCAGTGCTGCCCGGCGAGGCCGAGGTCCGCCAGGAGCCAGGCGCGGAGTTCCTCGCGTGCGACACTCGCTTCGCGCTCCGCGGCGGAGAGTCGGACCTGGTGCGAGGTGCCGATGCGGCCGTCGCTCATGACGAGGACGCGGTCGGCCAGGGCGATCGCCTCGTCGATGTCGTGGGTGACGAGCAGCATGGCGGCTTGGTGTCTGGTCCGCAGTGCGCGTACGAGGTCGTGCATGCGTAGCCGTGTGATGGCGTCGAGGGCTGCGAACGGCTCGTCGAGCAGGACGAGTTCGGGCTCGGAGACCAGCGCCCTGGCCAGCGACACCCGCTGGGCCTCGCCGCCGGAGAGCTCCTTGGGCCATGCCTTCTCGCGACCCGCGAGGCCGACCTCGGCGAGGACGTCGCGGGCGCGCTGGTCCGCGTCGGGTCCGTGCAGGCCGAGGGTGACGTTGCTCAGGACCCGTTGCCAGGGCAGCAGTCGGTCGGCCTGGAAGACGATCGCCCGTCTCGCCGGGACCTCGACGCGTCCTCCGTCGGGCCGGTCGAGTCCGGCGAGGAGTCGCAGGAGGGTGCTCTTGCCGCAGCCCGAGGGACCGAGCAGGATCACCAACTCCTCGTCCTCGATGGTGAGATCGAGGTGGTCGAGCACCACCCGGTCACCGAACCGCCGGACGACCCGCTCGGCGACGGCACCGGTCCGCCGGCGGAGATCCGTTGCCACTGTGCTGCTCATGACGCCTCATAACTGGGGCGCCACCGCAGCAGCACCCGCTCGAGAGCCCGGACGAACTGGTCGGCCAGCAGACCGAGGAGTGAGTAGATGACGAGGCCCACGAAGACCTGGTTGGTCTGGAGGTAGGTCTGTCCCTGGGTGATGAGGAAGCCAAGTCCCTTGTCCGCGTTGACCGTTTCCGCGGCGACGAGTCCGAGGACGCTGTAGGCGAGGGAGAAGCGGAGGCCGACCAGGAAGCCCGGCAGGGATCCGGGCACCAGCACCCGCGTCACCAGGCGCCAGGTGCCCGCTCCGGTCGTGCGTGCCATCTCGATCAGCCGCTGGTCGACACCGCGGACGGCGGCGAACAGGTTGAGATACATGGGGACGCCCGCGCCGAAGGAGATCAGCAGTACCTTCGTGAGTTCGTCGATGCCGAACCACACGATCATCAGCGGCAGCACCGCGAGGAGGGGGATCGTGTTGAGAACCTGTACGACGCCGTTGAACAGGTATTCGCCGCTGCGCAGCAGTCCGCCGAGCACTCCGGCGACGATGCCCGCCGTCAGGCCGATCGCGAGACCGATCCCGGCCCGTTGCAGCGAGATGGCCAGGTCCGGGCCGAGCACCCCTTGCTGCCACAGGTCGACGGCGGACTTCACGATCGAGGTGGGCGCCGGGGCGTAGGTCTTGGCCAGCACTCCGGCCCTGGCGAGTGCCTCCCAGGCGACGAGGAGCACGACCGGAGTCGTGTAGATGCCCAGCGGCCAACTCAGCCGTTCACGGAGTGTGCCGAGCGGCGTTCGGCGGCGCGCGCCACTCGGCAGGAACACCTCGCGCTCCGGCTCGCTCTTCGTCGTGGCGTCAGATCCCTTGAGAAGGACCGGCGCCGGGATACGGACCTCGGTCATGCCGCCACCGCCAGGACACCGGTGTGGTGCGAGGCGTCACCGAAGACGCGCATCGAGTCCGTGAGGGTGCGCAGTCGCCGGGGCAGGTCGCGGTCGGCGGCTGCGGCGTTGGCGATGAGTGTCTGGCCGCCGTACGGCGCCTTGTGCTCGTCGAGGGCGTCACGCAGCGCCGTGAGCGTGGGATCGTCCGGTGACGCCGTGGGGTCGACGCCCTCGGCCGCCGCGCCGATGCGGCCGGTGAGCTTACGGATGGAGACAGGCATGAGGAGGTCCTTGTCGGGGAGGTGGGCATACCACCGTGTGCTGAAGGGTCGGGTGCGGCGACGAAGGATCGACGCGCGGGCCGGCCGACCTGAGTCGGGGCGGCACTGCGGTCGAGGCATGGGGGCACGCGGCCGATGGTCACGCGGAAAGCGCGGCCGGGGAGATCAGGCCGCCGCGGGACCGGTACCGGCTCGCCGAACCCGACAGCGGGCCGCGCCATCGGTCAGGGACCGGCACACGGCTCGCCCGTTCCTCAGAGACCACGACGGCCCGCTCGTACAGCCTCCCGGCCCCTACGCCGCAGAGGGTTCTGCCGCGACAGGGACGCAGAGGTACGAGGTGAGGCCGCGGACGCGGGGGCTCAGGAGTCGGATGCGACGATCCCGCGGAACAGCAGGACGGTACGGGCGGTTCGGTACCGCGTCCGTCCTACGCGCACAGTCGGTGCGCGTCGATCGCTGCCGGGGACGACTTGCCGGATCAGCGACAACAAAAAGCGCTGGCGACGTGCGCCAGATCGATGTGGCGCCGCCGGGTCAGTTCCACGCGCGGGTTCATGGAACGGGAGTTCAGCAGACGGCCACAGCGGTGGTCAAGCAATTCAGGTCAGTTCTTGCATGGCGGACACGGAGGGTTTCTCCGTTTACCCCGGGCGGTTCCGCGCGAGCCGGTCCTGGTCCTCCCGCGCGCACTCGCGGAATCCGCACGCCGCCCGGAGAACCTCGTACGCCATGGCACCTTGATCCTTTCGGTTGCGCGCCTGTTCAATCAGTGGATGACTGAAACCGATGTCGACCTCTTCCGGCGCCGCATCGCCCCGTCGCAGAGGCAGGCCGCCAAGTGACGACGTGGATGCGGTGCTACTGGGACGAGGAAGTCATCTGGTTCTACTTCGAGGTCGATGCCGAAGGTCGGGTGACCCGGCAGGTCGCACTCCAAGGTACCGAGCTGCTCCCGATCGCGGCTGCCGCCCTCGGCGAATGGCAACTCGCCCAGCAGACCGGCGGTTTGGCCGAGTACGAGAGCAGGTTCGGACTTACCGCAGGGCTCCCGGTCTCCGAGTGGGAGGGCCACGAACCGGATCAGCTGACCTCGCGGGAATTCGAGGCGGTGTGGGATGCCGCCCGTCGGGAGATCACGGGCCGTTGACCCCACGACTCTGTGATGGCTTCCCGGCATGATCCCGGCTCTCCCTCGCGCCAGTCGTATCCCCGGTGGACTCTGCGACGGCCAATCCCGTCCGGCTGATGGCACAGGGCCCTGAAGCCGTACGTGACGAACATGACCTTGTTCCGGGGACTGACCGCCTCGGGGGCATCAGCCGGCCCGTCCCGGTGCGGAGGAGGGTCGGACGGGGCCCTCTTCGAGGACCAATGGCCCCTGCCGGACCGGTGTCTCGGAGGCGTTCCATGGAATCGGCGGGCGGCACTTCTCCGCACCACCGCAGGCAGGCGAGGGCCGTACCCCGATCCCGCCCACCGCTTCGCGACGGAGGATCCGCTGAGGGGGCCACCCACTCCTGCGTCCCAGGCCGGACGGAGGGAACGAGGAGCCGTGCGAAAGGAAAGTGCCGTGAACACAGAACCTCTTTCCGCGAACACCATCAAGGCACTCGTGGCGGACGCCACCGCCGCTCCCTCGCTGCACAACGCGCAGCCCTGGGCATTCCGCTTTCTGCGGGACACGGGCGTCATCCAACTGTTCGCCGACCCGGAGCGCGCGCTCCCCCACACGGATCCCGAGAACCGTGGGCTGCGTATGGGCTGCGGCGCCGCGCTGTTCAATCTGCGCGTGGCAGCCGCGGCGGCCGGGCTGGCGCCGGATGTGCGGCTCCTGCCCGATCCGGCTTCCGCGGGGCTCCTCGCCGAGGTGCACCTGTCCGGCACCGGCCGGCCCGACGAATCGCTCGCCCGCCTTGCCCCCTCGATCCGGCGTCGTCACTCCAGCCGCTTTCCCTTCCGCGAGGAGCAGATCCCTGCCACCACGAGGCAAAGGCTGTCCGAGGCGGCTCGCTCCGAGAGCGCGGAACTGTTCTTCCCCGACCCCTGGCATGTCCGGTCGATCCTCGACATGGTCCGGGACGCCGAGAACTCGGAGGCAGTCGACCCGGGAGTGCGCGCGGAGACGGTTCGGTGGACTCGTACCGAGCCTGCCGCTGTCACCGGGACGGCGGACGGCATCCCCGGCCGGGCGTTCGGTCCCCGGCAACGCGGCACCTCGGCCCCCGTGCGTGACTTCGCCGTCGGCCGTCCCGTGCCCGGACGCGGCTGGGCCGTCTTCGAGCGGGACCCGAACATCGCACTGCTCGGGACGGCCCGTGACGAACCCGTCGACTGGCTGTGCGCGGGCCAGGCGCTGGAGCGGGTTCTGCTCCAGGCCACCGCGGACGGACTCGTCGCCTCCATCACCTCCCAGCCGCTGGAGTGGCAGGACATCCGGTGGGCCGTCCGCGACCCGCTCTCCGCCATGGCGAACGTCCAGATGGTGATCCGGCTCGGCCACGGCCCCGAGGGCGCGGCGAGCCCGCGGCGGCCGGTGGCCGAGGTGCTCGAGATCCTCTGACGCCCTCGCATCAGTGAGGCGAAGCATCAGTGAGGAGAAGCCCGCCCCCGGTGACGCCGTCGCATGGGCGAGCGAGAGACGTGGGGCGGCCTACCTCGGATCAGCCCTTGTCTCCCCCGTGCGAGGCGGTCTTGGAATAGCCGTCCTGCCAAGCCGCCTTCGCCCCCGAGTCGCCGATGCGGTAGACGTCCACGACGGCTCCCGCGGCCACCACGAGCGACAGCACCGCGGCCGCGGCCCGTACGAGCGTGGCGGGCCGTCGTGTGCCGTCCGGGGTCCCGGAAACGGCGGCGCGGCCGATCGCCCACCAGACGACGACCGCCAGGACGAACAGGCCCCCGGCCCAGGGAAGAAGACCGTCGCCGAGCTCGGCGTGACGGCGCACCAGCGCGTTGTCGTCGACGTGTCCCTCCAGCCATTCACCCGCGTTGGAGGTGAGCGGCACGCTCGCGAGCGTGACCAGGGCGAGCAGCGGCAGCACGACGCCCAGGCGTTGGGCCGCCTTGGGCCATATCGCACAGACCATGAGAGCCAGTGCGGTCAGGGGAACGAGGACGACCACGAAATGCACAAGCAGCACGTGTGCGGGCAGGCCGTTGACCAGGCTCATCGGCAACTCCTTGGGAGGCATGGGTACTCACGCTGTTGATCAGGCGCGCCAGCCTCGCACAGGAATTTCTCAGCTTCCTCTGAGGACCACACCGCAGGTCCCGGTCGATATCCACACCGCGGGTCCCGGTCGACAACCACACCGCGTGTCCCGGTCGATGAGGCCTCCACCCCGGTGAGATCGACGGTGTCCCGGTCCGCCCGCCGCAAGCCGGCTCTCGTCAGGCGGCGGGAACGGCGAGGTCCTCTCAGGCGGCGGGAACGGCGAGTTCCTCGTGCGACGGCGCGCCGAGCACCACCTTGAGCGCGCCGGTGTCAGCGGCGCGGGAGAAGACGTCGTAGGCCTCCTCCATGTGCTCCAACGGGAAGGTGTGGGTGACCAGTTGCGTGGTGGGAAGCCGGCCGGCCGCGGCCATGCGGAGCAGGGTGGGGGTGGAACCGGTGTCCACCAGGCCGGTGGTGATGGTGACGTTCTTGATCCACAGGTCTTCCAGGTGCAGCGTCGCGGGCCTGCCGTGGACGCCGATGTTGGCCACACGGCCGCCGGGCCGCACCATGCGCGTGCACAGCTCGAAGCTCTCCGGCAGCCCGACCGCCTCGATGACCACGTCCGCGCCGAGCCCGTCGGTGAGGTCCGCGATCAGCTGTTCCGGGTCCTCGCCCGCGTCGGCCACGGCGTCGGCGCCCAGTCGCCGGGCGGCCTCCAGCCGGGACGCGGCACGGTCGACGGCGACGATCCGCTCGGGCGAGAACAGCCGCGCCGTGGCGATCGCGGCCAGGCCGATGGGCCCGGCCCCGACGACGGCGACAGTGTCGCCGGGGCGCACGCGCCCGTTGAGAACACCGACCTCGTACGACGTCGGGAAGATGTCCGCGAGCAGGACGGCGTCCCTGCTCTCCACGGCTCCGGGCAGGGCGTGCACGGAGAGGTCGGCGAAGGGGACACGCACGTACTCGGCCTGGGTGCCGTCGATCAGGTGGCCGAGGATCCAGCCTCCGCCGCCCCGGCACTGGCCGTACATGCCCTCGCGGCAGAAGCGGCAGCGGCCGCAGGAACTGATGCAGGAAACGAGTACCCGGTCGCCGGGACGCACGGTCCGCACATCGCTGCCGACCTCCATGATCTCGCCGACCGCCTCGTGGCCGAGGACCGTGCCCGGACGCACTTCAGGGACATCGCCCTTGAGGATGTGCAGATCCGTGCCGCAGATGGTGACGGCGCCGACCCGCACGATGGCGTCGGTGGGTTCCTTGACCGCCGGGTCCGGGACATCCTCCCAGGCGGACTGCCCGGGACCGTGGAAGACGTAGCCCTTCATGATCTCGCTCACCCTTCCCTGTCCCTTACGAGATGACCTTCCGATTCCAGCTTGTTCCGTTGCGAGGCGTTCCGCTTGGGCCGTCCGGCCCCCAATGCCTGCCGTCCGGCCTCCTGGCGAGGTCGAACGACTGCCGCGCCCGCGTCCCGCACCGGCCCACGTCCCGCACCGGCCCACGTCCGGCACCTGGCCTGCCGACCGATGGACCAACAGACCTGGGGGCCGGTGGACCGGCTCGACCAGCGGGACCGCTGAGATCGCGCACCGCGCACCGCGCACCGCGCATCACACGAATGACACGAAGCCGTCACACCCGGACGGAATGCGAGCTCACCGACCGCCCGTTCCAACGGACATGACTGTTGGTGCAGCACTCGACACATCCGGCGCACACAACCAGGTCGACGCCAGTGTGCGACTGGCCGAGGAAGCCGCGGCCGCCGGTCTGCGGTCCGTCTGGTTCGGCCAGAGCTTCGGCGCGGACTCACCCCAGCTCGCCGCGATCGTCGGGCGCGCGGTTCCCGACCTGCACGTGGGCACTTCCGCCATCCCCGTCTTCGGCCGCCACCCACTGGTGGTCTCCAGCCAAGCGCAGACGGCCCAGGCCGCGACGCACGGCCGCTACCACCTCGGACTGGCGCTGGGCACGAAGCTGCTGACGGAGAACGGCTTCGGCCTGCCCTTCGAGCGCCCCATCGCCCGCCTGCGCGAATTCCTCACCGCACTGCGCCAGTTGACCGAGACCGGCACGGCCGACTTCCATGGCGAACTACTCTCCGCCACCACCCCGATCCCCGCGCGTGTACCGGGCGCGGAGCCCGGTGTTCCGTTGCTCGTCGCCGCGATGGGCCCGCAGGCGCTGCGGGTCAGCGGAGAGCTGGCGGACGGGATCCTGCCCTACCTCGCGGGACCGCGCGCCCTCGCGGACCACATCGTGCCCGCCCTGACCGCCGCGGCCGAGGCCGCCGGACGGCCCGCACCCAGGATCGTGGCCCTGGTGCCCGGTGTGGTCACGGACGATGTCGACACCGTTCGGGCCAGGGCCACCGAGAACCTCGCCTTCTACGAGCAGATCCCCTCCTACGCCAGGGTCATCGAACTCTCCGGTGGACGGCGCGCCGCGGACCTGGCGGTGATCGGCGACGAGAAGGCGGTCGAGGCCGAGGTACGGCGCTACCGCGACGCCGGTGCCACCGAGATCGTTTTCTCGGGCACCAAAATGGCGGGCGCGGCGGACCGGCGCCGCACCTGGGCGCTCCTCGGCGAACTGGCCGGCTGAGTCGACCGGTGGCCCCGTCCACTCCCCCGCGATCCCGATGATCGCCCCGCGCGCTCGCCCTACCGTCACGAGCTGAGGACCAACGTCGTATGACCACTCCCACCATCACCTCCCTGGCGTTTCTCACCCCGGGCAACTTCGCCGACGACGACCCGTACACCGGCCTGGAGGAGACGCTCCAGCTGTTCGAGTACGGCGAACGGGCGGGCTTCGACGGTGCCTGGATCAGGCAGCGGCACCTCGAACACGGCGTCGGCTCGGCGGCGGTGTTCCTCGCCGCCGCGGGCCAGCGCACCGAGCGGATCGAACTCGGCACCGCCGTCATACCGATCGGTTACGAGAGCCCCTTCCGGCTCGCCGAGGATCTGGCGCTGGCCGACGTACTGTCCCGGGGCCGCCTCCAGATCGGCTTCAGCACCGGGATGCCGCATGCCGACCTGCTCGGCGACCTCGTGTACGACGGGGACTGGCGCCGCTTCGACCTGTCGTACGGCAGGATCGCCCGCCTCCTCGGCAACCTGCGCGGCGACCACCTGGGCGGCCCGGACACGGTCATCCACTCGCCGGGCAACGTCCAGCGCCCCCGCCTGCAACCGCACGCTCCCGGTCTGGCCCGCCGTATCTGGTACGGCGGAGGGAGCCTGCGCTCGGTCCGCTGGGCCGCCGAGAACGGCCTGGGCCTGCTGACCGGCAACATCGTCACCGGCGAGGAGACCGACGACTTCACCACGGCCCAGCTGAACCTGCTGGCCGAGTACCGTCGGGCGCTGTGCCCGCGGGGCGCGGAGGGTCGGGCGCGGGTGGCGCTGGGCCGGGTGATCGTGCCCTTCGACAGCGCGGACGCGGCCGGGCGGGCCCGCTACCGCGCGTACGCAGCCGGCCGTCACGCCCGGACCCTGGCACCCCAGGGCCCGAAGCGGACCTTGTTCGCCCCCGACGTGGTGGGCACCGCCGAACAGATCCTGGAGCAGTTGAGCGCCGACCCGGTCCTCGCGCAGGTGTCGGAGCTGCGCCTGGAGCTGCCGTACGAGTTCCACCGGGAGGAGTACGAGCAGATCCTGCACGACACACGGCACCTGATCGCACCCGAACTGGGCTGGCGCCCGGCCGCTCCCGGCGCCCTCACACCGATCGGACCCTAGACCCTCCGGTCACTCCGGCTCGATCGTCCGGCCCACCCGGCGGGCAACCGCCGCCGGACCGCTCCCGGACCGCCCGCGGACCGCTTGCGGGCGAGCGCCCGGCGCGAGAGCGAGAGGCAGGACAGGGCCGGCCGGATTCGAACCGGCGTCCTCCCACATGAGGTGAAGGCGCGACGACCTCTGCGCTACGAACCCTGTCCCGCCGGCGATCATACGAGCCATTCGCACTCCACCGCTCGAAATACGACACCGGCGGCGGCCTCCCTCGCGGCTCTGCTTGGCCCGGTCGTCGCCTGGGTAGCCATGCCGGTGCTCCACGGCCGGGGAGGGCCGCGCGGGGTGAGGGGAGGGGCTGATGACGAGCGACGGGAGCGCACCGGACGGCTGGGAACCTCACGCGCTCCGGGTCTGGGAGGCGTACCGGCGTGGCAAGTGGTGCGACGACGTGCCCGAGGTGGAGGCGGCGGTGCTGCGCCGGGTCATGCTCGCGCCCCCGCCGCCCGTACCCGGGCACCTGGCCAGACTCCGGCTGCGCGGCGCCCGCGTCACGGGCGTTCTGGACCTCACCGAAGCCGACGTCGCGTGCTCTGTACGGCTCCACGGCTGCGTACTGGAACGGGCGCCCCGCCTCGACGGCGCGCGTTTCGGCGGTCTGGAGTTGCGCGACTGCGACCTGCCCGGGCTCGGCGCCGCCGGAGCCCGTTTCGACCGCGAGTGCGCGCTGCTCGACTGCCGAATCGACGGCACCGTGACCCTGCGCTCCGCGACCGTCGGCGCCGGACTCTCCCTCGACCGCTCCGTTCTCACCGCCCCGCCGGACAGCCCGTCGCTGGACGCCGAATCCCTCTCCGTGGAGGAGGACTTCTCCGCCAACGGCACCACCTGCACCGGACCGGTCCACCTCAACAGCTCCCAGGTACAAAACACCGTCGGCTTCCGCGGGGCCCGACTCCGCGGCCCAGGCGTCCGCCTCCAGGCACCCGAACTCCACGTGGACGGCGGCCTCTACCTGGACCGGGGATTCGTCTCCGAGGGCCCCGTCAACCTCTACGGCGCTTCCATCGGCGGCTCGGTGCACCTTGAGGACGCCACCCTCACCGGCACCGGCCAGAACCGCGGCGAACCCGCGTTGCAACTCCTGTGCGCGACCGTCGGCGGCGACATCCAGGCCGGCCGGGGGCTCACCGTGCACGGGTGCCTCGAACTGCGGGACACCTCGGTGCGCGGCACCGTCACCCTGAAGCGGGCCGTGCTGGACAACCCGAGTGGCGACGCCCTCAAGGCCGACCGCCTGCATGTCGGCGGCAACCTCAACTTCCGTAGCGGCTTCGTCTCCCGCGGGACCATCGACCTGTGCGACGCGCGGATCGGCGGATCGGTCCTCTTCGAGGGCGCCGACCTCACGGCCCCGACCGGCGAGGACACCACGGACACCGCGCTGCGGGCCCACGGGGCCGAGGTGGGCGCCGAGTTCAACTGCTGCAACGGGTTCACCGCACACGGCCGGGTGGCCGTCGGCGGCGTCACGGTCCGCGCCCGGCTCTGCTTCCGGGGCGCGCGCATCGACGCTCCGGCCGGGAAGAGGGCCCTCACCTGCCGCCGGTCCACCGCCGCCGAACTGGTGCTGTGCTTCGCCGAAGCCCCCCGGGGCATCGTCGACCTGAGCCACAGTCGAGTGGGAGTGCTCCGCGACGACCCGGCGACCTGGCCCCGGGCTCTCGTCCTCGACGGCTTCGCCTACGACAGCGTCCAGCCGCTGCTCCCCGCCCGCGACCGACTGCCCTGGCTCGACCGTGACCCGGCCGGCTTCGTCCCGCAGCCCTACGAGCAACTGGGCGCGCACTACCGGCAGCACGGCCGGGACGCCGACGCCCGCACCGTACTCCTCGTGCGTCAGCGCAAGCTCCGCCGCACTCTCTCCCGTCCGGCCCGCGCCATGATCTCTTCGCAGCGTGTCAGGATCGGGTCGGTCATGGCTCCGCGCCGGTACTTCGTGACAAACACCAAGTGGACGTGAAGGTTGTGGACGA
>NZ_JBEXGX010000064.1:0-21045 GCF_040607495.1 Streptomyces sp. NPDC005281 | reverse complement strand
CACCCCCGCCACCCGAACTCCAAGCCCTGATCAACGCCGTCGGCGCAGGCCACCCACTTGATCTCTACTCCCCGGCCTAACAAACCACCGCTAGGTTCCGGGCACGTAGTCATCAGCCCGTCGTCGGAGCTCGTCCGCCCGCTCCAGCATCAGTCGCTCGTGTTCTGTTCGGGGACCAGCTGCAAGAGGAGGCACCCGGGCCTCCAACTCCGTGGCCTCTGCCAGCAGACGTTCTTGTTCCTGGCTGGTCACAACGTCACCTCGACTTCTGCCAGACCGCAGCAGCGACTCCGATCGCCAACGTTGATGGGCGGGTAGTCATGCTCGGGATATGAGATGCGCTCGTGAAGGGGCATGACGGCGGGGCGGCTGAGCGCTTCGTTGCACACTCCCCAACATCCCGACGCGAGGCCCCGGCAGTACGAGCGGCGGCATGGGCTGACCCATCCGAGCAGGACCCGCCCCCCGGGCGGCGTATCTGCCGCCCGGGGGGCGGCGCGTTGGCGTACCCGGCTGCCACGGTGGCGACATGACCACCGACACGCCCTCGCGGTTCTCGGGGCCAGTCTGGCGGCACCCGGAGGCGCTGCGCCTGCCCGTGTGGAACGCGCTCGCCGAACGGGCCGACACGCTGCGCCACCCTGTCCCGACGGCCGGAGACTCACTCATGAAGAGTGTGCTGCGATCAGCGTGTCCCGAAGATCGAACTGCCACACACGCTGCGATATTCGCAGAGGAGTTGACATGAAGGCACCAAACGAAGGAGGAGCCATGGTGCGGGTCGGGCTGTTGGTCCGGGTACAGGCGAAACCGGGCAAAGAAGCGGAAGTAGCACAGTTCCTGACAGACGCGCAGGCGATCGTCGACCAGGAGCCCGACACCCGCGCCTGGTTCGCCATCCAGTTCGACGTGTCCACGTTCGGCATCTTCGACGTGTTCCCCGACGACGCGGGTCGACAGGCGCACCTGGCCGGAGGCGTGGGCACGGCGCTCGGGGAGCGGGCAACGGAGCTGTTCACCGTGTCGCCCGCGATCGAGAACGTCGACGTACTCGCATCCAAGCTCCCGACGTGACCCCGGACGGATCAGCAGGACACGAGAGATGACGCAGCGAGCAGACGGCCGGACTCGTCGCCGCGTACCGCGCGGGGCGCCGTGCCCTAGGTTCCACGCGTGCGCTACGTTCTGGTGCGGCGAGTCGCCAAGGCCGTCGGGGAGCCAGTCACCATAGACGCCGATTCCTGGGCCGACACGCGCTTCGCCGACAAGCGCTATACGTTCTGGGAAACCCCCGACGGCACTCCCTTTTCCATCGCGGGCATGAGCCGGATGATCGGCGCCACGTTCAGCTGGATATCGTCTCCCTAGTCGCCGTCGTCGTCTTGGAGCATTCGACGGCGCTCCTGTTCGCGCTTGGAGTAGGCGGCTGCCCGGATCGCCTCGTCGCTCTCCAAGCCTGATCCCAGCGCCCCGCCCACCGTGGCGACCGAAGCGACGAACCAGGACAACGTCCAGTATTCCGCGGCGTGAAGCGGGGTTCGTGTCGTGGAGGCGAACACTTGGCCGTTGAGGATGAACAGGGCCCACACCAAGTTGATGACGATCAAACCCGCGTAGCAGACGAGCACCCCGATACCCACGGTCATGACCGTCGAGGCGTTGTAGAGCCTCGCCCTCTGCCTCGCCTCCCGCGAGACCTCCGCTGATCGATGCCACAGCTGCGCGTCCACGATCAGCCAGCCGATCATGAGCGCGACGGACCCGACCGCGGCGATCGCGAGGCGTGGCGCGCTCAGGGACTCGGCCAGGTTCCAGATGGTGGAGTTCACCGTGGCGGCTGCTCCCGTGGCGAGTGCGGCCGCCAGGGCTTTCGACAAGCCGGGCACCAAGCGCCACGGCCGGTTGGCGCGGACCATACCGACGAGCACCCTCAGGTAACCGCGCGGTCCGCTGACGACGTACCGAAGATCAGCGGTCTCCTCCTCACCGACCTGGCCCGGGTGAATAGGTGCGAGGCGACTGACGAAGGGCCCCAACAGCGGCTGACCCGGCGGAGTTCCCTCAGCCCCGGTGGCCCGCGGCCCCGCCAAGCTGAGCACGGCTTCTTCCACGGCCCGCCGGGCTCTCGTCTGCAGACGCAAGCCCCCCAGCGGAGGAAGGGACAACAGGGCCAAGCCGTGTTCGTGACTCAGATCCACAACGAGCTTACGCCCGTGTGAGTGCAGCGGAAGGTCGGTGAGGGCCACGACGATGTCCCAACTCTCCGCTCTTCCGCGGTCCATGATCCGGCGCATCAAGGTGGGCAGGTCCTCGGTCCCTGCGGTGAAGGGCTCACTGACCACGTCGACGTCGAACCGTCGTCCCTGGCCTGACCTGTCGGCGAGCCGAGCAGGAAGTGTCCGGGCCATGCGCTGCGCGATCTCCGTGGGCGCGTCCGGATCCGCCAGGAGAGCCACGACCGTAGCGCCCTGAGACGACACCCGCATGACTCCTTCTCGTCGGCTGCCCCCCCGCGATCGCCCGTGCCCACAGGATGCCCCCGAGGTATCGCCGACGCCGCGTGACACGCTGGCCCCTGCCAGCAGGTGCAGGCGGTATGGTCAGGTCTCCTCGTCCTCCCCGCGCAGGGCCTGCTCCACCACCGGGCCACGGTTGCGTGCGCCACCGCGAACACCAGTTCCGCGCCACCCCGGGCACCGCGACGAGATCGATCGGCAACAGGCCCGCCTCCTGTTCAACCTCGTCACCGTGATCACCTTCATGGGCATCACTTCCTCTACGCCGCGCTGTTCCTGCTCGTCCATGTCACTGCGGCGTTCCTGCTCACACCGCCGTCGTTGCGTCCCCTCGTCCGACACCAGCACGATGCCGAGTGCCTCTCTACGGCCCGCCTTTCCCGGTGCTCGTGCACGAGGCGGATAGCCATGGCACCCTCACCGGCCGCAGGGGCCACCGTTTGACCGAGCCGCTCCTGACGTGGCCAGCGACGAAAACCCCGGGGAGGGTGGTCTCCAGCAGCAACGCCACCTTGTCGGCATTCGCCAACCGCGGAGTGTGCGCCGCCCAAGGCCGTGTATCGAAAATGGATCCGGGATACCCCAGAGGCTCGTGTGAGCGGGGCCCCGTGACGGCGCCTGTCGCGCGGTTCCCGGTGCGATCAGGTAGTCAGGAACGGTGAACAAGGACGCGACCGACCCCTTCGTGCATGTCCGGGGCGCCAGTGAGAACAACCTGCGGAACATCGATGTCGATGTTCCGCGGGACGCGATGGTCGCCTTCACCGGCGTCTCCGGTTCGGGCAAGTCCTCGCTCGCGTTCGGCACGCTCTACGCGGAGGCCCAGCGCCGCTACTTCGAGTCCGTGGCACCGTACGCCCGAAGGCTGTTGCAACAGGTCGGCGCACCGCACGTGCAGGAAATCACCGGACTGCCGCCAGCCGTGGCCCTGCAGCAGCGACGCGGGTCGCCCAGCTCGCGCTCGACGGTCGGCACCATCACCACGCTGTCCAATCTGCTGCGCATGCTGTACTCCCGCGCCGGCACCTATCCGCCCCGGGCCGCACGGCTGGAGGCCGAGTCGTTCTCACCCAACACCGCGGCCGGCGCCTGCCCGGAGTGCCACGGACTGGGGGTCGTGCACGACGTCGCCGAGGATCTGCTCGTCCCGGATCCCTCGCTGAGCATCCGCGAGGGGGCGATCGCCGCCTGGCCGGGCGCCTGGCAGGGCGCGAACCTCCGCAGTGTCGTGAGCGGTCTGGGGATCGACATCGACCGACCGTGGCGCAGGCTCAGGAAGAAGGACCGGGACTGGCTGTTGTACACGGACGAGCAGCCCTCCGTGTACATCGAGCCGGAGGAGGACCGCGTCGACTACGGCTACCAGGGCAAGTTCTGGAGCGCCCGCAAGCACGTCATGCACGTCCTCGCCGACTCCAAGAGCGAGAAGATGCGCGAAAGGGCGCTCCGGTTCGTCAGGAGTGTGCCCTGCCCCGAGTGTCACGGCAGCGGGCTGCGGCCCGAGGCGCTCGCCGTGACCTTCGCCGGACGTTCCATCGCCGAGATCAACGCGATGCCGCTCACCGAGGTCGTGGCGCTGCTGCGGCCCGTCGCGGGGCGGTCCGAGGCCGACGCCACCACGTCGACCGCCCGATCCGGGGAGACGACCGAGGTCGCGGTCCGGATCTGCGGCGATCTGGTCGCGCGGGTCGAGGTACTGCTCGACCTGGGCCTCGGATATCTCAGCCTCGGGCGCCGCTCGACGACCCTGTCGCCCGGCGAGGCGCAGCGCCTGCGGATCGCCACCCAGCTGCGCTCGGGGCTGTTCGGCGTCGTCTACGTCCTCGACGAACCCTCCGCGGGCCTGCACCCGGCTGACGCGCAACCGCTGCTGGACGTGCTGGACCGCCTCAAGGCGGCGGGCAACTCACTGTTCGTCGTGGAGCACGACATGGACGTCGTACGGCGGGCGGACTGGGTGGTCGACATCGGCCCCGGCGCGGGTGAGGGCGGCGGACGCGTGCTGTACAGCGGCCCGGTCGCCGGTCTTGAGCGGGTCGGGGAGTCGGCCACGAGCCAGTACCTGTTCGGGCGCGCCCAGCCGCTCGATCACCGCCCGCGCACACCGCACGGCTGGCTGCACCTGAGCGGCGTCTCCCGCCACAATCTGCACGACGTGTCCGTCGACGTACCGCTCTGCGTACTGACGGCGGTGACGGGCGTGTCCGGTTCCGGAAAGTCGACGCTGGTGACGCAGGTGCTCGCCGAGGTCGTCCGCGGCCACCTCGGACTCGCACCCGAGGAGCCCGACGAGGCGCAGCTGGAGGTCGACGTCCAGGACGCGTCGGGGGTCGAGTCGTTCGACCGGCTGGTCCTGGTCGACCAACGGCCCATCGGCCGAACTCCCCGGTCCAACCTGGCCACGTACACGGGGATGTTCGACGCGGTGCGCAAGCTGTACGCGGCGACGGACGAGGCCAGGGCGCGGGGCTACTCGGCCGGACGGTTCTCCTTCAACGTGCCCGAAGGGCGCTGCGAGACCTGCCAGGGCGAAGGATTCGTCGCGGTCGAACTGCTGTTCCTGCCCGGCACCTACGCGCCATGCCCGACCTGCCAGGGCGCCCGGTACAACGCTGAAACGCTGGAAGTCACCTACCGCGACAAGAACATCGCGGAAGTGCTGGCGCTGTCCGTCGACGCCGCCGCCAAGTTCCTGTCCGCCGTCCCGGCCGCCTCCCGCAGTCTGGAGACGTTGCGCGAGGTGGGATTGGGGTATCTGCGGCTGGGGCAGCCCGCGACGGAACTCAGCGGTGGTGAGGCGCAACGCATCAAACTGGCCACCGAACTGCAGCGAGCCCGCCGCGGGCACGCGCTCTACCTGCTCGACGAGCCGACGGCGGGGCTGCACCCCTCGGACATCGCGCTGCTGCTGCGACAGCTGCACCGGCTCGTCTACGCCGGCAACACGGTCGTCCTCGTCGAGCACGACCTGGACACGATCGCCACCGCCGACTGGGTCATCGACCTCGGGCCGGGCGGCGGCGACGCGGGCGGGCGGGTGGTCGCGGCGGGCCCGCCGGCCAAGGTGGCGAGGGCCCGCCGCAGCGCCACCGCGCCCTATCTCGCGGCCCGGCTCGCGCGCTCCTGACGACGGGGCGAGGGGCTGAGCACCGGTCAGCCGGGTTCGGGGCGCAGGGTCGCGCGCGTCGATGCTGCGTTCCAGCTTCAGAGCATCTCCAGGGGCGTGGGCCCGCTGGGCGGCGGGGACGCCTCGTCGAGGGCCTCGAGGGCCTCGAGGGCCTCGAGGGCCTCGGTGGGAAGGTGGAGGTCCACCGCGCCGCGGTTCTCCAGAACGTGGTCGGGTGATCCGGAACGCGGGATCGCGGCCACCCCCTGTTCCAGCACTCAGGCGAGTGCCACCTGGGCCGGCGTGACTCCGAGGGCCCGGGCCACGGCATCCAGTGCCTCGACCTTCAGCAGCCGCCCTTGCTCGATCGGGGAGTAGGCCATGACCGTCACCCCGGCCTCGCGGCACCAGGGGAGCAGATCCCACTCGATGCCGCGCCGGGAGAGATTGTACAGCACCTGGTCGACGGCCACGGCGTCGCCACCGGGGAGGGTGGTCAGCTCGACCATGTCGGCGATGTCCAGATTGCTCACGCCCCAGTAGCGGATCTTCTCCGCCTCCATCAGGTCGGTGAATCCCGCAAGAGTCTCCTCAAATGGCCACCGTCCCCGCCAGTGCAGCAGGTAGAGGTCCAGCCGTTCCGCACGGAGCCGCCGCAGGCTGCCCTCGCAGGCGGCGGCGGTGCCCTTCCGGTCGGCGTGGCCGGGCAGCACCTTGCTGACGAGAAAGACCTCCTCCAGGCGTCCCCGACGAGCTCCTCGGCTGCGCCGTCGCCGTACATCTCCGCTGTGTCGACGACGGTCATGCCCAGGTCCACGCCCAGCCGCAGCGCGGCGATTTCCTGTTCACGCCGGGCCGGTTCCTCTCCCAGGTACCAGGTGCCCTGCCCAAGTGCAGCGATCTCTTCACCGGAGGGGAGCGCGATCGTTCTGGCCGATTCCACAGACATCCCGGGCCTCCCGTCTGCCGCGGATCCGTGTCACGCGCGCCCGCACCGAGTGCCCAGGTCCGCGCCTCCCAGACGACCGGTGATACGCCGCAGGGAGGTCAGGAGGGGCGAGCGGAGTGCGCCGAGAGCGTGCCGGGACCGGGTGCGCGGTCGCGCAACGCGACGGCGACCGACACAACGGCGCCGCAGGCGAGGACCGCCGCGAAGCCGATCATCGCGGTCTGCACGGCGAAATGCCGCAGGGCGATGCTGAACAGGATGGAGGGCAGGCCCATTCCCAGGTACGCGACGACGAAGAACACGGCGAGGACCCCTGCGCGTGAGGCGGGCTCGGCCACTGAAACGGCACGTTCGACGCCTCCCTTGAACAGCAGCCCGGAGCCGGATCCCGACAGGGACACGGCGACCAGGTAGAGCCAGAGCGCCGGGTGGTAGAGGGCGACGGCGCACAGGACCAGGCCGACCGGGAAGACCACTGCCCCCACGGTCAGGACCCGGGGCAGTGGGAGGCGGGCCAGCACCAGCTGGGCGGCCGCCGCGGAACCGAACATGAGGAAGGCAGCCAGGCCGACCACGAGGTGCGAGTCGGTGTGCAGGGTGCTGTGGAGCACGCTCGCCCCGAGGGAGGAGATCAGGCCGAGGATCGCGAAGGCGAAGGCGCCCAGCGCGCCGGCCGCGCCGAACGTCCGCCGGCCGCCGGGGCGCAGGACGAACCTGCTGGGCGGTTCGGCCGCGGGCAGCTCCAGGTCCACGGTCTCCGGGGTGGACAGCACCAGCGCCAGGCACACGGCCATGGCGAGCGTGAAGATCGCCTGGGTGGTGATCAGGGGCGTGGGAAGCCACTCGGCGGCGGCTCCGGCGATCAGGGGGCCTGAGGCCAGGCCGCCGAGGTTGGCGGCGGTGGCCACGATGCCGGGCAGCACCGAACCCGTCCGTTCCGGATGGGCCTCGTGGTGGAGGTCGTGCAGGTACGTCGTCGCGGTCGAGGCCATCAGCCCCAGTCCGACGCCGTTCAGGATTCTGCCCGCGATCAGCCCCGGCAGGTCCCGCCACGTGATCAGTACGACCGACGCGACGATGCCGACCAGCAGCGCCGGGACGATGATGCGCCGCCGGCCGAGCCGGTCCGACAGGTGTCCCAGTCCGAGGAAGGAGGCCGCTGCGCCCACGACCATCGAGGCGTACGCCACCGTGACGGTGGTCGCGCCGAAGTGGTCCCGGGCCTCGTACAGCGGCCACAGCGGGGTCGGCGCGGTGCCGAAGGCCATCAGCACGGTGAAGGCCACCGCCACGAACCAGAAGCCGGTCGTGTGCGAGGCACGGCGCCGGGCGGGGGCGCGGGGCGGCAGGTCGGCGGGAGCGGGTGCTGGTATCCGGTGGGTCGGGTCGCCGGGAGCGTGGGCTGTGGGACAGCTGAGCGGCGTCGGTACGGCAGGCAGGGGTACCCCTCCTCGGGCGGAAGTGGATGGCGTTTTCCATCCTCCTCACCAGCGGGGATCAATGCCAACGAATGTTTTTGCTGGGCTCGAACAATGTGAGTGATACTTCTCGTGTGGAGCTACGTCAGCTGGAGCACTTCATCGCGGTCGCCGAGGAGCTGAGTTTCACGCGTGCCGCACGTCGGCTGCACGTGGTGCAGTCGGGGGTGTCCGCCGCGATCCGCTCCCTGGAGCGCGAGCTCGGCTGCGCGCTGTTCGAGCGCACGTCGCAGCAGGTCCGGCTCACTGGGGCGGGCGCGGCGCTCCTGCCGGAGGCTCGGGCGACCCTGCACGCCGCCCAGGCGGCCCAGGACGCCGTGCGCGAGGCACAGGACACGCTGCGCGGCACGGTGAACGTGGGCGCCATGGCCTCGGTCGAGGTGGTGGACCTGCCTGCGCTCCTCGGACAGCTGCACGCGCGGCATCCGGCGATCGACGTCCGGCTGCGGCTGGCGACGACCGGATCGGCGGGACTGGCGCACGCGCTGCTCAGCGGGGACCTGGACGTGGCCTTCCTGTCGCTGCCCGAGCACAAACCCGCCGGGATCGACGCCCGGGAGCTGGCCACCGTGCCGCTCGTCCTGGTGGTGAGCGCCGCCCATCCGCTCGCCCAGCGGGGGAAGGTGGCACTTGCGGACCTCGCGGGGGAACCCTTCGTGGACTTCCCGCCGGGCTACGGCAACCGCGAGGTGGTCGACCGGGCGTTCGCTGTGGCGGGCGTCGTACGCCGGGTGGCTCTGGAGGTGCCCGACATCGACATGGGGGCGGCACTGGTCCGGCACGGTCTGGGCATCGCCTTCTTGCCCGCGTTCGCCGTTGCCCGCACCCCCGGCCTGCACGTCCTGGACGTCCACGGCACCATGCTCCGCTGGAGCATGCATCTCGGCACGTCGTCGACCCGGCGGCCCAGCTCGGCCCTGCGGGCGCTGCTCGACCTGGTCGACCACCACGTCATCGCCCTGTGACGCCCGGGCCGCGGCCCGGGCGCCACCCGTCGGTGGTGTCTGTCCGGGCCCCTGCGCCCGCCTCGCTCCGGCCGCGACATCTCGGGCAGCTCGCCCTGCTGCTGCTGACACCGATCGCGCAAGAGTTCCAGGGAGGCATCAGCCGGGGCCGCCCAGCACGATCTTCCACACTCGGGTCGCCACCTGGAGGTTCAGCCGGTCCTCGACGTTCGCGAGGTCGTTGCCGCTGATGTCGCGGATGCGCTGGAGCCGGTAGCGAAGCGTGCTGCGGTGGATCGCGAGGGAGTCCGCGGTCTCGTCGTAGTTGCCGCCGCAGTCGAAGTACCGGGACAGGGTCTCCACCATGGCCGTGTGGTGCCGGGAGTCGTAGTCGATGAGCTGCCCGAGCCACTCCTGGACGAACGTCTCCAGTTCCCGGTAATCATTGCCAGGCCCCAGGATGCGGTAGAGGCCGAGCTCGTCGAAGAACGTCGTGCCGTAGCGCTCGCGGGAGTGGCGGCGCACGTCCATGGCGCGCCGCGCCTCCTCGTAGTGGTGGGGGATGTCGTCCAGGGAGTCGCAAGGGGCGCTCACCCCGATCGTCCCGGACCGGGTCCCGGTCTCCCGGGCGAGCGCCTCGTACAACGCGCGGGCGTTCGGCCTGTCGTCCGCGACCAGGACCACGTGGTCGGAACGTCGGGTCAGCAGCGAGCGCATGCCCACGCCAGAGGCCGCCTGTCCCACGGTCTGCGCGAAGGAATCGTCCGCAGTCCGGTTCGGCCACTGCACCACGACAATGTAGTGGCTGCGGTGCAAGTCGTGTCCGACTGCCTCGTACCGGGCGTTGGCGCTCGCTTCGTCCGCCCCTGCCAGGAGGTCGTCGACCAGCTCGCGGTGCAGCCTCAGTTCCACTTCGGCCAGATTGCGCAGGTGCGCCAGCTCCGGGGCGAGCGACGCGGCGGCGTGTTCCAGCGCGAGTACGGTGTGCTCGTCGGCCTCGTCCCGGGCATCGACCAGGGCGAGCACGCCCAGGATCTCGCCGCGCGGGCGGACTAGGGTGATCAGCCGGCCCTTTATCCGCACCGGCCCGGCCTGACGGGCGACGGCGTGCAGCATTTCGTCCTGGCGCACGGGGTCCGGCTCGGGATAGGGGTCGGGGCGGCCGGGGCCGGTCCACGACCTCAGCCGACCGAAGCGGTCCTCGACCAGCGCAGGGAGTCCAGTGAGCCTGTGCAGTGCGCGGGTGATGGCTTCCTCGCCGCCGCCCGAGGCAGCGACGTCGGCCATGAGCGCGTGAACGGCCCGCTGGTACCTGAGCTCGGCCACGACGGAGATCAGCTGCCGCTGGAGGGTCGTGCGTTCGTCCCTCAGTCGGTGCAGCTCCAACGCTTCCTCGCGTTGGCGTCGGTATGCGAAGGCGACTGACAGTGCAGCAGCGGTGTGCCGGACGAGCTTGGCGAGCAGGGATTGCTCGGCCTCGGATGGCCGGGAGCGGGACGTCACCACGAGGTAGCCGTGGAGTCCCTCAAGTCCGCGTAGCCCCAGGGCCCGGCCCCAGGGCCTGCCGGGTACGGTCACAGGGCCGTCTTGCCCGGCCAGCTCCCGCACCCTCCGGCCCACGGCCGAGGCATGCGTCTGCCCGTTCCTCGGGCTGGGCACCAGGTCGCCGTCCACCTTGAGGTATCCGGCCTCGGCGCTGTATGGCCCCGCGGCGGCTATGTGGTCCATGGCCAGGCGCAGGATCTCGCCTTCCTCCGGGGTGTCGAACAGAGCGCGGGAGAGCACCATCAGTTTGCGGAGGGCATGATCGGCCGGGGTTGGAGCGGGTGGGCGAGGCACTGGCCGCGTAGCCGCGAGGTGCCGCCGGCCGCTGCCCTCGCGGAGGCTGTCCTCCCGGTACAGGTGGTGCGCCCGGCTGCTGGCCATGGGATCACTCCGTTCTCCTCGAGCCTACAGGCGAGCGGTGGCACCTGCTTCAGGGCTGCCTCATCCGAGAGGTTCGGATTCCTCCTCTCGTACTCGTGGGGCGACCGGACCCGTGCATTCCTGACTCGCCAGGCGCAGGCGTGGAGCCACCCGGTTCGTCACCCTGGGGAGTGTTCGAGACGCTCCGTGCGCACAGGTAGGAAACCGGCGGAGGTCCCACTCCTACCTGAACGAACGTGATCCGGAGAGTCGACGCAGGCGCCGTACCGGGAGGAGTTCCTCATGGCCAAGGCAGTGGGCATCGACCTGGGCACCACCAACTCGGTGATCGCCGTGTGGGAGGGCGGCGAGCCGTCCGTCGTGCCCAACAGTGAGGGCAACCGCACGACACCGTCCGTGGTGGCCTTCACCGACGCCGGGGAACGTCTGGTGGGCCAGCTGGCCCGGCGCCAGGCGATCCTCAACCCGAAAGGCACCATCTACTCGGCCAAGCGGTTCATCGGCCGGCACTTCGACGAGATCTCCGACGAGGCCAGGGCGGTGGCGTACGACGTCGTCGAAGGCGACGGCGGGGCGGCTCGCTTCAAGGTGCGCGACAAGCTCTATGCGCCTGAGGAGATCAGCGCACAGGTGCTGCGCAAACTCGCGGACGACGCCTCCAAGCAGCTCGGGGAGCGGGTCACGGAGGCGGTCATCACGGTGCCCGCCTACTTCAACGACGCTCAGCGCACCGCCACCAAGGACGCCGGACGGATCGCGGGACTGGAGGTGCTGCGGATCATCAACGAGCCGACGGCGGCCGCCCTCGCGTACGGCATGGACAAGAAGGAGCACGAGACCGTCCTCGTCTTCGACCTGGGCGGCGGCACGTTCGACGTGAGCATCCTCGACGTCGGCGACGGTGTGGTGGAGGTGCGCTCCACCGCCGGCGACAGCCACCTGGGCGGCGACGACTTCGACCGGCGTCTGGTTGATTACCTCGCGGACGACTTCCAGAAGGAGAACGGCATCGACCTGCGCAAGGACCCGCAGGCGCTGCAACGACTGTTCGAGGCGGCGGAGAAGGCCAAGACCGAGCTCAGTTCGGTGACCCAGACGCAGGTCAGCCTGCCGTTCATCACCGCCGACGCCTCGGGCCCCAAGCACCTCACCGACTCGATCATGCGGTCCACGTTCGAGCAGATCACCGGCGACCTGGTGGAGCGCTGCCTGGGACCGGTCCAGCAGGCCATGGCCGACGCCAAGGTCGGCGAGAGCGACATCGACGAGGTCATCCTCGTAGGCGGCTCCACCCGTATCCCGGCGGTCCAAGCCCTGGTCCGTCGGCTGACCGGCGGCAAGGCACCCAACATGAGCGTCAACCCCGACGAGGTCGTGGCCCTGGGTGCCGCGATTCAGGCCGGGGTGCTCAAGGGCGAGGTCAAGGACGTCCTGCTGCTCGACGTCACACCCTTGTCGCTAGGCGTGGAGACGCGCGGGGGAGTGATGACGAAGATCATCGAGCGGAACACCACCATCCCGGTGCGCCGCAGCGAGACCTTCTCCACCGCCGAGGACAACCAGCCGGCCGTCGATGTGGTGGTCCTCCAGGGCGAACGCGAGCGGGCCGCCGACAACCGCGTGCTCGGCCGGTTCCAGCTCACCGACATCCGGCCGGCGCCGCGGGGCGAAGCACAGATCGAGGTCACCTTCGACATCGACGCCAACGGCATCCTCAACGTCAAGGCGCGCGACCGGGACACCGGCAAGGAACAGGGCATCACCATCAGCGAGAGCTCCAACCTGGACCGCAGTGAGGTCGAACGCATGGTCCAGGAGGCCGAGCGCAACCAGGGCCAGGACCATGCACTCCGCGAGGCCGTCGACGCCCGCAACGAACTCGACGCCATCGCGTACCAGGTCGAGAAGCGTCTCACCGAACTGGGCGACGCAGCGCCCGCGCACGAGAAGGCACGCGCCGAGATGCTCGTGTCCGACGCCCGGGCGGCGGTCAAGGAGGAGGCGGGCGTGGAGCGCGTGCGGCCCCTGACCTCCGAACTCCAGCAGGTGCTCGCCGGGCTGGCGGCCCACCAGGGAGCCGCCACCGCGGACGGCGGTCCAGGCCAGGATGCCGCCACCGGTGGTCCCACGAGCGGCGGCGCCGGTGGCGACGATGTCATCGACGCCGAATTCGACAAGGGCTGAGGCGCGCCATGCCCACCCACCCCCAGGAACCCGACCGGGCCGGTTCGGATCCGGTCGGACCGGTCCCAGACGGCGCCGTACGCCCTCCTCGCGGCGATTTGCCGCAACCGGGCCCGCCGACCCGGCCGGAAGCGGCGAACGGCGAACCGGGACCCGACGCCGCCGGCCCCGCGCCTGCCGAGGACGAGTACATGACGGCGATCCGGGAACTGGAGGACCGCTGGCGGCGCGCACTCGCCGACCTCGACAACCTTCGCAAGCGTCACGCCAGGGAACTGGAGCGCGAACGGGCCGTCGAGCGGTCCCGCACGGCGGCCGCCTTCCTGCCCGTCCTCGACAACCTCGAACTCGCCCTGACCCATGCCGGCGCTGATCCGGGCGCGATCGTGGAGGGCGTCCGGGCCGTACGCGACCAGGCGGTGAACGTCCTCGAACTGCTCGGCTACCCGCGGTACGCGGAGACCGGCGTCGCCTTCGACCCGGCCCGGCACGAGGTGGTCGGCGTCGTCCAGGACCCGGACGCCCCACCGGGCACGGTCGTCGAGGTGCTGCGCCCCGGCTACGGCGACGGCGAGAGGCAGCTCAGGCCGGCCGCGGTGACCGTCGCGAAGCGGGAGTGACCGGCGATGGCACGGGACTACTACGAGGTGCTCGGCGTGTCGCGGAGCGCGAGCCAGGATGAGATCCAGCAGGCGTATCGCAAACTCGCCCGCAGGTACCACCCCGACGTCAACAAGGACCCCGCGGCGGAGGAGCGTTTCAAGGACCTCAACGAGGCACACAGCGTCCTGTCCGATCCCAAGACCCGGGCCCGCTACGACCGCTTCGGCGAGGACTTCCGCAAGATCCCCGAGGACTTCGACGAACGGGTCGCGGCCGGAGCGGGCGGCGGCTTCCGCGGTCGGAGGACCGCGGGCGCGGGCGGCCCCCGTGTCCGATACGCCACTGGCTTCGGCGACGACTTCGGCGCGGAGGGCATTGACATCGAGGACCTGCTCGGCTCCATGTTCGGAGCCGGCGCCGCCCCGGGCGGCGTCCCCGGCGCGGACCAGGAGGCCGAGCTGCCGCTCACCGTCGAGGAGGCGTACCGAGGCGGCCGTCGCACCGTCACGCTCGCCGGTCCCACCGGGCAGCCGCGGCGGTACGAGGTCGACGTGCCCCCGGGCGTCACCGACGGACAGCGTATCCGGCTGGCGGGCGAGGGCGGCCGGGGCAGTGGTGACGCCACCGCGGGCGACCTGTACCTGCGGGTGCGCATCCAGCCCCACCCCCGGTTCCGGCTGGACGGCCGCGACGTGCACATCCAGGTCCCGGTCGCCCCCTGGGAGGCGGCCCTGGGTGCGACCGTGCCGGTGCCCACGCCCGGCGGCAGCACGGCCAAGGTCACGGTGCCCGCGGGTTCGTCCAGCGGCCGGCGGCTGCGGCTGCGTGGCGAGGGCATGCCGAACCCGCGCGGCGCGAACGGCGACCTGTACGTCGAACTCCGCATCATGGTGCCGCCCACCCTCGGCGACCGGGAGCGCGAACTGTTCGAGGAGCTCGCCGCCACTTCCTCGTTCGACCCCAGGAGGACGCGATGAACGACCGACCCGCGGGAGCGGCAGGCATCAGCTGGGCCGGCGGGGGCGCCCGTCCGGTACGAACGGGCGCCGACATCACCGCCTCGACGGCTGTCCGGTACGCGCTCGTGCCCGCCCCCAGGCTCTCCCTCGACGCCGTGGGCCGTCGCTCGGGCCTCCACCCCGATCTGATCCGCCGGTTCGTCGCCCTCGGCCTTGTCGACGCCGAACGCGACGCCGCGGGGCACCTGGTGTTCGACCCCTCGGCCCCGGCGGTCCTTGCCCGCATCCAGCGGCTGCGCACCGGACTGTGCCTCAACTACGCATCCATCGGCCTGGTGCTCGACCTGCTCGACCGCATCAGCCTGCTCGAAGCCGCCCTGCGCGGCCGCGGCACGAGGAGTGAAACACCCCCATGGACATGAACCGTCTCACCCAGAAGTCCCAGGAAGCCCTCCAGGAGGCCCAGACCGCGGCCGTCGGCATGGGGCACACCGAGGTCGACGGGGAACACCTGCTGCTCGCGCTTCTCGATCAGGAGGACGGTCTGATCCCGCGGTTGCTGCAACAGGCCGGCACCGAGCCGATGGAATTGCGCGCTGCCGTTCGCGAGGAACTCTCCCGCCGCCCGAAGGTCACAGGCCCCGGCGCGGCGCCCGGCCAGGTCTTCGTCACCCAGCGCCTCTCCCGGCTGCTCGACGCCGCCGAACGGGAGGCCAAACGCCTCAAGGACGAGTACGTGTCCGTGGAGCACCTCCTGCTCGCACTGGCCGAGGAGAGCTCTTCGACCGCCGCCGGGCGACTGCTCAAACAGGCCGGCATCACCAGGGACTCGTTCCTGAGCGCGCTCACCCAGGTCCGCGGCAACCAACGCGTCACCTCCGCCAACCCCGAAGTGGCCTACGAGGCTCTGGAGAAGTACGGCCGCGACTTGGTCCTCGAGGCTCGGTCCGGGCGGCTGGACCCGGTCATCGGCCGTGACGCGGAGATCCGCCGCGTCACCCAGATCCTCAGCCGCAAGACCAAGAACAACCCCGTCCTCATCGGCGACCCCGGCGTCGGCAAGACCGCCATCGTCGAGGGCCTGGCCCAGCGCATCGTTCGCGGCGACGTCCCCGAGGGCCTGCGCGACAAGACGGTGTTCGCCCTCGACATGGGCTCCCTGGTCGCCGGTGCCAAGTACCGCGGCGAGTTCGAGGAACGCCTCAAGGCCGTGCTGTCCGAGGTGAAGGCCGCCCAGGGGCGCATCCTGCTCTTCGTCGACGAACTCCACACCGTCGTAGGAGCGGGCGCCGCCGAAGGGGCCATGGACGCGGGCAACATGCTCAAGCCGATGCTCGCCCGCGGCGAACTCCACATGATCGGCGCCACCACCCTCGACGAGTACCGCAAGCACATCGAGAAGGACGCCGCCCTCGAACGCCGCTTCCAACAGGTCCTGGTCGGCGAGCCGAGCGTGGAGGACACCATCTCCATCCTGCGCGGACTGCGCGAACGCCTGGAGGTGTTCCACGGCGTGAAGATCCAGGACACCGCGCTGGTCTCCGCGGCCACCCTCAGCCACCGCTACATCACCGATCGATTCCTGCCCGACAAGGCCATCGACCTCGTCGACGAGGCGTGCGCGCGGCTGCGTACCGAGATCGACTCGATGCCCGCCGAACTCGACGAGATCACCCGCCGTGTCACCCGCCTGGAGATCGAGGAAGCGGCCCTGTCCAAGGAGACCGACCCCGCCAGCAAAACCCGCCTGGAGGAGCTGCGCAGGGAGTTGGCCGACCTGCGCGGCGAGGCCGACGCCAAACACGCCCAGTGGGAGGCCGAACGGCAGGCGATCCGCCGCGTGCAGGAACTGCGCCAGGAACTGGAGCAGGTCCGTCACGAGGCGGAGGAGGCCGAACGCGCCTACGACCTCAACCGCGCCGCCGAACTCCGCTACGGCCGACTCCGGGACCTGGAGCGCCGACTTGCCGCAGAGGAGGAGCAACTGGCTGCCAAGCAAGGGCAGAACCGGCTGCTGCGCGAGGTCGTCACCGAGGAGGAGATCGCCGAGATCGTCGCCGCCTGGACCGGCATCCCGGTCGCCCGCCTCCAGGAGGGCGAACGCGAGAAACTGCTGCGCCTCGACGAGATCCTGCGCGAGCGCGTCATCGGCCAGGACGAAGCCGTCAAGCTCGTCGCCGACGCCATCATCCGCGCGCGCTCCGGCATCCGCGACCCTCGCCGCCCCATCGGCTCGTTCATCTTCCTCGGCCCCACCGGCGTCGGGAAGACCGAGCTGGCCAAGACGCTCGCCCGGACGCTGTTCGACTCCGAGGAGAACATGGTCCGCCTCGACATGAGTGAGTACCAGGAGCGGCACACCGTCAGCCGGCTCATGGGCGCACCGCCCGGATACGTCGGCTACGAGGAAGGCGGCCAGCTCACCGAGGCCGTACGCCGCAAGCCGTACTCGGTCGTACTGTTCGACGAGATCGAGAAGGCGCACACCGATGTCTTCAACACCCTGCTGCAGATCCTCGATGACGGCCGCATCACCGATGCGCAGGGCCGCACCGTCGACTTCCGCAACACCGTGATCATCATGACGTCCAACATCGGCTCCGAGCACCTCCTCGACGGCGCCACCGCCGAAGGTGAGATCAAGCCCGACGCCCGCGCCCTGGTGATGGGCGAGCTGCGCGGGCACTTCCGCCCGGAGTTCCTCAACCGCGTCGACGACATCGTGCTGTTCAAACCGCTCGGCGAGCGGCAGATCGAGCGGATCGTGGAGCTGCAGTTCGACGAGCTGCGGCAGCGGCTCGCCGAACGCCGCATCACCGTCGAACTCACCCACGCCGCCCGGGAAGTGATCGCCCACCAGGGCTACGACCCGGTGTACGGGGCCCGGCCACTGCGCCGGTACATCTCCCACGAGGTCGAGACACTGGTCGGACGCGCCCTGCTGCGCGGCGACGTCCAGGACGGCGCGACGGTCCGCGTCGACGCCGAACACGGAGAGCTGGTGGTCACCTACGACCAGCCCGAGGACGTGAAGGGAGCACGGGCGGCATGAGCACGATGCAGGCGACGACCGTCAGTTGTCCCAACTGCGGGCGCACCAACCGGGTGCCCGTGGCCGCGGAGGGCCGCCCCAAGTGCGGCCACTGCAAGCAGCCCCTGCCGTGGATGGTGGACGCGGGCGACGACGACTTCACCGAGGTCGCCGAGCGGGCCGACGTCCCCGTCGTGGTCGACCTGTGGGCCACCTGGTGCGGCCCCTGCCGCATGGTCAGCCCCGCGCTGGAGAAGGTCGCCACCGATCTCGCCGGCCGCATCAAACTCGTCAAGGTCGACATCGACAAGAACCCGCGGCTGTCGCGGCGTTTCGAGGTCCAGGCGGTACCGACACTGCTCGTCCTCGACCAGGGCGAGACGGTCGCCCGGCAGGCGGGGGCGGCACCGGCCCCCGCTCTGCGCCAGTGGGTGGAACAGTCGATCGCGGCCCGGGAAGGGTGATCCGGATGACCCTGCACGCAGACCCCCACCTCGCGCTTGTCCGGCCGGTCCAGCCGCTGACCCCAGAAGGGTGTCAGGAGTGTCTGCTGCTCGGCTCCCCGTGGGTCCACCTGAGGCTCTGCCTGACCTGCGGGCACGTCGGCTGCTGTGACTCCTCGCCGAACAAGCACGCGCGTAGGCACGCAGCTGCCGACGCCCATCCGATCGTGCAGTCGTTCCAGCCCGGCGAGGAATGGCGCTGGTGCTACGTTCACGAGGCGTTCGTCTGATGTCCGGCGACCAGCCGCTACCAGGCGGAGAACCGGTGCCGGAGGAAGCGGACGAGGCCGTCTTCTGGGAGACCCCGGACATCCACGGCGCGTATCCGCGCCTGACGGAGGACCAGACAACACGTCTGGCGGAGCACGGGCAACGCCGGAGCATGGTTCCGAACGACGTGCTGATCCAGGAGGGGGAGCGCTGCGAGACGTTCTTCGTCGTCCTCAGCGGTACCGTCGCCGTCGTCGAGGACTACGGCACTCCCGAGGAGCACGTGCTGCGCGTGCACGGCCCCGGTCGCTTCATCGGTGAACTCGGTCTGCTGAACGGGCAGGTGGCCTTCTACACCGCTGTCGCCAGGGAGCCGGGCGAGGTGCTCGTCGTCTCCTTGGACCAGTTGCGCCACATGGTGTCCCAGGACTCCACCATCGGGGACGTTGTGCTGCGCGCGTGTCTGGGCCGTCGCGCGCTGCTCGTCGGACAGGGCGTCGGCTTCCGCATCATCGGCTCGCGCTACTCGCCCGACACCAGGCGGCTGCGCGAGTTCGCCATCCGCAACCGGCTGCCGCACCGCTGGATCGACCTGGAGACCGACGAGGAGGCCGAGGACCTGCTGCGCCGCTTCGGCGTCGGCGCGGAGGAGACACCGCTCGTCATGTGGCGGGACACCGCCCTGTTGCGCAACCCCAGCACCGCGGAACTGGCCCGGCTCATCGGCCTGCCGTCACTGCCCGCCGGAAACCGTCACGGCGACGTCCTCATCGTCGGCTCCGGACCCGCCGGCCTCGCTGCCGCGGTGTACGCCGCCTCCGAGGGCCTGAGCGCCACCGTGGTGGAGGCGATGGCCACCGGTGGCCAGGCCGGCACGTCGTCCCGCATCGAGAATCTGCTCGGCTTCCCCGCCGGCATCTCCGGCGCCGAACTCACCGAACGCGCCGTGCTCCAGGCCGACAAGTTCGGCGCCAGGATCAGCATTCCGGTGGAGGCGACCGGTCTCCATCCCAAGGACGAGGACCACTACGTGGTGGCGTTCGCCGACGGCAGCGAGATCGCCGCCCGCGCCGTCGTCCTGGCCACGGGTGCCCGCTACCGCCGGCTCCAGGTGCCCGGCATCGAACGCCTGGAGGGAACGAGCGTCCACTACTCGGCGACCGTCTACGAGGCCCAGCAGTGTCGCACCGACCCGGTGGCCGTCATCGGCGGAGGCAACTCGGCGGGCCAGGCGGTGCTGTTCCTCGCCGGGTACGCGCCGAAGGTGCACCTGCTGGTCCGAGGACCCAGCCTTGAGGCCAACATGTCCCGCTACCTGGTCGACCAGGTCGAACGCCATCCGCGGGTGGAGGTCATGCTGCACACCGAGGTTACCGAGGTCATCGGCCAGGAGGTGCTGGAGGAGCTCGACGTGATCGACAACCGCACGGGCGGACACCACCGACTCGCGGTACGGGGCCTGTTCGTCTTCACCGGCGCCGACCCCCACACCGAGTGGCTCGCCGGCATCATCGCCCTCGACTCCCGCGGCTTCGTCCTCACCGGCCCGGAGGCCCAGGAAGCCTGCGCCTACCCCGAGGTGTGGGACGGCCGCGGGCGCTCGTGCATGACTCTGGAGACCAGCCTGCCCGGGGTCTTCGCGGTGGGGGACGTCCGTAGCGGCTCGGTGAAGCGGGTGGCCTCGGCGGCCGGTGAGGGCGCGATGGCCGTCCACTTCGTGCACCGGCACTTGGGGCACTCGGCCGCACCCGGCACCACGGGCACGTCCGTTGCCGCGGGCGGCTCGGACGCCTCCCCACGCACACGTCACAAGGAGTCCGCATGGCTCGCATGACGAATGGCGGCCGATGAGATCACGAGAAGGAAGACTGAGGCGATGGCGGTGGCCGTGCCCGTCCGGTGGCACCGCGGTGGCGGTCTGCAGGAAAGGCCCGTCTGGGCACCCACCCCCCTCAGCCGCCTGGTCGAGGTCGACGAACTGCTCAACCACGAGGTCCTCAACCGGTCCGCTACGCTCGCGCGGCACGATGTCCGGACGTTCCTTCGTCAACGCAAAGGTACAGATGTGCAGTTCACTGCACTGTACGGTGTCCACCTCCAGGGAGGCGCCGAGTGCAAGGAAGTGCTCTCGGTGGTGGCTCAGGTCCACCACCAGACGCATCTCATCGTGCTCCGCGGAGTTGCCGTCCTCATCGAGCTCGTCGTGGGGGAAGAACAGCACGTAGGTGTCGCTGGGCCGGCAGGGCCATTCCTGGGTACCCTCTCGTAGGGCCTGGTCAGGTTGATATGGGTGTGGGTATGTCGCGGTGGCAGGTGGGGCAGGCGCCGGTCCAGAGAGCGAGGAGTGTCTGTAGCTCGCGAACGACTTGGTAGAGGCTCAGGCCGGCGCCGTGTCTTTTGGGGCGCGGGCCAGTCGTTGCAGGGTGCAGAAGGCGTGCGCGACGGAGACGAGGGTGACGTGGTGGTGCCAGCCGTTCCAGGTCCGGCCCTCGAAGTGGGCAAGTCCCAGGGCCTGTTTCATCTCCCGGTAGTCGTGCTCGATGCGCCAGCGGAGCTTGGCGAGGCGGACCAGCGTGGTCATCGGCATGCTGGAGGGCAGGTCGGACAGCCAGAACTGCACCGGCTCGCTCTCACCG
>NZ_JBEXGX010000063.1:0-22280 GCF_040607495.1 Streptomyces sp. NPDC005281 | reverse complement strand
CGTGACGTGAACGCGGCACGCAACATTCTGGCCGCCGGCCTGGCGGTGTCTGCCTGTGGAGACGGTGTAAGACCTCAACGGGAGTCCTCCCGGACGGGGCAGTCGTCGGTGAAGCAGGAAACCCAGCGGGCGACCGCTGGAATCCCCCGCCTTCAGGCGGGGGAGGAAGTCAAGGCAGGTCCTCCACGAAACCGGGCGTCGTAGGCACGGGGCAGACGACCTCGGCCGTCCTGGCCTGCGTGGCGGCCTCCAGCGGTACGTCCTGCACCCTCACCGACAGGGCGAGCGGGCCGGCCGGCCCGAACGGGATGGCGGTGAGGAAGAGAAGCCGGTCGCCGGACCCACTGCGGATCACCGTCTCGAAGGCATGCGCACCGCAGCGCAGGCCGCCCACCCGCAGCCGGCCGCCATAGCCGGCGATGCCGAGGGAGTCGGTGCGGTGAACCGGTTCGGGCGCTTCCACGAGCACCCCGTGGAGGGCCCAGGTGCCGCCCTGCTCCACCCACAGCGCGCTCGTACGTCCCGAACGGACAGGCACCAGCCGGCCGATCCCGAGCCGCACGAGAGCCTGTTCGAGACCGCCGTCCGCAGTGGTGTCGCCCGGTGCCATCAGGATCTTCACGGCTTGCAGATCACCGGCGAGGCCGCCGCCCTCCGCACCGCCCTGTACGAATCCGAGGTCTTCCAGGAGGGCGTCGGGACCGCTGTAGCGGGAGGTACCGAAGATCCCGCCGCGGATCTGCGCGCCGCCCTGCTTCCCGGTGCCTCCGGAGTCGCGGAACGGGAAGGCGAGGGAGAGCTCGTACGTACTGCGCGGCTGAAGCGTGGGCCTGCCCCCGGCCGTCGCCCCGGGCTTCGGATAGGCACAGCCCCCGTACTCCTCGATCTCGTGCTGAAGCAGCTGGTCGGCCCGTGGCTGCCCCTCGGAGACGACGGCCTTCCAGAGGTGCTGCGCCGCCGTGAAGGACTGTTCCTCGAACGGGTCGGGGTGTCCCTTGGTCGGGTCCGTTCGACGCACGCGGACGACGGTGTCGTGGTCGTAGGCCGCCGCGAGATCGGGAACGTGGTCGACCTCCAACTGGACGCCGACCGGGTCGCCGTGGAACCAGTCACCGGTCTTGTCGCGGGGCATCCAGGACAGGACGTAGCGCTGGAGATAGACGGGGTCGAAGCGGTCCGTCCGCTGGTGGACGGCGGGGGCGGCGACGAAGGTGTCGTAGTGGTCCTTGGCCAGGGCGCGCGAAGCGGGCGTGGCCGGTGTGGGGCCCTGCACGTACTGCTCATTGCCGCTGGGGGCTGGACCCGACATGTCGGCCGTACGGAACCAGTAACTGTCCGTGCGGTGGACGACGTTGCCGTCCTTGCCGTCGCGCCGGCCCTGGCCGTCGACTCCGACGTCGACGCGGTAGACGGTGCCGGGCCGGAGCATCGGCCGCGGCGTGACAGCCGCCGCCTTCGCCGCCGCGGTGCTCCCGGCCTGTTGAGCCGCCGATGTGGCCGCCTCGGCGGTGTCCCACGCCTTCCGCGTGACGGCCCGGACACCCAGCACCTGCGGGGCGAGAGCGGGGTGGTAGTTCAGGGCGACCCCCGTGTACACCTCGCCGTCCCGCAGTTCGTAGCGCCGGACGAACGTGTCACCGAGGCCCGGCTCGTCGTCCGCGGACGAGTACGGGAACGGCGTCGAGGAGCCGTCGGGACCGATCAGCCGGACCTGCATCCGGTCGGCCAACCCATCGGGCCAGAAGGGGAGTTGCAGAACCAGGCACGGGTCGCGGAGTTCCTCGGAGAAGGCGAGGAAGACGTCGAACCACACCTCCCCGATCCCTGGAGCGCTTTCCTCCGGGTCGCTGTCGAGGGGCAACCCCTCCACGTGCGGGAGGGTGAAGGCGCCGGTGAACCGCCGCTCGACCGTGTCCAGGGGCTCCTCGAAGGAGACGGGTGTGCCGAGCCGCAGCGGAAAGGTGTACGGGAACAGGCCCGCGGTCGGGTCGTCCAGGGGGAGTTGGAGCCAGCAGGCGTCGACGCCGGCGTCGAACACCGAGGCGTACGCGCCGGCCGCGGACTCGGTGGGCAGCCGCCACGGGGTGCCCGGACCGTGCCGGCTGCCGAGCACCCCGAGTGCCCATCCGGGGTCGGGCTCGTACCGTGTACGGCAGCGGCGCGCGACCTTCGGGGCGGGATTGTTCGGATCGTCGACGCCACCGTCGGCCAGTTTGCGGGTCCACAGCGCCGACTCCCAGGTCAGCAGCGCCAGTTCGCGGGCGCCCCGCTGGCCGGGTGCCCCCGCCTTGATGTCCTGCCAGGCGGCGTCGAGCGGTCCGCCGACCGGTGTCTCGACACCGGTGGCCGGGTCGACGGCGGTGAGATCGAGCGAGGTGAGCGTGTACGTGTAGTTGACCCGGTCGTTGCCGACGACACCGTCCCCGATCTCCGTGGCGGGCCAGGCGAGTTCGGTGCTGAACGGGCCAGGTCGCAGGCCGTCGGCCGGGCCGTTGGTGAACTGGAGGAGGGGAATGGCGTCCGGCCACACGGTCGGCAGCGAGGCCGTCGGCGGCCGGGCCCCGGACAGGACGGCGTCGGCCGTCTTGGTGTAGCGGTGGTCGGCGAGACCGACCGATTCGAGGGGCCAGTCGACGGGGTCGGGAATCGTGCCGTTCTTCTCGCCGAGTTCGACGCTGACACAGCCCTGAAGGCTGAAGAAGAACAGGTCGACCTCGCCGCAGACCCTGAACTGGATCCAGGTGTCGCCGAGTTCGGGGGCGACCTGGAACGCCACGTCCGCGGAAGCCCCGATGGACACCGGCCCCAGGTGCAGACTGCCGGAGAGATGACCGACGCCGGCGAGCAGGACCGGGCGGGTGCCGAGGGCCAGCAGGACGGACGCGCTGACGTCGACATGGATGAGCGGGATGCCGTACCGGACGGTGAATCCGGCACCGAAGCCGAGTGAGAAGCCGGTCGGTGACAGGGTGGGGTCGCCGCCCAGTCGCGGGATGCCGTCGCCCTCGACCATCAGGTACGCCCAGGCGCCGATGGGAAAGATGTGCGGCAGCACCCGCACCTGGAGGGGGCCGGGTCCCCGGCCCAGTACGTTGTCCGAGCCGAGCCTGACGTACCAGTCGCGCCCCTTGGCGGGGAAGCGTGCGCCGAAGGGAGCGTCGGCGGTGAACAGGACCGGCACCTCGTAGTGGGCGCGCAGAGCCGCCGTGACGCCGTCGTCGTCCACGACGAGAGCGCCCACGAGACTGCCGCCCTCGGTCGGCGGTCCCAGGTCCTCGGTCATCAGCACTCGGCGTGACAGGAAGCGGCCCTGGAGGCTCGCCCGTACCGCGATGTCCGGCAGCCCGATCACCAGGACGCACTTGGCGCTGAAGGTGAAGCCGAGGTCGGGCGCGGTGCCGACGACCGCGCCGAGACCGAACACGCTGCCGTCGGCGCAGGTGTAGGCGTTGGTCAGGAACGGGTCGATACCGAGCTGGAAGAGGACCGGATCGACGCCTGGGCCGGGACGGGGCAGCGTCGCGTGGACGCCGAAGATGCCGCCGAGCCCGTAGAGGCCGAGCCCGCTGTTGCCGAGGGGGATGGGCCCCGGCAGGTCGGTCCGCAGCGAGAGGACCAGCTGGTTGACGCCCGAGCCACAGGGTTTGTACGTGAGCGCGGCGGCCGCGGCGATGTTCAGCGGGACGATCCGGGCGGCGAGGGCGAGGTCCAGCCGACCTTCCCCCAGGGAGACTTTGCCCTCGCCCTCGAACAGCCCGGGCATGTCCAGGCCCGCGTCGAGCCCGCGCAGCTCGGGACGCAGGGCGCCGTTCGCCCCGAGCGTCACGCGGACGGTCGCGCCCTCGACCTTCACCGGGCCGAGGTCGAGCGCGAAGCGGAGGTCGATCTCGAACCACTGGGAGCCGTGGCCGGAGCGGCTGCCGAGCACGTCGAAGAGGTCTTTGACGGTTCCGGGCGACTCGATCCGCCAGCCTCCGGGGTCCTCCACGTCCACATCGGCCTCGCCGTACGAGAGGTGGAAGCGTTCCAGCCCCGACTGGGCGAAGTCGACGAGCAGGCGGACGCCGCGATAGCGCAGCCGCATCGGGACGTCCGGATTCATGCCGACGCTCATGAAGCCGAGACCGATGGTCCTGACCAGGACGTCGACGCTGTAGTCGACCCGGAGAGAGAGCTTGGTCCCGGCGGGGGAGAAGCCGGAGTCCACCTCCACGGCGTGCACGGTGACGGTACCGTCGTCGAGGAAGGCACTCAGCCCCGCGGCCGCCACGAGCAGCGCGTGCAGCGTCGCGCCGAAGCCGTCGTACAGGGGCTGTTGCGGCGTCGGCCGGTCGGCGTCGGCCATGAAGGCGGCGGCGACCGCGGCCGCGGTGACGACGACCTTGCCGGCCGGGTTCGCGCCCTTCACGGCGAGCAGCCCCTGCTCGCCGTCGGCTTCCACGACGAGACCGAAGTCGAAGTCGCTCGTGCCGGACCGGCGGGTGAAGCGGCCGGTCACGCGCAGCGGGCGTCCGCCGAGCCACTCGATCGTTCCGACGCCCGGCGGCCCCGGTGTCTCGGCGGGGCTCCAGGAGACACGGATCTCGATCATGGCCGGAAGCGCTGAGGCGAGCGAGGTGGCACCGGGGTCGTCCCAGACGACGGTGGCGTCGAAGGCCGGGCGCGATCCGTCGGCGGGGATGTGGGCCTCGGTCCGTCCGTAGAGACCGACCGGTGTGCCGAGATCGAGATCGACGGGGACCGGCCCGGCGCCGACGAGGGGGGTCGTCGCGGGCAGAAAGAGCTCGGCCCCCCGGATGGCGATGCCCTGCCAGTCCGGTGCCGCGGACGGCGGCGACCCGCCGGTCCCGGCGGGGACGGGCGGGGGCGCGAGTGTCGCCGAGGAGTCGACCGTGAGCCCGCCCGGCAGATGAAGCCCGAAACCCTGACCGCCCAGCAGGAAGGCCGCCGGTGTCGTGCCGACGGTCAACAGCCCTTGTTCGGCCGCGTCGAGGGCGACGATGCCCTGCCGGGCGGTCTGGCCGGCGCTGCCCTCGATCCGCACGGCCAGCGGATCGGTGCCGTTGAGGGTGAGAGCGATACTGCCGCCGGCCGGGTCGGCGACAAGGCGGCTTCCGCCGGTGGCGGGATCCGGCTGGACCGTGGCCGGAGCACAGGCGGCCGGCAACTTCAGCAGCCCGCTCGCCGGTACGAGGTCCAGCTGGAAGCCGGTTCTCGCGGCCGGCGGGCCGGTCAGCCGCAGGGTGAAAGGGATCGCCGGGCCGAGCGGGGCTATGGAGAGCTGGGCGAAGCCACCGGCGGAGTCGTCGGCCGTCGCTTTCAGCTTCCCCGAGAACGGGCCTGTGGCAGGTCCGTTCGGTACGGCCGGATCGGGCGCCAGGTGGTCGAGGAGTCCTCGTACGGCGGCCGGAAAGACGATACGGGCCAAGGCGTCGGGGAGGAGTGGTTCCAGGAAATCGAGCATCGTCACGGTCACGACAGACCTCTTCGTAAACCCGGCACCTACTGAAATGCTGCGCCCCTGCCGCGTGATCCGCAACCGAAAGGCGGACCGGGCCACTTCCTGATGAGGGCGGGCAGCTGCGCTCGCGACTGCGTTTGCGTGTCCCGGTGGACGAGAGAACCATGGATTTCATGTGAACGGCAGCGACTTGACGCCTGCAAGAAGGTGCGTGCCATGGGAGCGAAGGTCTATTTCATCAAGGGTGCCAACTACGCGCGCTTCGCGCTGGACCCGAGTCCCGGAACCGTGGAATACGTCAAGTCGATCGGCGCGAACTGGGGCAGTATGGCCGTGCGCGGATTCGCCTCGGGAATCGACGCCGCGGTGAACGACGGTGCGGGGTACGTCTACTTCTACAAGGGCGGCTCGTACGTACGTTATGACATCGCGGCGAACAACATCAGCGACCTGGCCGGTGAGCCGCCGTATCCGTGGCCGCTCACGGACGGATGGTCCAACTTCGTCACCGGCACGGGCTTCGAGAACTACATCGACGGCGCCCTCGACGTAGGAGACGGCTCGGCCTGGTTCTTCCACGACGACCGATGCCTGCGCGGGGACGCCCCGAGCGGGATCCTCACCGGCCCTGACTCCATCTCGTCCCTTGCCCCGAGCCTCGCCGACGCGGGATTCGGCTCCGACATCGACGACGCCGTACGTCTCCCCAACGGCAAGGCGTACCTGTTCAAAGGGGATCAGTACGTCCGTGCCGATCCACTGACCCTCACGGTCGACAGCGGCTATCCGCTGACGATCGCGAGCCAGTGGTTCGGCTTCCCGGCGGGGTTCGGCGCGCAGGACTTCGACGCGGTGTGGATCAACCCGAATCACCCCTGAGCTCCGGTCTCGGGCGGGTTCAGCGCACCGGGAAGCCGAAGGTGTGGCCCTGCTCCTTGAGCCAGGGAAGCAGCCGGCGCAGGGCCGCGACGGTCTCGGAGCGGTCGCCGCCCGCGTCGTGGAAGAGGATCGTCGGTCCGTTGGGCAGTTCCCGCTCGACCGTGGCGACGACGGTGTCCGTGCCCGGCCGTTCGAAGTCCTTCGAGTCCACGTTCCAGCCCAGCGGTCGCATGCCCCGGGAGGCGGCGAGCCCCCGGCTGTAGGGAGTGAAGGCCCCGCCCGGCGCCCGGTAGTACATCGGCCGCACACCCCCGGACGCCTTGGTGATCATGCGTTCGGCGTCGAGTATCTGCTGCGACTGGTAGGCCTCGGACTTCTTGTCCATGGTGGTGTCGTGCGACACCGAGTGGTCGCAGAGCCGGTGTCCGGCCGCGACCACCTTCCTCACGAGGTCGGGGTGGGCCTGCGCCTGGGTTCCCACCATGCAGAAGGTGGCCTTCACCCCGTACTCGCGCAGCACATCGAGCACTTGAGGGGTCCACGCGGGGTCGGGGCCGTCGTCGATGGTGATGTTGACGCCGCGCGGTCCCTTGTCCGAGGCGTGCACGATGGTCACCGCCACCGGCTCGGCCTTCGCCGGCTTGGCCGCCGGGTGACGCGATGTGTCGGGCACGGCACCGGCCTGCGCGGTCCACACCGAGGCACCGGCGGCCAGCAATGTCACCCCGAGCGCCGCCCCGGCCACCTTGCCGTACCAGCCCCGCCTGCTGCCGTGCCGTGCCATGTCCGCCCCGCTCTCCCGCAGTTCACCGGCCGCTGCCCGGCCACCTGGCAGGACGAGCGCCGGCCGCCGGAGGATCCCTCTGTTACGGATCACGGACAATTCCGGTAGGGAACAGGGACAATTCGGCGAGCGGTACGGGGAATAAGGGCGCTTTTAAAAGAAGTTGAGCGGCGCGGCACCCCTGGTACGGTGACGCGATGTCATCCGCCAAGCAGTTTCAAGTCACCTTCGACTGTGCGGAACCCGAGCGCGTCGCTCGCTTCTGGTGCGAGGTGCTCGGGTACGTCGTACCGCCGCCGCCGGAGGGGTTCGCCACTTGGGACGATTTCGACCGTTCGCGGCCGCCCGAGGACCGGGGTTCGTGGTTCGCGTGCGTGGATCCCGAGGGTGCCGGACCGCGACTGTACTTCCAGCGCGTACCCGAGGGCAGGGTCGTCAAGAACCGGGTGCATCTCGACGTGCGGGCCGGAACCGGTCTCGTGGGTGACGAGCGCCTTGCCGTGCTCGAGGCCGAATGCGCACGACTGGTCGCGCTCGGCGCCGTACACGTGCGAACGCTGATCGCCGACGACGAGAACGAGTCCTGCATCGGGATGCAGGACATCGAGGGCAACGAGTTCTGTCTCGACTAGGACCTGTCCGGCCGACCAAGTCGCAGGGAACTGACGGTTCTGGACGGTGCCGGACCCCGCGTCCGCGGCAGATCGGCCGACCTGGTCCTGGACGACCGTCCCCGCCCGTGGGTGCTCGCCGGGCGGGGACGGCGAGAGCCCGAGGGCGACAGCCGCGGCGGCCGTTGACCGTGTTCGTGGGGCCCTCCTCCGTCGTTCCCCTTCCATCGTGTCCACCTTGTGATCCGGCGGTCGCACGGCGGCGCGTGACTCCTGCCGGGGCATTTGTCCCGCGGGGCCGAGGAGCCCCGGAGCCGGTGACTCCCAAGGCCGGAGCGCGAGTTCGGATGTGCGCGCACGCCCCGCCGGGGGACCACCGGTGGAGCGGCCCCGGGCCACCGTGCCGCCCGGACCCGGCCGGCCGTCGCGGATTCGAGGAAATTCCTGCTCACAGGCCTTTCGCGTGACCTTAGGGCTGCTCTATCTTCTGCATCCATGCTCCTTGCCGATGATCAGCGCGGCGGCCGTCGGCTCGGCCGCGTCGCGTCCCTCACCACCGCGGTCGTACTCGCGGTTCTCTGTGCCGTCCTCGGCTATGCCGACGGGACCGGGCTGTTCGCTCCGGAGAACTGGCTGGACGCGGGATTCGTCCCCCGCAACGCCACGAGTCCTGCCTGGGCCACGGTGGTGTTCCTGCCCCTGCTGATCGGCGGGAGCGCGGTGGCCGTGCACCGGCTCGTGCGCGCCGCGGGCCCCACGGCGAGCGCGCGTTGGGTCTTCGGCGCCGTCTGGTCGAGCCTGGTCCTGATGGCGTTCCTGGCCAAGCTGGCCTACAGCGCGCTGCTCCTGGTGGTCGCGGGACCGGGCGGGCTGCACCTGTTCCCGACGGCCGGGGCGCTGCTCGCCGAGTGCGGTATGACCGGCGCGAAGTACGCCGTGTTCGGGCCGCTGGTCGCGGGCCTGGCGGCGTCGGCGTACCGGATCGGCGTGTGGCGACTCCACGGCAGGAGCGGCGGGGCGGGCACGAGCGGCGAGGGCCCCGAGAGCGGCGAGACAGGGACGAGCGGCGGAGGCGACGAGGGCGGCGCGCGTGCCGCCGGGGACTCGGGCCCCGGTGTCGCCGGGGTTGCCGGGATCGCCGGGTTCGCGTGGCTGCCGGCCGGTGCCGCCGTGGCGCTCCAGGCGGGCACCGGCGGGTTCGCCTGGGCGGGGGGCCCGATACCCGGCGGCCTCGGGACGGCGACGCTGGTCACCGGGGTCGCGGCGGTGTTCGCCGGAGTCGGTCTCTGGCGCCGGGTGGTGTCACCCCGCCTGAACCGCGCCGGTACCGGCGTACTGCTGTGGTCGCTCGCGACGACGCTCACCGCGGCGGGCGTCCTCGGATTCGCGCCGCTGTGGGTTCTCGACGGGTGCCTGAACGGTTTCGGCGCAGCGCTGTTCCCCGTCGCGTCCGTGCTCGCGCGGGTCGCGGAGGGCGTGACCGCCGGCGTGTGCGCGGGCGTCGTGTGCGTGCCCTGGGTCGCGGAACTGGCGTGGAGGCGCCGAACGGAGCCCTCGGCCGAACGCGGCGGCCTCGCCTTCGCCGTCCGGTGGGCGCCGCCGGTCGCGATCGCCGCCGTGCTGTCCCTCGCAGCGGGCACCCTGGCACCGGGAACGGGAACAGCGGTGGCCTCCATCGGCGGCCCGACGCAGGCCGCAGGCGGCGACCGGACCGAGCTGCTGCCGCTGACCGTGCTGCGCCGCGAAGGACACGACCCGGTGATCGGCGACAGCACGGGGCGCCAGGTGCTGCTCCGTGGGGTGAACGTCAACCAGCTCATCGACTACGGCCGGCCCGACCCGGCCAAGCCCACGGTATGGCCGCTGGAGGACTCCGACTACGCCCTGATGGCCCGGTACGGATTCGACGTCCAGCGGCTGGCCCTGTCCTGGTCGGCCCTGGAGCCGAAGCGAGGCGTCTTCGACGACGCGTACCTCACGCGGGTGCGCACCGCCGTCGACCAGGCCGCCGCACACGGGATCCACACCGTCCTCGACATGCACCAGGACACCTTCTCGAAGTACGTCGGCGCCGCCCCGGGAACGCGCTGCCGCGCCAACGCCTCGCCGGAGTTCGGCAACGACGGCGCCCCGAAGTGGGCGACCCGCACCGACGGCGCCCGGGCCTGCGGCTTCCTCGGCCGCGACCTCGCACCCAACGTGCAGCAGGCGTTCACCAACCTCTACAACGACACCGACGGCATCGGCACCGAGTTCGCCCGCGCCTGGGGCCGTCTCGCCGAGAGCTTCGCGGACGATCCCGCGGTCGCCGGCTACGACCTCCTCAACGAACCCGGCCCCGGCAACGCCCCCGGCGTGACCTCCTCGATCCTGCTCGGACGCCTCTACCAGCAGGCGATCACCTCGATCCGGTCCGCGGAGTCGAAGGTGTCCGGCGGCTTCCACCACCTGGTGTTCTTCGAGCCCTCGATCCTCTGGTCCGGCCTCGGCTTCGACACCACCCCGCCGGCCGGGTTCGCCGAGGACCCGCTGCTCGTCTTCTCGCCCCACCTGTACAGCGAGTCGATCACCATGGACCAGGGCCTGGGCGTCACCCTGACCTCGATCGAGCAGGGCTACGCGACCGCCGAGCGCACCGCCCGGGCCTACGGGACGCCGCTGTGGTCGGGCGAGTGGGGCTGGTTCGGTGAACCCGACGGTTTCCGCGCCCGGTTCGGCCGTTTCCTGGAACGGCAGAACACGGACGTGCTGGGCTCGGCGATCTGGGTGTGGAAGAAGGCCTGCGGTGATCCGCAGAACGACCCCGCGGCCACCACCTCGGGCGGTGGCGTCGTGCTGTACACCTGCCCCGAAGGCAAGCCGCTGCCGAGCCCGGCCTTCGAGATCACGGCGCTGTCCCAGGCGTACCCGCGCAGCGCTCCCGGCCGCCTGACCTCCCTGCGGTCCTCCCTCACGAAGCGGAATCTGCGGCTGGCGGGTTCCGGGACGGGCACCCTGGACGTGTGGGTTCCCGGCGCGGACCGCCCCGAGGTCAGGAACAGCGGCCTCACCGGCATCCGGCTGGCGGCACAGCCCGGCGGCTGGCGGCTCACCGCGCAGACCTCCGGTCGCTACACCCTTCGCGTGGCGTAGCGGCAGCCGTCGGCCGGCCCGCCTCGGGGATGGGCCGGCCGACGGCACCGGGCAACGCGTCCTTCTCGGACGGGACGCCCGTCAGCCGGTGGCCCAGCGACGGAGTTTCTCGGGGTTGCGCACCACCCAGATGTGTCTGATCCGGTCGTCCGCGACCTCGAACCCGAACACCGTCACGGTGACCCCGTCCTGCTGAGCCACAAGGCCGGGCCGGCCGTTGACCGTACGTTCCAGCAGCGTCATGTCGGCGGGCCTGCGGCGGGCGAGTTCTGCCCAGGCGTGCGCGATCCGCTCGCCGCCCTCGATAGGGTGCAGGAACGTCCGGGCGAGGCCGCCGCCGTCGGCGATCGCCGTGGCGTCGGGGTCGAGCAGTCCGATGAGTGCCTCGATGTCCTTCGCTTCCCACGCCTCCTTGAAGGCGCTGACGACACCCGCGCACGAGCCCGCCGCGGTCGTGGAGGGCCGAGCGGCCCGAACACGCCGGCGGCCCGAGGAGGCCAGCTGACGGCAGGCCGCCGGCGTACGGCCGACGATCTCGGCCACCTCGGCGAAGGAGTGGCAGAAGACGTCGTGCAGGATGAACGCGACGCGTTCCGCCGGGGTCATCGATTCGAGCACGACCAGGAACGCCAGGCTGACCGACTCGTCCAGCGTGACCCGGTCCGCCGGGTCGACGCTCCCACCACCCGGCCGCCCGCTGATCCACTCCGAGCGCCCGGGCAGCGGCTCGGGGAGCCACTCACCCACGTAGGTCTCCCTCCTGACCCGTGCCGAGCCCAGCACGTTGAGGCAGACGCGGCCGGCGACCGTCGTCAGCCAGGCGCCGGGGGACTCGATGGCGTCCTGCTCCTGCCGGGACATGACGTACCAGCGGGTGTACGTCTCCTGGACGGCGTCCTCCGCCTCCGTCAGGGAGCCGAGCAGCCGGTAGGCGAGATTGATCAGATGACGCCGCTCGCTCATCACCGCGTCCAGGCCCGGATCGGGGCGGCCGTTCTCCGGCTCGGATCGGGTGGTCATTGGTGCCGACAACTCCCTCGGTCGTATCCGCTCTCACCTGTACGACAGGACAGCGCACCGGAATGTGAGGCCGGGGCGGCGCCTCACACTTCGCGGGGCTGCGTTGTCGAACCGGTGAGACCGACACGGACACATCATCCAGCGGACAGGAAGGCCGGAGACATCATGACTGCCTCGACGCCCACCACACGGGCGACACCGGACACACCGTTCACCACCCCGGCGACCGACGAGCGACTGGAGCGGGTGGCCGCCGCGCTGAAGGAGAAGAACTTCGACGTCGAGATCCTCGACGACGCCGCCGCGGCGCGGGCCCGCGTCAAGGAGCTGATTCCCGAGGGCAGCGCGGTGTTCACCGTGGCCAGCGAGACCCTCCGCCTGTCCGGCATCGACGAGGACATCAACGACAGCGGGCGGTACGAATCCGTCAGGGCCCGCGGCCAGACCATGGACCGCGCCACCCAGATGGCCGAGATCTGGCGGATGCTCGCCTGCCCCGACGTCGTGGTGGGCAGCGTGTCCGCGGTCACCGAGACCGGCTCCCTCGTGGCCGCCTCGGCCAGCGGAAGCCAGCTGCCCGCCTTCGCGGGCGCCGCGCCCCGCGCGATCTGGGTCGTCGGAGCGCAGAAGGTGGTCCCCGACCTGGACACCGCGCTGCGCCGGGTCGACGAGTACTGCGTCCCGCTGGAGGACGAGCGCGCCATGAAGGTCTACGGGGTGCCCAGCGCGCTCAACCGCCTCCTCGTCCTCAACGCGGAACCCCAACCGGGACGCGGCACCGTCCTGTTGCTCCGCGAAGCCATCGGATTCTGACCCCGCAGGATTGCCCCGCTCGGCGCGCAGGACGCGGCGCGACCGGTGGGAAGCCATCACGTATGCCGACTCCGGGCAGGCCCTGGCCACCCTTGTCCGCCCGCTGACGTGGCAGAGTATGCGTGTGCCCACCACTGATGCCGCCCGCGCCGCCGATGTCTCCGCTGCCGACAACGCGGCCGACGCCGCCCACGGCGAGCCCGGTCGACTCATCGATCTGCGCAGCGACACCGTCACCCGGCCGGGCGAGGCGATGCGCCGGGCCATGGCCGAGGCCGAGGTGGGGGACGACGTCTTCGGCGACGATCCCACCGTCAACGCGCTCCAGGAGCGGATCGCCGGGCTGCTCGGATTCGAGGCCGCGCTGTTCGTCTCCTCGGGGACCCAGAGCAACCTCTGCGCCCTGCTGACCCATTGCGGTCGCGGGGACGAGTACATCGCCGGCCAGATGGCCCACATGTACCGGTGGGAGGGCGGCGGCGCCGCGGTGCTCGGAGGCATTCAGCCGCAGCCGCTGCCACACCGGGCGGACGGGACGCTGGACCCCCAGGACATCGCGGCGGCGGTGAAACCGGACGACGCGCACTTCGCGCGCACCCGGTTGCTCTGCCTGGAGAACACCATCGGCGGCCGGGCCGTATCGACGGACTACCTGAAGACCGCCACGCACGTGGCCCGCGACCACGGACTCGCCACGCATCTGGACGGGGCGCGACTGTTCAACGCGGCGGTGGCCGGCGGTGGCGATCCGTACGAGCAGGCACGGCTGATCGCCGGCCACTTCGACAGCGTCTCGGTCTGCTTCAGCAAGGGCCTGGGCGCGCCGGTCGGCTCGGCACTCCTGGGAACGCGGGCGTTCGTGGCCGAGGCACGGCGCTGGCGCAAGGTCCTGGGAGGCGGAATGCGCCAGGCCGGAGTGCTGGCGGCCGCGGCCCTCCACGCGCTCGACAACCAGGTGACGCGGCTCGCCGACGACCATGCCCACGCCGAACTGTTCGCCGAGGGCCTGAAGGACGTGGCGGGCCTGACCATGGAGCCCAGCGGGACCAACATGGTCTTCGCGAAGTCCGCCCCCGGCGTCGACACCGACGACCTGCGCGACCGACTGGCCCGTCGTGGCCTGCTGTGCGCCGGATACCCGGGCCAACTGCGTTTCGTGTTCCACCTGGACGTGACGCGCGCCGACACCGAGGCCGCCGTGCGGATCGTGCGCGAGACCCTGACCGAGCCGGCAACAGGCTGACCTTGTAGGGGAGTTGGCCCGTACCTTCGTGTCGCGCGGCCGCGTCAGTCCACCGGCCACGTGTGGACCGGCGCGTTCAGGTGCATGTAGTCGATGTACTGCCGGGTCATGCGCCGCAGGGCCTCGTGACGGCCGCAGTGGTCCGACGCCTCCACACGGTGCAGCATCTCCTTCTGCCAGACCGCGCCGTTGCGCGCGGTCACGCAGCGCTGCTCGATGATGCCGAGCAGCGGCTCCCGCCAGGCCGCGTCCATGCCCGAGCGCTCCAGGCCCTCGTGCGCCAGCGGCAGCAGCCGTCGCAGGACGAGTTCGGGCACCGGCACCTCACCCGTTCCGGGCCAGTACAGCCGCGCGTCGATGCCGTGCCGCGCGGCGGTGTGGAAGTTTTCCTCGGCGGCCGCGAAGGACATCCGCGACCACACCGGCCGGTCCTCCTCCACCAGGGCGCGGGTGAGACCGTAGTAGAAGGCACCGTTGGCGAGGGTGTCGGCGACCGTCGGGCCCGCGGGCAGGACGCGGTTCTCCACCCTCAGATGCGGCCTGCCCTGGGCAACGGCGTAAACAGGACGGTTCCATCGGTAGATCGTGCCGTTGTGCAGGGTCAGTTCGGGCAGCTCCGGTGTGTCCCCGCGGTCCAGCGTCTGTGTGGGGTCCTGGTCCTCGCACAGGGGCAGGAGCGCAGGGAAGAAGCGGAGGTTCTCCTCGAAGAGATCGAAGACGCTCGTGATCCAGCGCTCCCCGAACCAGACCCGGGGCCGTACCCCCTGCGCCTTGATCTCCTGCGGGCGGGTGTCCGTGGCCTGCTCGAAGAGCGGGATGCGGGTCTCGTGCGCCAGCTCCTTGCCGAACAGGAAGGGCGAGTTGGCCGCCAGAGCGACCTGCACTCCGGCGATCGCCTGCGCCGCGTTCCAGTAGTCGGCGAACTCCTCGGGTGACACCTGAAGATGGAACTGCGTGCTCGTGCACGCGGCTTCGGGCGTGATGGTGTCCGCGTACGTCCGCAGCCGGTCGACCCCGTCCACCTCGATGAGCAGATCCTCGCCGCGCGCCGCGAACACCTGCTCGTTGATCAGCTGATAGCGGGCGTTCTCCGACAGGGCCTCCGGTCCCACGTCCGTCTCGCGCAGCGTGGGCAGGATGCCGATCATGATCAGATGGACACCGATCGTCCTGGCACGCTCGTCCGCGTGGTTCAGGGCGGCGCGGATCTCGTCCTCCCAGGCGTCTGGACCACCCGCGATCAGCCGCCGGGGCGGAACGTTGATCTCCAGGTTGAAGCGGCCCAGCTCGGTGTCCCAGGCGGGATCCGCGATGGCGTCGAGCACGTCCGCGTTCCGCATCGTCGGCTCGCCCTCGGTATCGGTCAGGTTCAGCTCGATCTCCAGGCCGACCCGAGGCCGCTCCACGTCGAACCGTGACTCCCGCAGCATCTGCGCGAAGGCGTCGAGACACTCCTGCATCTTGATCCGGTACCGTCGACGGTCCTCGCGGGTGAAGACCAGCGCCGGAACGTCGCGTCCCATAGGCCCTCCCGGTGGCCCCACGGATACCTCTTCCATCCAGCGTCGCACCATGGGGCGAGTCTGACCATGCGGGACGCTGTTCCCGACGGGTTCCGTACTCGCCCTCGCCCTCGCGCCTGCCCGTCCCGTCGTACGGCGACCCGGCCGACCATCTCGTGGCGCGGCAGCCCGACCGTCGCGGGCGACTTCCGGCCCGGTGGCTGATCCACTCCGGAGTGTGACGAGTTCCGCCTGCCTGACGGATGACGTGTCCGCCGCCTGAGGGCAAGGACCTGGTGAGCGGGCGGCCCGAGGCGTTCGGCCTCGGCTTGGCCGGGACCGTTCGGCCGGCCGTGACGCCTGGACACCGGCCGAATCAGTCCGTTGCCGCTGTGACGCCAGATGCCCCAGGCTGCTTTCCGAGCCGGACGACGGTCGATTCGGGGGGCGAATCCCGTGCTGCGCATCCATTTCACGCCCGCGGACTTCACCCGTATCCGGGTGGCGGGCACACCCGACCCGCTCTGGGAGATCACCAGCAGCCTGCACAGGCTCCAGACCACGCGCGGGCGCTGGGCGTACGCCGACTGGTACCGCACCACCCGGGACACCCTCGCGGGCACCGGACTCGGCACGGCGGTACGCCAGTTGCTCGTCCCGGTGCTGCCCCGGGCGGTGTACCTCCCCGACTTCCTCACCCCGTACGAGGCCGCCGACGGGCTCGACCGGGGGCTCGCGGCGATCGTCGACACCCCGCCCGCCCGTGTCGCCCGCGAGGTGCGCATGCTCGACCGGCTCAGCGGAGCCCCGTCCTGGGCTCCCCGGCTGGTGGAGCGCCGTACCCGCGAGGAGCTCGTCAAGGCCCTGCGCGCGTACTACGAAGCGGTCATCGCGCCCCACCACGACCGTATCTACGCCGGAATCGCCGGAGAGCGCGCGCTACGGGCCCGGCTCACCCTCGACACCGGCATCGACGGACTGCTCGACGGGCTGTCACCGGTCATGCGCTGGCAGCCCCCGGTCCTCCACGTCGAATACGTGGAGGACCGGGACCTGTATCTCGACGGCCGCGGGCTGCGTCTCGTCCCGTCGTACTTCTGCTGGCAGTCCCCGGTGTCGCTGGCCGACGACACCTTGCGTCCGGTGCTGGTCTACCCCCTGCACGGCTCCCGGCCGCCCGCCGCCGCCCCGGTCGAGGACGCCCCCCTCGCCGCGCTGCTCGGCGGTACCCGTGCCGCGGCGCTGCGGTCCGTGGCCCTCGGCGCCACCACCTCGGAGCTGGCGCGCTTCGTCGGGGTCTCGCCCTCCACGGCCACCCATCACACCTCGGTGCTTCGCGACGCGGGCCTGATCACCAGCCGGCGGTGGCACAACACCGTGCTGCACACCCTCACACCGCTGGGGGCCGCCATGCTCCGCCGGACACCGGCGGCCCCGGGTCACGCACCGGCCACGCACGTCGACTTCCGGTCATGACCCACCGCCCGCGTCAGGCCCGGCGCGTCCCGGCCTGCCCCGCGGGCCCCATGGGCCGCACGGACACCGCAGGAGTAAGGGACTCCGCCGCCCGGCCGGGGACTTTCGAGCCCGTTCGAAGGTCGTGGTCCGCCAGGGGCCCGCTCTGCGAGCGTCTGCGGCGTGCACCCCGGACGCGGCAGCCACTGCCCGCCCGGACCCACCGCCGTGTCCACGGGCGTGGGCACGGCCGAAGACCGCACGACCGAAAAGGGGAAGCATGACCAGAGCAATCGTCGCCGGCGCGTTCGCGCTCGTGTCCGCCGCGACCTGTCTGACGCTCGCTCCAGCGGCCTCCGCCGCCCCGCAGGCCTGCGTGACCTCGACGCTCACCACCGGGGGCAACGAGGGCGTGGGGACCATCCGTTACAAGTCCGCCACTAGCAGCTGCGGTGACCTCAACCTCACCTACTCGGACGACTCGACCTCCCCGTACGGGGACTACTACGCCGGCCGGCTGCGCAACTCCAGCGGCGTCTGGCACACCTGCACCAAGGGCTATGTCTGGGCCTCCGACGGCAGCCACAGCGTCAACGACTCCACCTACTGGCTGTGCACCGACGTCAACGACAACACCCCGTTCACGGTGGCGAGCCAGCTCGACGGCGGCGACTCCGTCAAGATCACGCACTGACCGGGGCTGAATGCCACCGACCCGGTTTCCATGTCGCCCGGGGGTGTCGTCGGCGCAGGCCGACGGCACCCCCGCCCGGGAAACACGGGCGAGCGGAAAGAGCAGAGATGGCGGAAAGACAAGAGACGGGGGAGTGATCCGGATGGTCCGTCCGGCCGACCGGCGCCGGTGCCGGGCCAATGGGCAGGCCGCGGTCGTCGCGGTCGCCGTTCTGCTCGCCGCGGCCTGCTCGGCCGACCCCGCCCCATCGGCGGCCCCGTCCGCTTCCGCGCGCGTGTCCGCCGCCCGCCTCAGCTCCGCCCTGCCCGACGACCCGGTCCGCATGGTCCTGCCCGCGACAGGCGCCGAGACCCGGTGGACCCAGGGCCTGGACGTCTTCGTACGACAGGAGGCGCGCACCACCGCGACGAAGTGCGCCCGCGACCACGGGACCGCCCTGCCCGAGCAGGCTCCGCTCACGTTCATCCGGTACTACGAACTCCCCGACCTGGCATTCATCGCCCTGCACGGGCTGAGCGAGAGTGCCGCGGTCCCCGCCGTCGCAGCCGGGCCGGCGACGAGTGGCACGGCGAATACCGGCACCGCGGTACCCGGTGGGAACGGCGCAACGTCGGGCGCGGACACCACGGCGGGTTCGGCTGGCACAGCGGGTACGGCCGGCACAGCCGTCGTACGCCGGTGCCTTGCCGACGGGACGGCCGCCGCTTCCAAGTTGCGTGACAGCTACGCCGCACTCCAGGGGAGGTGGTTCGACACGCTGGTCTCCCTGCGCCGCGATCCCGCCGTACTGCGGGCCCTGCGCACCCTGCCGGGCTGCCTGGCCGGACACGGGATCCAGGTCCGTGACGAGAACGGCTTCTTCGCCCTCGCCGACACCCAGGAACAGACCGTCGCCCCCGACCGGCTGCCCGTCGTCGAACGTGCCCTCGGCAGCACGTACGCGGAGTGCATGCGTCCCGTCGAGGCCGTACGAGAGCCGGCACGCCTGCGGCTGCGCGCCCGCTTCCTCGCGGACCACGCCACCGAGGTCCGCTCCCTGCGCGCCACGCTCGTCCCGTCGCTCCACCGGGCCGCGGAGAAGAACGGTCTGCGCCTCGCCTTTCCGGCGCCATAGCCACGAGCGACGCCGTAGCCGCGAACGACGCCGTAGCCGCGAACGGCAGGGTCAGGGCATCGGCTCCGGAAGCGTAAGGGTGTTTGCTGCGCCCGTGCGCCCGTGCGCCCGTGCGCCGGCACCCCGTCAGACGGTGATGACGACCTTCGCGCGCGCGTGCTCCCCTTCGAGGTACCGAATGGCCTCGGGCGCTTCGCTCAAGGGGTAGGTGCGGTCGATGACCGGGGTGAGTTTCCCGGAGTCGGCGAGTTCCCGCAGCGAGGCCAGGTTCTCCTGGCTCGGCGTCGCCGTCAGGACGAACAGCCGGTCGCGGGCGAAGAGTGACATGACCTGCCCCTTGAGGATGAGCCCCATCGGCCCGAAGACACTCCCGCCTTCGAAGACGCCCCCACCGGACAGCACGAGCCGCCCGGTGGGTTTCAGAGTGCGGCGGAGCTCGGTCAGTGAGCGGTTGCCCACCAGGTCGAACACGACGTCGTACCGCCGCGCGCTCCGAGTGAAGTCCTCCCGGGTGTAGTCGACCAGGTGATCCGCGCCCAGTGACCCGACCAGTTCCAGGTTTCTCGTACTGCACACGCCGGTCACTTCCGCGCCGAACGCCTTGACGATCTGTACGGCGAAGGTGCCCACCCCGCCGGAGGCGCCGTTCACCAACACCTGCTGTCCCGGCCGCACTTGTCCCAGGTCACGCAGACCCATCAGCGCGGTGTTCCCCGCCAGCGGCAACGCGGCTGCCTGCTCGAACGACAGCGCTTCCGGTTTCGGCTCCACCACGTCGTCCCGGGCACACACGTACTCGGCGAACGCGCCGTCGACTTCCCCGAACACCTCGTCGCCGGGACGGAACCGCTTCACGTCCTGGCCCACCGCCGTCACCGTGCCCGCGAAGTCCGTGCCCCGGATCTTCGTCCTCGGCACTCTCAAGCCGAGCGCCAAGCGTGCGAGGTATGGGTCGCCCCGCATGAGATGCCAGTCGCGGGCGTTGACCGAGGCCGCGCGAACGCGAACCAGCACCTCACGGCCGGCGACGGTCGGCGTGTCGACCTCTCTGAGCTCCAAGACGCCGGGTGAGCCGTACCGGTCCTGGGCGATCGCCTTCATCGGGCCTCCGTGGCGCACGAGTTGGGTGCGGAAGGAAACGGATGCCGGAAGTTCGGCACTACTCACGATGGTAGGCAGGCGACCGCGGCGCGGGTATCGGGGCACACCCCTAGGTGACGCACGGAACCGAGCGGCCACGGGTCCGGGGCCGCGGTTCCTGGGCGTGCCGGTCAGCCGCCCTGACCGGCGCTTCCGACCGGGCCGACCTTCACCGGGGCGCCGGAGCCGTCCGTGACCGGCAGCGAAGCGGCGCCAGGCCAGGCGAGAGTGACCGTCTTGGTCTCGTTCGGCGGGGTCACCAGCAGACCCGTGATGCGGACGCCGGAGCCGCCCGACTTGTTGAGCGGGTAGGTGACGCCGAAGGCCGTCGACTGCCCGCTCTTGAGGATCGCCTGGTCGGCCCGCTGACCCGTGCGCTTCGCGGACACCGTTCCCGAAGCCGTCTTCAGGTCGACGCCCGCGTACCCGGAGATCGCGCAGTCCCGGCTGCCGCGGTTCTTCAGCTGGACCGCGACGGTGCCGTCGGGGTCACCGCTGATGGTGTTGTCCTTCGCCGTGATCTCCAGCCCGTCGGTGTGGCACCTTTCGACCTTGCCGCTGCCGCTGGAGCCGGTCCCGGCGCTCGTCCCCTTTCCGGCGCCGCCCGTCCCGCCGCTCTGATCCGAACCGCCCGAGGTCGAACCGCCGGCCTGGTCGGAACCGTTCGAACTCGAACCGCCGCCCGGGGACTTCGCACCGGACGCGGCGGACGGTGCGCTCTGCCCCGAACCGTCATCCCCGTTCTGGCAGGCCGTGAGCGAGAGGCCCGCGGCAACAGCCAGGGCGGCGAAGGTGAGCTTGTGAACGCGCATCGTTTTGTTCCTCAATATCGGTTGGCGGTGCCGGCGGCTCGCTGCGAGCGAGCGTTTCTGACCAGCAAGAGCCGTCCGCCCGGACAGCACGTTCCGTCCAACCAGCGGGTAATACAGGCCTGTTACACGCACGACCACTGTCGATGCGAGCCTTGCCCGGTCGCGCCCCGCCACGCCCACCCGAGCCGGCCCCGTCCCTGCCGTTGTCCGACTGGGGACAGGGCCCTGGATACGGCTTCACACGGCGCCGCGGGCGGCCAAGGGCGGTGGTTCCCGCCCCGGTCCGGCAGTTGCTCACGGCCGCAGCCCGCTGGGACAGACCTGTGACCTGGCGGAACTTGACCCAGCAAGTGGGAGACCCCGTCCGACCCGGTCATGGAGGTTCAAGCACCTTACGTACAGCCCGACTTCGGGCCGGACTTCACGAGAAACGCCCGCCAGATCCCTCCGTCCACTCACACCGCGCGCTGCATGCAGACCAGTTGATCTCGTTCGTCCCACGATTCGGTGACGGTGAAGCCGAGCCGTTCGTACAGGGCGATCGCTCCGGTCCGCCAGCTCCACACCGACAGCCGCACACCGCTCACGCCGCTCTTCGCGGCATGTTCGAGCGCGGCACCGAGCAGGCCGGACGCGACGCCCCGGCCCCGGAACGCCGGGTCCGTCCAGAGCCTCTTGATCTCCGACGGCCCATCGGCGGGCGCGGTCACCACCAGGCATCCCACGGCGGTGTCCCCGCTGAGGGCCAGGAGCACGACATCGTCGACGAACGCGGTCCGCGGGTCCGAGATCTCCGCCCGGTAGCGGTCGGGCAGTCCGTCCACGTCGGCAACGGCCTTGCCCTTCTCGGCCTGCGTCCGCAGATGGTAGGCCGCCAGCAGCCCGGCAAACCCGTCGTCGCAGGCGGGGGACCGGTCCGGCCGGTGGACGACGGTGACCTCGGGGCGCTCTGTCATCGGGTTTCTCCTTCGTGGATACCCCGGCCTTCAGGACGGGGAGGAAACGAAGCTCCTGCGGAGCAGGGCTGGGAAAGCCGGTTCGCCGGGAGGGCGGACCGGCGTGCACCGCCCACCGGCCGACAGCCGTCGCATACATGGAATTTGATACCGTGAGAGATATGACGCAGCGGGTCAAGCGGGCTTTCAAGTACCGCTTCTATCCGGCGGACGAGCAGGCAGCCGAGCTGTCGCGCACGTTCGGCTGCGTCCGTCTCGTGTACAACAAGGCGTTGGAGGAGCGCACCCGGGCCTGGTACGGCGAGCAGCGCCGTGTGTCCTACGCGCAGTCGTCCGCCGCGCTGACGCAGTGGAAGAAGACCGAGGATCTCGTCTTTCTGGCGGAGGTTTCCTCGGTGCCGTTGCAGCAGGCGCTGCGGCATCTTCAAACAGCCTTCGGGAACTTCTTCGCCCGGCGGGCCAAGTACCCGCGGTACAAGTCGCGGAAGAAGTCGAGGGCGTCGGCGGAGTACACCCGATCCGCCTTCAAGTGGCATGGCGGGCAGTTGACCTTGGCGAAGATGACCGCTCCGCTGGACATCCGCTGGTCGCGGCCCCTGCCCGCCGGGGCGGAGCCGACCACGGTGACCGTGTCCCGTGACGGTGCGGGGCGCTGGTTCGTGTC